>NZ_BHYL01000192.1 GCF_003851725.1 Cellulomonas algicola | reverse complement strand
CCGTCCCGGCGCGTCGCGCCGGGCGACGCGTGCCCGGCTCACGGCTGGCGCTCCGGGACGCGCCGGTCTGCGGACGCGTCCGCCGGCGTGCCACGGACAGGGTGCGGGGCACGGGCGGCGGGCGGCCGGCTCACGTCGCCAGCTCGGCGCGGGCCTCGGCGATCGCGGCCTCGTCGTGCGCGGGCAGCACGATCAGGTCGGGCCGCCGCTCCGCCAGGCGGTGCAGGGCGTCGATGGTCCGCGTGTACCGGGGCCAGTCGGCGGACAGCAGCCGGACGACGGGCGCGGGCAGCTCGCGGTGCGTCACGGCGCGACGGTCCCAGGCGGCGTCGCCGACGAGCAGCACGTCGCGCGTGGCCGTCCGCACGAGGACGCCGAGGTGGCCGGTGGCGTGCCCCGGCAGCGGCACGACCACGACCGTCCCGTCACCGAGCAGGTCCCGCGCGCCGCCCAGCGGCTCGACGTCCGCGTCGTCCGCACGCGGGAGCGTCATCGGGTCGAGGAGGCGGTCGGCCAGGTCGTCGGGGAGCAGCACCGGGGCCAGCCCGCGGCGGAGACGCCCGACCCCCCGGACGCGCGCGATCTCGTCGACGGCCCGCCGCGCCACCACGACGCGTGCGGCCGGGAAGTCGCGCAGCCCACCGACGTGGTCGGCGTGCAGGTGCGTGACGACGACGTGCGTCACGTCGTCCGCGTCGATCCCCCGCGCGGCGAGCTGCGCGACCGCCGACTCGTCCGGCCCGACGTGCACGGGCAGCAGCCCGCCGTAGACGCGGTCGATCCCGTGCGACAGCGCCTCGACGACGCGCGGCGCGTACCCGGTGTCGACCAGCACGACACCGCCGGCATGCCGCACGACCCCGACGAGCGCGGGGAACCGGACGGGTGCACGACCGGCTCCGCGTCGGGCGACGCCCGCGCTGTGCGTGGTGTGCCCGGCCTCCAGCAACGTCAGCTCGACGGTCATGGCGTCAGTACCGCAGCATCGTGGCCGACAGGGCAAGCCCTGCGCCCGTGCCGAGCAGCAGCGCCGTCTGCCCCCGGCGCAGCCGGCCCGACGTCACGGCGTGGTGCAGGGCCGTGGGCACCGACGCGGACACCTGGTTGCCGTGGTCGGCGAGGATGTCGACGACCGCGTCCGGCTGCACGCCCACGCGCTCGCGCAGGTACCGCAGGCCCACGGCGCTCGCCTGGTGCGGCACGACGACGTCCACCTCGTCGACGCCGAGGCCTGCCCGACGCTCGAGGTCACGGAGGAAGCCGGGCAGGTGCCGGGCGACCTGCCGCAGCAGCGCGGCACCGTCCATGCGGAACAGGTAGGCCGACGGGTCGTCGGGCGGGGTGGTCACGTTGAACCGCGTCCCGCCCGCGTCGATCCGGCAGGCGGACCGGGCGTCCGGCCACACCCCCGACGCGCTCGCGAGCACCGCGGACCCGTCGTCCGGCGCCGCCGCACCGACGACGACCGCGGCGGCACCGTCGCCGAACAGCGCCGACCCCTCGACCTCCCGGTGGTCGAGCCCTTTCGACGCGATCTCGGTCGCGACGACCGCGACCCGCTCCCACCGCCCGACGGCGACGGCAGCCGACGCGAGGTCGAGCGCGGAGAGGAATCCGACGCACGAGGCGTTCACGTCGAGGGCCGCGACCCGCCCGCCCGGGACACCGAGGTGGGCCGCGGTGAGGACCGCGGTCGTCGGCATCGGCTGCTCGGGGGCGACGGCCGACACGACCACCGCGTCGAGGTCCCCGACGTCGAGCCCGGCTGCGTCGAGCGCCTGCCGCACCGCCGCCGCCGCCATCACCGACGACGTCTCCTCCGCCGACGCCCAGCGCCGCGAGCGCACCCCGGACCGCGCCTCCGACGTGCCCGCGTCGCGCCCGTGCGCGGTGTCCAGCTCGGACGAGAGGACGACGCGGGAGGGGCGGTGGGCACCTGTCCCCAGCACCCGGACGGGCAGGGACGGGACGGCGCTCTGGCGTGGCACGCGGGCCAGGATGCCACGCGCGCCACCGCCCGTCGGACGCCTCTCCACAGGCCCGCCCGAGTCGTCCACGGACGTCCCGAACGTCGCCGGGCGCCACCGCCGAGAGCTCGTCCGACTTCGTCCGCCCGACGACGTCGCGGCCGCGCACGCGCCGCCCCTACGGTCGTGCCATGACGCACGACGGGGTCCGCAACGTCCGCAGCGCGCTCGACGCCCTGCCGGCGCCGTTCCAGCCGCACCGCCTCGCCACCGTCAACGACCACGACGTCAAGGTCGTCACGCTCGAGGGCGAGTTCGTCTGGCACACCCACCCCGACACCGACGAGCTGTTCCTCGTGGTGTCCGGGCGCCTGACGATCCAGCTCCGCGACGGCGACGTCGAGCTCGGTCCCGACGACGTGTTCGTCGTCCCGCGCGGCGTCGAGCACTGCCCGCTCGCGCACGGCGAGGTCCGGGCCGTGCTGATCGAGCGCGTCGGGACGGTCAACACCGGGGACGCGGGCGGCGACCGCACGCAGCCGCTGCGCGAGCTCGGCGAGGGACGGCCACCGGGACACGAGGCGCCCTCCCAGTCCCCGTGAGACGGGACGCGTCCTCGGCCGCCCGTCAGGCGGCGGTGGCGACCGCGGCGCCGAGACGGCCCACGTGCTCGCGTGAGCGCCCGACCAGGGCGAGCACGACCTCGTCGACGCCCGTGGCGGCGACCAGCGCGGCGGCATCCGCGCGGACCTGCTCGGCCGTGCCGACGAGCCACGTCGACGACGGTCGCCACGCCAACCCGGAGAACGCCTCGGCGTAGGACAGGTTCGCGCGGCGGCGGGCGGCGTCGAGCTCGTCGTCGGCGACCACGGTCTCGACCTCCAGCAGGACGCGGACGTCACCGCGCCGACGACCGGTCGCGAGGAGGTGGCCCTCGAGCACCGCGACGAGCGCGTCGACCGCGGTCGGCGTCGCGAGCGTGGGCGAGTGGCGGATGCGGACGGTGTCGGCCGCGGCGGCGGACCGCAGGAGCGCGACGTCGTCCAGCGCGGCGCTCGTGACGACGACCTCGACGCCCTGCGGTCGGGTCGCGGAGGAGGTGGGCTCGACGGTCGTGCGCCCCGCCCGGTCGACGGCGACGCGCCAGACGACCGGGGCGGCCTCGGCGGCGACCGCGTCAGGGCGGGCGGGCAGCACCGCAGGACGGTGCGGGCGGGCGACGGTGCGGGTGTGCGGCGCGCGGGTGCGCGCAAGGAGCTGGGTCACGGGAGGAGGTCCTCAGGTCGTACGGGGTGCGCGGCGAGGGCCGTCGGGCCGCGGGCGCGCGAGGTCGTCAGCTCAGCGACAACACACCCGGGACGAGGACATGCGGGAAGGCTAACCGCAGCCCGTCGCCGCGCACCACCCCTGTCGGCAACCCGCTCACATGCCGAGAACGCCGGGTCGGGTGGCGTCAGACGCCGAGGATCCAGCGCAGCGTCCGCGCGTTGCGCACCGCGTTCCCGTCGCCGTCGTTGTTGAAGTAGACGAGCACGTCACGACCCTGCGCGTCCCACTCGCGCACGCGGTCCGCCCACCAGCGCAGGTCGTCGTCGGAGTACGAGCCGCCGTAGAGCCACTGCTGGTCGGGCCCGTGCAGGCGCACGTACACGAACGGCGCGGTCGCGCGCAGCACGCACGGCAGCCCGGCGCCGCTCATCACGCACGACGCGGCGCCGTGCCGCTCGAGGATCGCGGAGACGTCGTCGTGCTGCCACGACGGGTGCCGCAGCTCGACGGCGACCCGCACCCACCACGGCAGCGACCCGAGGAACCAGTCGAGGCGCGCGTCGTCGCGCTGCTGGTCGGGCGGCAGCTGCACGAGCAGCACCTCGCGCCGGTCGCGCAGCGCGTGCCACGAGCGGGCGATCCGCTCGGACCACACCTCGGGCGCGTAGAGCCGCTTCGCGTGCGTGAGCCCGCGCGACGCCTTGACGGACATCGTGAAGCCCTCGGGCAGGCGGCGGTTCCAGGACGCGAACGTCGCGTCGCGCGGCCAGCGGTAGAACGACGCGTTGAGCTCGACGGTGCCGAACTCCTGCACGTACCGCGCGAGCCGGTCGTGCGGAGGCATTCCCGGCGGGTAGAGCACGCCCTCCCAGTGGTCGTACGACCAGCCCGACGTCCCGACGCGGATCGTCACGCCGGCCCCCGCGCCGCCGTCAGAGCGTCTTCGCGAAGCAGAGGGACAGCAGGTCGCCGACGTACGGCTTGTACGGCGCGATCGGCCGGTAGCCCTCGTCGACGTAGAGGCGGACGGCCTCGGGCTGGCGGACGCCGGTCTGCAGGAGCAGCGACGTCATGCCGGCCGCGCGGGCTTCCGCCTCCAGCGCGCGCATGAGGGTGCGCGCGAGACCGGCGCCGCGGGCGCTGTCGTCGACGAAGAGCTTCTTGACCTCGCCGGAGCCCTCCGGTTGGCCGTCCCGCGGACCGCGCAGCGCGACGTGCCCGGCGGGCTCGCCGTCGAGGAGCGCGAGCAGCACGACCAGGACGCCGACGCCCTGCGCTGCGTCGTCGCCGTCGAAGCCGCCCGCGGCGTCCCACATCGGCTGCAGCTCGGGGTAGCGCCAGCCGTTGAACCGGTGCATCGCCCGCCGCAGCTCGAGCGCGCGGGGGTCGTCCCACGCGGTCCGCTCGATCGTCACGCGACCCTCGTAGCGCGGGGCACGCTCGGCCTGCGGGACCGGGACGAGGTACTTCGCGAAGCAGCGTGAGTCCACGACGCCGACGTACTCGCCGTAGTTCTCGATCGGGAAGAAGCCGGCCCGGAGGTAGAGGCCGATCGCCTCGGGCTGCAGCGGGCCCGTCTCCAGGACGAGGCAGCGCACGTCCTGCGCGGTCGCGAGCCGCTCGAGCGCGGTGAGGATGAGGCGCGAGTAGCCGCGGCCGCGGTGCTCCGGCACGACGTACATGCGCTTGACCTCGGCGGTCTGCGGCTCGAGGTCGTCGTACACGGCGTCGACGTCACGCAGGGCCCCGATCGCGACCGGCTCGCCGTCCGCGTGCAGCAGCACGACACCGACGATGTCGTCGCCCGACATCGCGTGACCGATGTCGTCCTCGCCGTACCGCTCGCGCAGCTCGGCCTGCTGCGCGTCGCGCAGCCGCACCACGTCCGGGTGGTCCCAGGCGACGACGTCGACCGTGACGGCCGGGGCGTCCGCCGTCATCAGCCGACGAGCGCCTTGAGCACCGACGTGAAGAACCGCAGGCCGTCCGTGCCCGTGCGCGGACCCTGGGCACCGTCCGGGCCGAAGCCCGCCTCGACCGCGTGCTCGGGGTGCGGCATGAGCCCCACGACGTTGCCCGCGGCGTTGCTGATGCCCGCGATGCCCCGCCGCGACCCGTTCGGGTTCCAGCCCTCGTAGCGGAACACGACGCGGCCCTCGCCCTCGAGCTCGTCGAGCGTGCGCTCGTCGGCGACGTACTGGCCGTCCTGGTTCTTCAGCGGGATCGTGATGTGCTCGCCCTGCGCGTAGTCGCTGGTCCACGCGGTGTCCGTGCGCTCGACGGACAGCACCTGCTCGCGGCACACGAAGTGCAGGTGGTCGTTCTTGATCATCGACCCCGGCAGCAGGTGCGCCTCGGTGAGGACCTGGAAGCCGTTGCAGATGCCCAGGACAGGGAGGCCCTTGTGGGCAGCCTCGACGATCTCGCCCATGACGGGCGCGAAGCGGCTGATCGCCCCCGCGCGCAGGTAGTCGCCGTAGGAGAAGCCGCCGGGCAGGACGACCGCGTCGACCCCGTGCAGGTCGGCGTCGGCGTGCCACAGCGCGACGGGCTCGCCGCCGGCCAGCCGGACCGCGCGCGCCGCGTCGCGGTCGTCGAGCGTGCCGGGGAAGGTGACGACGCCGATGCGGCTCATCGGGCCGCGACCTCGGCGTCCGTGTCCTCGTACACCGCGACGACGTCCTCGATCACGGGGTTCGACAGGACCTGCTCGCCCGCGGCACGGGCTGCGGCGAGGACCTCCTCCGTCACCGGACCGTCGACCTCGAGCTCGAACCGCTTGCCCTGACGGACCGACGAGAACTGCGCGAAGCCGAGGCGCGGCAGCGCACCCGCGACGGCCTTGCCCTGCGGGTCGAGGATCTCGGGCTTCGGCATGACGTCGACGACGACTCGTCCCACGGGGGTGCTCCCTGAGTTCGCGGCGGTGGGGATCGCGGCGAGTCTACCGACCGGCGACGGCGCACCCGGTCGGCGTCCGACAGGCGACCGGCGCGGCCGGCGTCCGGTCAGACGAGCCCGGGCTGCGGCTCGTCGACGCGCGGCGGCCGACCGCGCAGCACGACCGCCCACAGGTCCACGGCCGCCACGTCCGTCAGGTGCGCGGTGCGGCGCGCGGCACGCCGGAGGACGAGCAGCACCGGCAGAGCCGCGACGCAGACGGGCGCGGCGACGGCCGAGAACGTCAGGACGCCGATCCCGACGACCTCCCATGCCGCCGACGCGACGATCGCCGCCGCGACGACGGCAACGCCGACGGGCGCCGTCCGGACGAGCGGCACGACCTCGCGCCACGGCTGATCGGGCAGCGACGGCAGGACGCGTCGCAGGCGTCGCCACGCCCCGAGCGCCAGGAGACCGCCGACGACGCAGGACACCGCGAGCGTGACCAGCCACCCCGTCGGCGACGTGCGGGGCATCGTGACGTTCTCCGCGCACGCGACCACCGGCAGTCCGTCGGTCGGGCACGACACCCACGTCACGACGGATGGGACGAGCCAGCCGGCGACGGACCACGCGACCGCGCCGACGCCGACGACCACCAGCGCCGCCACGGTCGACGGCACCGCCGCGACCCGCTGCCGCGGCAGCACGACGACGGGCAGCCGTGTCCCCGGCTCAGGGCCGCGGGACGCGACGAACCGCTGCGTCATCCAGCGTCGGGTCCGCTCCCCGTTCGTCAGGAGGACGAGGACGCCGTACAGCGCGACGCCCGGCGCGACGAGGGCGACGACCGACCGGGGGTCGTCGCGGACGCCGGGGACCGCGAGCAGCAGGAGGGCCGGGGTGCACCCGCGCAGCCAGCGCATGACGCGAAACCTCCGGGCGGCGACCGTGTCCCGCAGCCAGTCGCCGTAGCGCGCCGACGGCGGGGTGTCGAAGACCCAGAAGGCGAGCCGCGCGGCCGGCGGCGGTCCGGTGCGCCACCGTGTGCGCAGACCGCCGACGACGAGCCCCGCCGCAGTCCGGGTGTCGACGCGGGTGGCCGACGGCTCCGCGAGGTCCGCGAGGACGTCGACGAGCTCGGCACCGTGCCGCGTGCGCCACGACGGCGGGTAGGCGAGCAGCCAGCGCTGCGCCGAGCGCACGAACGTCACGGCACGCGTCTCGGGGCGCAGGGCTGCGAGGTGATCGGGCGTGGCAGACGTGCCGGCCGCCGCGCCGCCGTCCGTGGCGTCGGGGCAGCCCGCGACGTCGGGGCCGTCGGCGGCATCCGTGCCGTCCGTCCCGTCGGGGGCGTCGGTGCCGTCGGGGCTGACGACCGGCGGCTGTGCGCTCACCGCGCACCCCCGTCCGGCGGGTCGAGCCGCACGTACGGGCCGAAGCGGCCGACGTCGCCCGCGACCGCCGGCCGGCGGGGGTCCTCGTGGCGCAGCATCCGCCGCGTCGCGCGGACGGCCTCGGACAGCACCATCACGACGGAGCCGAAGAGCACTGCCTCCCACGACAACCACCCGACGGCTGCCACGCCCCACGCCACGAGGCCGACGACGAGCACCTGCGCGAGTGCGGCACGGGCGTGGAACCACCGCCCGGTGACGTCGTCCTCGAGCCAGGCGGCGTGCTCGGGGCCGGGCAGCCGGCCACGGAACCGGAAGGCGAGGAACGTCCGCAGCGGCGGTCGCGTGCGGCGGCGGGTGGACCAGCCGCTCCGGACCAGCCCCAGGGCGGTGCGCACGTCGACCCGGCGGGCGTCGGGCGCCAGGTCGGCGAGCAGCGCGACGGCCTCGTCCGCGCGCTCGCGGCGCCAGCGGGGCGGGTAGGCGCGCAGCCACCGTCGGGCGGAACGCTCGAAGGCGTCCTCAACCGCGCGGGCCATCACGCGCCGCCCAGCAGCGGGCGCGGGCGGACGGGAGCGGCGAGGACGCGCTGCGCGCGACGGGCGAGGTCGGCGAGCCGCGTGGTCTCGACGGTGAGGACGTCGCGGCCCTCGGGGGTCAGCCGGTAGTAGCGGCGGACGCGTCCGTCGACGACGACCTCGCCCGACGCCTCGGCGTACCCGACGTCGACGAGGCGGTCGAGGACGCCGTACAGCGTGCCGGCACCGAGGCGGACGCGGCCGTCCGACAGCGTGCGCACCTCCTGCACGACGCCGTACCCGTGCCGCGGCTCGTCGGCGAGCGCGAGCATGACCAGGTACGCCTGCTCGGTCATGCGGAACGTCATGACCGATATATATCGCGCGACGACCTATCGACACCATCCCTCGGACGGGCGAACGCCCAGGTCATCGGGGTACCTGCCCGACCGTCAGAGGGCGCGGTGCGCCCACCCGCCCGCGACGAGCGTGGCGGCGACCGGCATGTCCCGGAGGGCGCCCGCCGTCCCGCCCCGGGCGACCGGGTCGTCGTCGAGCAGCACGAGGTCGGCCGGGTCCCCGACCTGGAGGCCGACCCACCGTCCGTCGACCGAGGCCGCGAGCGCCGTCAGCAGGTCGAGCCGCTGCTCCGGGTGCCACGCGTCGCGGCCGTCGCGCGCGCGCCAGACAGCGGCGTCGACCGCGACCCACGGGTCCAGCGGCGCGACGGGCGCGTCGGACCCGAGCGTGAGCGTCACCCCCGCGGCGTGCAGCGCGGCGAGCGGGAAGGCGCGACGCGTGCGGCCGGCCCAGTGGTGGTCGGCGACGTCCCGGTCGTCCATCGCGTGCTCGGGCTGGACGCTCGCGACGACACCGAGCTCGGCGAACCGCTGGACGTCGTCGTCGTCGAGGAGCTGCGCGTGCTCGACGGACCCGGCCGCGCCGGACGCGGCGAAGGCGTCGAGGGCGAGCGCGTTGGCGGCGTCGCCGATCGCGTGGATCGCGCACCGCAGGCCGTGCGAGCGCGCGTACGTCATGAGCGGCACGAGGTGGTCGGGCGGGACGGACAGGACACCGCGGTCGGCCGTGCCCGGGTAGGGGTCGTGGCAGTAGGCGGTGCGGGTGTTGAGCGAGCCGTCGGTGATGACCTTGAGCGGGCCCTGCTCGACGAGCCCGGCGACGCGGTCGCCCGTGTGCAGGTCGTCGCGCACGACGCGGTCGAGGTACTCCTCCCAGACACCGGCGCGCACGCGCAGCACGCCGGGCCGGGCCGCGGTGCGACGACGCCACACGTCGAGGTTGTCGGCGATCTCCAGGTCGACCACCCCGACGACCCCGCGTGCGGCGGCGGCCAGCGCGGCCTCGTGGACCGCCACGTCGGCGACGTCGTCGGGCACGTGGTCGACCGCACCCTGCAGCGGCATCCAGTCGCCCTCGCGCAGCAGGCCGCCGTCGTGCGCTCCGACGCCGAGCATCCGCAGCCCGGCGGTGGACAGCCACGCGCAGTGCAGGTCGCCCGAGACGAGCACGACGGGCACCTCACCGACGGCGGCGTCGAGCAGCGCGGTCGTGGGGTCGTCCGGCCAGAGGCCGTCGCGGAACCCGAACCCGACGAGCGGAGCCCCGGGCGCCGGCGGTGCTGTGTCGAGCCGCGCGCGCACGAGCGCGACCGCCTCCGCCGCCGACGCCGCGCGGGACACGTCGAGCCGCTGCCGCGCGAGCGCCCACTGGGTCAGGTGCACGTGGGCGTCCCACAGGCCGGGGAGCACGTGGCGGCCGTCGAGCTCGACGACCTCCGCCCGCGGACCGGCGGCGTCGAGCAGGTCGGGCCCGATCGCGGCGATGCGGCCGTCGCGGAGCAGGACGTCGACCAGGCCGGCATGGCCGACACGTCGACCGGCGCGCAGCAGCAGTGGGTGATTTGTCGCGATTGTCATGTCGTCCGCGTCGACCCCGCCGCTACCGTCGTCATGTGAGCACCGTAGGGGGCGGCATGGATCACGCAGGGTACGACCCGTTCTTCCTCGGCCCTCCGTTGCCGCTGCCGGTCACGCCGCGGCCCACGGAGGACCTCCCGTCGACGCACTTCACCGTGCAGTTCGACCCCGAGCACAAGCTCGCGGCGGCGACCGCGGTCAACATCGACGGCGGCCGGCTGCTCGACCTGCCGCGCAACGACAGGTGGGAGCTCGACCCGCGCGTGCCGGCCGACCGGCAGGCCGGGCCCGACGTCTACCGGAACAACCGGCTCGACCGCGGGCACCTCGTGCGACGCGCCGACCCGGTCTGGGGTGATCCGGACGTCGCGCAGCGGGCCAACGTCGACACCTTCCGGTACACCAACGCCGCCCCGCAGGTCGACGACTTCAACCAGGGCAAGCAGCTGTGGGTCGGCCTCGAGGACCACGTGCTGCAGTACGCCGAGACGTGGCGGCAGCGGGTCAGCGTCTTCACCGGTCCGGTGCTGCGCGACGACGACCCCGTCTACCGGGGCGTCGGGGTGCCGCGGCACTTCTGGAAGGTCGCCGTGTGGGCGACGCCCGACCCCGACGCACCGTCCGCGGGCGTCCCCGACGACAGGGCGCCCAGGCTCAGGCTCGCCTCCGCGGGGTTCCTCGTGGACCAGTCGCCGCTGCTCGCGGGGCTCGACCTCGACGAGGCGCAGCGCGCGGCGCGGGACGTCGACGCTCCCCCGCCGCTCGGTCCGTTCCGCACGTTCCAGGTGCCGGTGTCGACGATCGAGGAGCTCACCGGGCTCGACCTCGGACCGGCCGTCGACGCGGACGTCCTGCCGCCGACCCGGGCGCTCGGCGAGAAGGCGTGGGTCACGCTGACGGACGCGTCGGACATCGTCGTCTGAGCCGCGCCCCACGGCCCGCGCGGACGTACGCACGTCGTCGGGCCGTCGTGACGCGGCCGGGGACCGTCGGTCGGCGGCCGTCACGCGCGCGTCGCGGCCCCGCGCAGCGGCACGACCATCGGCGTGCCGGTCTCGGGGTCGGGCACGACGCGGCACGCGAGCCCGAACACCTCACGCACGCGCTCGGCGGTCACCACCTCGGCGGGCGGCCCCTCGGCGACGACGCGCCCGTCCCGCATCGCGACGAGGTGCGTCGCGTACCGCGCGGCCTGGTTGAGGTCGTGCAGGACGGCGACGAGCGTGCGGCCCTCCTCGTGCAGGCGCGCGCACAGGTCCATGACCTCGACCTGGTGCGCGATGTCGAGGTAGGTCGTCGGCTCGTCGAGCAGCAGCAGGTCGGTCTCCTGCGCGAGGGCCATCGCGAGCCACACCCGCTGCCGCTGGCCGCCGGACAGGTCGGACACGTAGCGGTCGCGCAGGTCGGCGACCTCGGTGGCGTCGAGCGCGGCGGCGACGGCACGCGCGTCGGCCGGCGACCACTGCCGCAGGATCCCCTGGTGCGGGTACCGGCCGCGCGCGACGAGGTCGCCGACCGTGATCGCCTCGGGCGCGACGGGGCTCTGCGGCAGCAGCGCGAGCCGGCGGGCGACGTCCTTGCCGCGCATCTTCTCGACCGGCTGCCCCTCGAGCAGCACCTCGCCGGCGCGCGGCTTGAGGGTCCGGGCGAGCGCGCGCAGCAGCGTCGACTTGCCGCAACCGTTGGGGCCGATGATCACGGTGAACGAGGCGCGCGGGATGGCGACGGACAGGTCCCGCGCGACGACGAGCTGGTCGTAGGCGAGCGTGAGGTCGCGCGCCTCGAGCGGCGACGCGGGGGTGGCCGGGCCGGTGGCGTCGCCGGTGGTTCCGGGCGCTGGGCGGGCGGTGCTCATGCGGCGCTCCTCCTCCACTCGCGCACCAGCAGGAACGCGAGGTAGACGCCGCCGAGGGCGGCCGTGACGACGCCGACGGGGAACTGCTGCCCCGGGACGGCGTACTGCGCGATCAGGTCGGCGACGACGAGGACGGCCGCGCCGGTGCAGGCGGCGGCGGCGACGCCGGGCCCGGTCGAGCGCGTGAGGCGGCGCGTGATCTGCGGGGCGGTGAGCGCGACGAACGCGATCGGCCCGCACACGCTGACGGCAGCCCCGGTCGCGAGGACGCCCACGACGACGGCCGCCGTGCGCACGGTCGTCGGCCGGACCCCGACGGCCGTGGCGGCCTCGTCGCCCATCTCGACGACCTGGAGGGCGCGGGTCAGCACGAGCGCGAGCGGCACCAGCACGAGCAGCGCACCGCCGACGACGGCCGCGTCGGTCCACGTCCGCGCGAGCAGGGAACCGTTGATCCAGATCGCGACCTCCTGCGCGTCCTCCCGGTTGCCGCGCGCGAGCGCGAGCTGGACGAACGCGAGGGCCATCGCGCCGACGGCGATGCCGGTGACGACCATGCGGTGCGGTGCGGCGAACCCGCGCCCGGTGCCGAGCCACACGGCGACGACCGCGACGACCGCGCCGACGACGGCACCGACGGGGACGGGGACGACGCCGGGCCACACGAGCGCGGCGGCGACGGCCCCCGCGGCGGCGCCGGACCCGAGGCCGATGACGTCGGGGCTGCCGAGCGGGTTGCGTGTGACGGACTGGAACAGCGCACCGGCGACGGCGAACGCGGCACCGGCGGCTGCGGCGACGGTGAGCCGCGGGAGCGCCTTGGTGAACAGCGCCCACTGCTGGATCTTCGAGCCGTCGCCCGCGAGCACGGTCGGCAGCTCGGCGAGCGGGATGCCGAGCCGACCGGCGCTGACGGTCACGAGCGCGGCCACGACGGCCACGACCAGGGCAGCGACGCCCACGACTACCGGCCGCACGCGCCAGCGCACCGAGATGCCCCGCTCGGCGGACCCGAGACGCAGCACCCGCGGCGGACGACCTTGGAGCATCACAAGCCCATCCGGCCGCGCCGCACGGCGGCGATGAGGAACGGCGCGCCGACGAACGCCGTGACCGCGCCGACCATGAGCTCGCCCGGCCGCGCGACGACCCTGCCGACGACGTCGGAGACGAGCAGCAGCACGGGCCCGAGCAACGCGCAGTACGGCAGCAGCCAGCGGTGGTCCGACCCGGTGAACGAGCGGACGACGTGCGGCACCGCGAGCCCGACGAACGCGATCGGGCCGACCGCGGCGACGGCGGCGGCGCACAGCATCGTCGCGGCCGCGCCGCCGAGCAGGCGCGTGCGGCCGGCGTGCAGCCCGAGCGACGTCGCCGACTCGTCGCCGAGCGCGAGCGCGTTGAGCGGCCGCGCGAGCAGCGCGCACAGCACGAGCCCGACGACGACGAACGGCAGGACCTGCCCGACGAGCCCGGGCGGCCGCCCGGCGAGCGACCCGACCACCCAGACGCGGTAGGAGTCGAAGACGAGCGGCTGCGTGAGCGAGACGGCCTCGACCAGCGCCACGAGCACCGCCGACACCGCCGCACCCGCGAGCACGAGCCGCACGGGCGTGGCACGCCGCCCGCCCGACCCGATGAGGTAGACCGCGACGGCCGCGAGCAGCGCGCCCGGGATCGCGGTCCACACCGAACGCCCCGCCGCCGGGCCGAGCACGAGGATGCCGAGGACGACGGACGCCGACGCGCCCGCGTTGACGCCGAGCAGCCCGGGGTCGCCCAGCGGGTTGCGCGTCAGCCCCTGGATGACGACGCCCGCGACCGCGAGCGCCGCGCCGACGATCACCCCGAGCTGCGTGCGGTCGACGCGCGACGCGACGACGCTCGACGTGTACGAGTCGTCGGGGTGCAGCAGCGCGGACCACACGTCGCCGAGCGGGACCGACTTGGCGCCGACGGCCAGGCTGAGCCCGACGGCGAGCGCGAGCAGCGCGAGCGCGCCGACGAGACCGGCGGTGAGCACGAGCGCGCGCGAGCCCCGCGCGCGCGGCGGCTGCGCGCGCGGGGCTCGGGGAGCGGCGACGGTGCTCATGGGTGCACGGTACGGAACGGGTCACGCGGCGGCGGCGCAGGCCGACGGGTGACGTCCCGCGGGCGCCCGCCCGGCGCCGCGTGGGCGACCGGAAGGGCGGTCCCGGTCAGACCTTCTCGGCGCCCGCGGTGATGAGCGGCAGGTACGCGTCGAGCGCCCACGGCAGCGACAGCGGCGTGGCGGTCGTGACGGCCATGCCGAGCGAGCGGTCGAGCATCGGCACGTAGGCACCGGCCGCGAACGCGGGGATCTGCGCGAACAGCGGCTGCGCCTCGGTCGCGGCCTGCTCGGCCTCGTCCCCGAACCACGTGAACAGCAACTGGACGTCGTCGAGCTGGTCCGCGTTCTCCAGGCCCAGGCTCGACGTGAACGTGTTCGGCGACGGCTTCAGGTCCGCGACGGACGGCGCGAGCTCGAGGCCCAGGTCGGTGAGCAGGTCGACGCGCGGGTCGCCCGGCAGGTACACGTCGAGGCTGCCCGGCGTGCCGGCGTAGACGTACGCGAACGAGATCCCGGCGAGCTCGGGGTTCGCGAGCGCGGCCTCGTCGATCGCGTCCTGACGCGTCTGCAGCAGCGGCTCGGCCTGCTCGGGCACGCCGAGGGCGGTCGCGATGATCTCGACCTGCTCCTCGATCGTCGTCTGCCACGCCTCCTTCGGGTAGGCCACGACGGGCACGACCTCGGACAGCTGGTCGAAGACGTCCTGCTCCAGGCCGGACTGCGGCGCGAGGACCAGGTCGGGCTCGAGAGCGACGATCGCGTCGACGTCGAGCGGGTAGGCGGCGATCGCCTCGGGCAGCTCGGCGTCGCGCTCCTCGATCGCCTCGCGGAACCACGGGTGGTAGCCGTCCTCGTCGCCGCCCCACGTGTCGGCCTCGATGCCCACGGGCACGGTGCCGAGCGAGAGCGCGATGTCGTCCGCACCCCAGCCGAGGGTCACGACGCGCTCGGGCTTCTGCTCGATGACGGCCTCGCCGAGCGCCGACTCGATGGTGACGGGGAACGTCGTGCCGTCGCTCTCGGTGCTGCCGGGCTCGGGGGTGGCGGCGTCGTCGTCGGTCGAGCCGGCGCACGCGGCGAGCGCGAGGGTCAGCGCGGTCGCGACGACGGCGACGGCGGAGCGGCGCAGGTGGCGCACGGGGGGACTCCCATCGGTGAGGGGCTGGCCGATGCGGTCATCCCGTCACGGCCGGCGGATGAGGCAAGCCTAACCTCGCCTGCGACCGCGCCGGCGGGACCCCGATGTCGTCCTGCTCACACCCGGCGGCGCACCCACGGCACCCGGGACCGAGCCTGGGTGCCACCGTTCAGAGCGGGAGCGGCGCGCCCGTCAGGCGCTCGAACGCCTCGAGGTACCGGTCGCGCGTGCGCTCGACGACGTCGGCCGGCAGGACCGGCGGCGGCACGTCGGACTCGCGGTCCCACCCGGACGCGGCCGACGTCAGCCAGTCCCGGACGAACTGCTTGTCGAAGCTCGGCTGCGCACGGCCCGGCTCCCACGCGTCCGCGGGCCAGAACCGCGACGAGTCCGGCGTGAGCACCTCGTCGCCCAGCGTGACCGCGCCCGTCGTCGGGTCGGTGCCGAACTCGAGCTTGGTGTCCGCGAGGATCACGCCCCGCTCGCGCGCGACGGCCTCGGCCCGCGCGTAGACGGCGAGCGTGAGGTCGCGCAGCGTCGTCGCCGCGTCCGCGCCGATCTGCTCGACGACCGCGGAGAACGGCACGTTCTCGTCGTGGTCGCCGAGCTCTGCCTTCGTCGCGGGCGTGAAGATCGGCTCGGGCAGCCGCGACCCGTCGACCAGCCCGGCCGGCAGCGGGATGCCCGTGACCTCGCCCGACGCGCGGTACTCGACCAGCCCCGAGCCCGTCAGGTAGCCGCGGGCGACGCACTCGACGGGGAACATCGACAGGCGACGGCACACCATCGCGCGGCCCGCGACGGCCTCGGGCACGTCCGTCGAGACGACGTGGTTGGGCACGAGGTCGGCCAGCTGCTCGAACCACCACAGGCTGAGCTGCGTGAGCACGACGCCCTTGCCCGGGATCCCCGGCGACAGCACGTGGTCGTACGCCGAGACGCGGTCGCTCGCGACGACCAGCACGACGTCGCCGTGCGCCGCGGTGATCGCCGCACCCGCGGCGGACTCGTCGGGGACGTACAGGTCCCGCACCTTGCCGGAGTACGTGTGCGCCCAGCCGGGGAGCGCGACGGACGGTTCGGGCACGACGGCGGTGGTCACCGGCCTAGTGTGACGTGCGCGGCACCGACGCCGCGCACGAGTCCACCAGACGAGGCCACCGTGGTGGCCGTCCGCACGGCAGGAGGTCCGCGCGATGCCCGACGCCCCCCTCGACGACTTCCTCCGCGCGTTCCGCACCCTCGCGGACGCCGCCCAGGCCGCGCACGCGCAACCGACGGACGAGATCACGCCGCTCGTGCCGGTCCTGCGCGAGCACCTCGGTCGCGACCCGCGCGGGCTGCCGGTGCTGACGGAGGTCGTCCCCTTCCTGCGCCGGGTCGACGCGGACGTCGCCGTCGCGGCGGTCGTCGAGGCGCACGGCGGCGGGCGGCTGATCGGCATCGGCGGCGGCGAGCAGCGCATGCACTCGTCGCTCTCGGAGATCCTCACCACCGCGGGCCAGTGGGCCGCGCACTTCCCCGTCGGCGCCGTCGACTACGAGCGCACCGCGACCGGCCCGGACAGCGAGCGTCGCGTCGTCGCGTTCGGGCTGACCCTCCTCCGCGTCGACGACGAGCCCGTCGTCCTCGCCCAACGCCTCACC
>NZ_BHYL01000191.1 GCF_003851725.1 Cellulomonas algicola | reverse complement strand
GCCACCGACCCGCTGTCCCGGCTGCCCGGCGTCGCGGCCGCGCTCGCGGACCTCGCGGCGGCGGCGCTCGAGGGCGCGCTCGCGGTCGCGCGCGGCGACCTCGACGACCACGGCGCGGGCGTCCGGCTCGCCGTCATCGGCATGGGCAAGACCGGCGGGCGCGAGCTCAACTACGTGAGCGACGTCGACGTCATCTACGTCGCCGAGCCCGTCGACGGCGCCGACGAGGCCGAGGCGCTCGCGGCGGGTGCCCGGCTGGCCGCGGGCCTCGCACGCGTGTGCTCGACCGCGTCGGGCGAGCCCGCGCTCTGGCCCGTCGACGCGGCGCTCCGTCCCGAGGGCAAGGACGGCCCGCTCGTCCGGACGATCGCGAGCCACCGCGCGTACTACGAGCGGTGGGCCAAGACGTGGGAGTTCCAGGCGCTCCTCAAGGCGCGCCCGCTCGCGGGCGACCCCGACCTCGGGCGCGAGTACGCCGCGATGGTGCAGCCGTTCGTCTGGGCGGCCGTGCAGCGCGAGAACTTCGTCGAGGACGCGCAGGCGATGCGCCGCCGCGTCGAGCAGCACGTGCCCGCCGCGGAGGCCGACCGTCAGCTCAAGCTCGGCGTCGGCGGCCTGCGCGACGTCGAGTTCACCGTCCAGCTCCTGCAGCTCGTGCACGGCCGCGCCGACGACTCGATCCGCAGCCCCAGCACGCTCACGGCGCTCGCGGCCCTCGCGGCGGGCGGCTACGTCGGGCGCGAGCACGCCGCGCGCCTCGCGGTCTGCTACCGGTGGCTGCGGCTCGTCGAGCACCGCATCCAGATGCACCGGCTGCGCCGCACGCACCTGCTGCCGACCGCCGATGCCGACCTGCAGCGGCTCGCCCGGTCGGTCGGGCTGCGGGCCGAGGGCGCCCAGGGCCTGCTCGAGCGGTGGCGGTCGGTGCGGCGTGACGTCCGGCACCTGCACGAGGAGCTCTTCTACCGCCCGCTGCTGCCCGCGACCGCGCAGCTGTCGACCGAGGAGGCGAGCCTCGCGCCCGACGCGGCACGGGCGCGCCTCGCGGCGATCGGCTACCGCGACCCCGCCGGTGCGCTGCGGCACATCGCGGCGCTCACCGAGGGCGTGTCGCGGCGTGCGTCGATCCAGCGCCAGCTGCTGCCCGTCATGCTCGGCTGGTTCGCCGACGGCGCCGACCCCGACGGCGGCCTGCTCGCGTTCCGCCGCCTCTCGGACGACCTCGGGACGACGCACTGGTACCTCAAACTGCTCCGGGACTCGGGCACCGTGGCGCAGCGCCTCGCGCACGTCCTGTCGACGTCCCGGTACGTCGCGGACGCGCTGTCCCGGTCGCCGGAGTCGGTCACGTGGCTGGCCGACGACGCCGAGCTCGAGCCGCGCACGGCGGAGCGCCTCGCGGCCGAGGCCGACGCGGTCCTCACGCGTGCGGACGAGCCCGTGCCCGCGGCCCTCGCCCTGCGCGGGCTGCGCCGCCGCGAGCTCGCGCGCACGGCCGCGGCCGACGTGCTCGACGTCCTCACGAGCGTCCGGGCGTCACGGAGCCTGACCCGCGCGGCCGACATGGTGCTGTCGGGGACGCTGCGCGTCGCGGAGTGGGAGGCGCGTGTCGCGCTCGGGCTCGACGAGAACCCGACGCGGATGCTGGTGGTCGCGATGGGCCGGCTCGGCGGCGGCGAGATGGGCTACTCGTCGGACGCGGACGTGCTGTTCGTGCACGACCCGCTGCCCGGGGCCGACGCGGCCGTCGCGCAGGAGTTCGCGCTGTCCGTCGCGACGCAGCTGCGGTCCCTGCTCGGCTCGGTGGGGCCGGAGCCGACGCTCGCGGTCGACGCCGACCTGCGACCGGAGGGACGCAACGGCCCGCTCGTGCGGTCGTTCGACGCCTACGCCGAGTACTACAGCCGCTGGTCGTCGCCGTGGGAGAGCCAGGCGCTGCTGCGCGCCCGGCCCGTCGCGGGCGACACGGCACTGGGGGAGCGGTTCGTCGCGCTGATCGCGCCGCTGCGCTACCCGGAGGGCGGCCTGGACCCGGCGACCGTGCGCGAGGTCCGGAGGATCAAGGCCCGCGTCGAGGCGGAGCGTCTGCCGCGCGGCGTCGACCCGGCCCGGCACCTCAAGCTCGGGCGCGGCGGGATCGCCGACGTCGAGTGGACGGCGCAGCTGCTCCAGCTCCAGCACGCGCACGAGGTGCCCGGCCTACGCACCACGTCGACGCTCGACGCCCTCGCGGCAGCCCGGGAGGCGGGCCTCATCGCCGAGGACGACACGCGGGTGCTCGTCGAGGCGTGGGAGCTCGCGTCGCGACTGCGGGACGCGAACGTGCTGTGGACCGGCCGTGCCGAGGGTGCGCACGCGGACGTCCTGCCGCACGACCGGCAGGCGCTCGGCGGCGTCGCGCGCGTCGCGGGGTACCCCGCGGGCGGCGGTGCGGAACTCGAGGAGGACTACCTGCGGACCGCCCGGCGTGCACGGGCGGTCGTCGAGCGGGTGTTCTACGGCTGACGCGCCGCGGTCCCGTCGGTGTCGGTCGTGCCGGTGTCGGTCGCGCCGGCCTCGGGCGGGGCTGCGTCGTGCGGGTCGACGGGCGGCGTGACCGACGCGGGCGAGTCCTCGTCGACGTCGTGCCACCCCCGCGCGCGCAGCGCCTCCGCGTCCTCCTCGAGGATCGCGGCGTCGACGAGCTCGTGCCGGCGGATGTACGTCGAGGACACGGCCTGGATGGTCGCGGCGACGGGCAGCGCGAGGAACGCCCCGATGGGGCCGAACACGGCCCCGAAGGCGATGACGGCGAGGAACGACACCGCGGGGTTGAGCTCGAGCGACCGCGCGGACACCTTGGGGGAGAAGATCAGGTTCTCCACCTGCTGGTAGGCGATGATGAACGCCAGCACGGCGACGCCCTTGATCGGGTCGACGGCGAGCGCGACGGCCACGGGCAGGGCGCCGCCGATGTAGGTGCCGACGGTCGGGACGAACTGCGAGACGACGCCGGTGAACGCGGCGAGGGGCAGCGAGTACGGGATGCCGAGCACGAGCAGGAAGATCCACGTGAACACCGTGCAGAGCGCGGCGAGCACGATGCGCGAGTTGATGAAGTCGGCGACCTTCTCCTGCGAGACCTCCCAGAGCCGCAGGATCTCGCGCTGGCGGTTCGGCGCGAACAGCCGCAGGACGGCGGCCCGGAACTTCGGCCCCGCGCTGGCCATGTAGTAGACGACGAGCAGGATCGACGTGAGCGTGAACAGGCCGCCCACGATCGACGCGCCGACGCCGATGATGCCGGGCGCGAGCGACTGCCAGTTGTCGCCGACGTTGGCGATCACCTCGTCGGACTCGGGCAGCTCGACGCCGAACGACGTGTCGAGCCAGCTCTTCAGCTGCTCGTAGTACGACGGCAGCGACTCGACGAGCTCGACGACCTGCGCGACGAACAGCCCGCCGAACAGCGCGGCGATCACGAGGATCACGAGGATCCCGCCGACCATGACGATGCCGGTGGCGCGCGTCCGCCGGACGCGGTGCGCGACGAGCCACCGGATGAGCGGCTCCATCGCGAGGGACACGAACCACGAGATCACGACGATGGTGATGACGGACCCGAGCAGCGACAGCGCCCGCCACGTGAACAGGCCGAGGAACACGGCGACCGCGGTCATGAGCAACGCACGCGGCAGCCACGCGGGCGGCTTGCGAGGGTCGCGGGCGACGGCGTCGTGAGCGGGGACGGGCGGTCTGGGCATCGGTCCCTCCGGGGACGACGTGCACGGGACGTGCGGCCGGCGGTCGCGCGTGGAGCGCTCGGTGGGCACCGTACCGCGCCAGGGGTCGCGCGCTGACCTGCGACGCTGCCATGCTCGTGAGCAGCGGGACGAATCGGGCATGTCGAGGAGGGGCGATGACCGGTCAGGGTGTGCCGCAGGCCGCGGACGGGAACGGGACGGACGACCTCACGGCGTTGCGGGCCCGGCTCGCAGCGCTCGAGGAGGAGAACGCCCGCCTCCGGGCCGCGCCGCCGTCGTACCCGCCCGACGCGTCGGTCGCACCGGCCGTACCGCGCCGACGGCGACGTCCCGGACGCGTGACGGCCTCGGTCGTGCTCGTCGTGGTCGCGGCGCTGCTCGCCCCCGTGGCCGTGGTGGCCACGTGGGCCCGTGGGCTGGTGACCGACACCGACCGGTACCTCGCGACGGTCGCGCCGCTGGTCGACGAGCCGCAGATCCAGCAGGCGGTGACGAACCGGGTGACGGGGGCGATCGTCGACGCGATCGACCTGGAGCGGCTGGCCGCGGATGCGACGTCGGCGGTCGCCGAGCTCGGGCTGCCGCCGCGGCTCGCGACCGCGGTCGACTCGCTGCAGGGGCCGCTGGTCAGCGCGGCGACGAGCTTCGTGCACCAGGCCGTCGAGCGGCTCGTGACGTCGGACGCCTTCGACGCCGCGTGGACCGAGGCGAACCGCACGGCGCACGAGCAGCTCGTCGCCGTCATGCGGGGCGACCCCGACGCGATCGCGTCGATCAACGCGCAGGGCACGCTCACCGTCGACCTCACGACGGTGATCGAGGCCGTGAAGTCGGCGCTGTCCGAGCGCGGCTTCACGATCGTGGACCGGCTCCCGACGATCAACGCGAGCTTCCCGCTCGTGCAGAGCGCCGACCTGGTGCGGCTGCAGAACGCGTACGGCTGGCTGGACGTGCTCGGCACGTGGCTGCCGTGGGTCGTCGTGCTGCTGCTCGCGGGCGGGGTGCTCCTCGCGCAGCACCGCTCGCGGGCGCTCGTCGTCGCGGGCCTGACGCTCGCGGGCGCGATGCTGCTGCTCGGCGTCGTGCTGACGGTCGGGCGCACGGTGTACGCCAACGCGCTGCCACCCGCGGTGCAGCGGCCCGACGCGGCGGTCGTCGTCTACGACCAGGTGGTGTCGCTGCTGCGGGTCGCGCTGCGGTCGGGCCTCGTGCTGGGACTGGTCGTCGCGGTGGTCGCCTTCGTGTCGGGACGCAGCGCCGCGGCGGTGGGTCTGCGCTCGTCGTGGACGCGGTCGGTGGCGTGGCTGCGCGGCGCGGGGGAGCGGCGGGGTGTGACGACGGGGCCGGTCGGGGTGTGGCTCGACGAGCAGCGCACGTTCGTGCGCGTGGTCATCGCGTCGGGTGCGGCGCTGGCGATCGCGCTCGGCATGCCGCTGACGCCCGGGTACGTGCTGGGCGTCGCGATCGCCGCAGTCGTCCTGCTCGCGCTGACGACGGTCCTGGCGCGCCCGCGGGCCGCCGAGGTGCCTGCGGCCGCCGACGTGTGACGAGCGCGACGTCCGACTCGCCCGCCGCGAGCCTTTCGTCCCATGAATCCGGCAAGCGCTGTCCCTAGGATGGAAGCGTTCCCATCCACGGAAGGACCCCGCCATGAACCTCACCTTCCTCGCCGCTGTCGGCGCCGGTGTGACCGGTCACCCGACCGCCGGGCTCGTCGCGCTCCAGGCCGCGACGCACGGCGACCTCACCGCCGAGCGCCCTGCGCGCACGCCCCGACGCGGGCTGCCCTGGCGCCGTCGCACGGCCGCCGCCACGCCCGCGCCGACCACGACCGTCGTCACGCTCGCCCCGCTCCCGACGGCCGCCGCCAACCGGCCCGTCCGCGAGAACGACGTCGTGCCCGCGCCCGTCGCCGCGTCC
>NZ_BHYL01000190.1 GCF_003851725.1 Cellulomonas algicola | reverse complement strand
GCCGACGCGTCGAGCACCTCGACCGCGTCGGCACGCCAGAACTTCGCGGTCTCCCCCGCGTCCGTCAGCCGCGCACGCACGCGCTCGCCGGGCAGCGTGTGCCGTACGAACACGACGCGCCCCTGGTGCCGCGCGACGCAGTGCCCGCCGTGCGCGACCGGCCCGACCTCGAGCTCCACGACCGCGCCCACGGCCTCCGTCGTCTCAGTAACCACGCGGCACCGTACCCCGCACCGGGTCCTCGAGACCTGTCTGCCCCTCCGTCGAGGCGAGCTGCCACGGCACCGACGCCACCACCACGCCCGGGGTGAACAGCAGGCGCCCCTTGAGGCGCAGCGCGCTCTGGTTGTGCAGCAGCTGCTCCCACCAGTGCCCGACGACGTACTCGGGGATGTACACGACGACGAGGTCGCGCGGGCTCTCGCGGCGGATCGACCGCACGTACGTGAGCACGGGCCGCGTGATCTCGCGGAACGGCGAGTCCAGCACGCGCAGCGGGACGGGCAGGTTCATCGACTCCCACTGCGCGCGCAGCGCGTCGACGTCCTCCGGGTCGACGCCCACCGTGACGGCCTCGAGCAGCTGCGGCCGCGACGCCCGGGCGTAGGCGAGCGCGCGCATGGTCGGCCGGTGCAGGTGCGACACGAGCACGATCGCGTGCACGCGGCTCGGCAGCGCCCGGTGCGCGTCGGCGTCCTCGCCGAGCGCGAGCTCGGCGCGCACGTGCTGGTAGTGCTTGTTGATGCCCTTCATGAGCACGTAGACCGCGACCATCGCGAGGATCGCGATCCACGCACCGTGGGTGAACTTCGTGACGAGCACGATCACGAGCACCGTCCCCGTCATCGCGAGGCCGATCGTGTTGATGACCCGCGAGCGCTTCATCTGGCTGCGCACCGACGGGTTCGGCTCGGTGCGCAGCGCTCGCGTCCAGTGCCGCACCATGCCGGTCTGGCTGATCGTGAAGGACACGAAGACGCCGACGATGTAGAGCTGGATGAGGCGCGTGACCTCGGCGTCGAACGCCCAGATCAGCGCGATCGCCGCGGCCGCGAGCGTGACGATGCCGTTGGAGAAGGCCAGCCGGTCGCCGCGCGTGTGCAGCTGGCGCGGCAGGTACCCGTCACGCGCCAGGATCGACCCGAGCACGGGGAAGCCGTTGAAGGCGGTGTTCGCGGCGAGCACCAGGATGAGGCCCGTCACCACCGACACCAGCACGAACATCACCGGGATGCCCTGGAAGACCGAGTCGGCGAGCTGGCTGATGACGGGGTGCTGCACGTAGTCGTCGCCGACGGGCACGCCGTCCTCGAGCAGCTGCACGGACGGGTCCTCGGCGAACCGCACCTGCGTCGCCTGCGCGAGCAGCAGGATCGACATGATCATGACGATCGAGAGCCCGCCGAGCAGCGCGAGCGTCGTCGCCGCGTTCTTCGACTTCGGCTTCTTGAACGCCGGGACGCCGTTGCTGATCGCCTCGACGCCGGTCAGCGCGGCACACCCGGACGCGAACGCGCGCAGGATGAGGAAGAAGCCGGCCAGACCCGCGAGCCCCTGGTCGAACCCGGCCTCGGGTGCGACGTCGAAGCCCGCGCTCTCCGCGAGCGGCAGCGAGCCCGTGAAGTACCGGATCGCGCCGAACAGCGCGAGCGACCCGATCGCGAACATGAAGAGGTACACGGGGATCGCGAACGCGCTCCCGGACTCCTTGACGCCGCGCAGGTTCGCGATGGTGAGCAGCACGACCAGCCCGATCGCGAACGCGGCCTCGTGCCCGCGCAGGGGCGGGAACGCCGTCGCGGCGTACTGCGCGCCGGACGAGATCGACACCGCGACCGTGAGCACGTAGTCGACCAGCAGCGCGCTCGCGACCGTCACGCCCGCGTTCGGGCCCAGGTTGGTGTTCGCGACCTCGTAGTCGCCACCGCCCGACGGGTAGGCGTGCACGTTCTGCCGGTACGACGCGACCACCGTGATCATCACGACCACGACCGCGAGACCGACCCACGGGGAGATGACGAGCGCCGACAGCCCGGCCAGCGACAGCGTCAGCAGGATCTCGTCGGGCGCGTACGCCACCGAGGACAGCGCGTCCGACGCGAACACCGGCAGGGCGATCCGCTTCGGCAGGAGCGTGTGGCCGAGGCGGTCGCTCCGGACGGGGCGTCCGAGGACGAGTCGCTTGGCGGCATCCGCGAGATCCGACACGATGTCTGATGCTAGGCCCGCCGTGACCCCGCAGCACCATCCCCTGGTCCCGCAGGTCGTCGGCTCACCGGGACGGCGTCGCGGGTATAGCGTGACGCCCTGTGCACTTCGTGATCATGGGCTGCGGCCGTGTCGGCGCGTCGCTCGCGCAGTCGCTCGAGGACAACGGCCACTCGGTGGCGGTCGTCGACCAGAACCCCGACGCGTTCCGCCGGCTCGACGCCGACTTCGGCGGCAACAAGGTCACCGGCATGGGCTTCGACCGCGACACCCTCACCCAGGCGGGCATCGAGGACGCGTTCGGCTTCGCCGCCGTGTCCGACGGCGACAACTCGAACATCCTCGCGGCGCGCGTCGTGCGCGAGACGTTCGGGATCGACAACGTCGTCGCCCGCATCTACGACCCGCACCGCGCCGAGATCTACCAGCGACTCGGCATCCCGACCGTCGCGACCGTGCGCTGGACCGCGCACCAGGTGCTCCGGCGGCTGCTGCCGATGGGCGCGACCGACGAGTACCGCGACCCGTCCGGCCAGATCCAGCTGGCGCAGGTCGACGTCCACGACGGCTGGATCGGGCGCCCCCTGCGCGTGCTCGAGGAGGCCGCGGGCGTGCGCATCGCCTACCTCACCCGCTACGGCGACGGCGTGCTGCCGGCGCCGGACACCGTCCTGCAGGAGAACGACATCGTGCACGCGCTGTACCGGGCCGACGACGCGGCCTTCGTCGAGCGGACCCTCACGCACGCCCCGGTGGTGACCGAGTGAGGGTCGTCATCGCGGGTGCCGGCTCGGTCGGCCGGTCGATCGCGCGCGAGCTCCTCGGGCACGACCACGAGGTCACGCTCATCGACCGGCAGCCGTCCGCGATGCGCGTGGCGCAGGTCGCCGACGCGGACTGGCTGCTCGCCGACGCGTGCGAGCTGCCGACGCTGCGCGAGGTCCGCGCCGACGAGTGCGACGTCGTCGTGGCCGCGACGGGCGACGACAAGGCGAACCTCGTCATCTCCCTGCTCGCGAAGACCGAGTTCGGCGTGCCGCGCACGGTCGCGCGCGTCAACAACCCGAAGAACGAGTGGATGTTCGACGAGGCGTGGGGCGTCGACGTCGCCGTGTCGACGCCGCGCATCATGACGGCGATGGTCGAGGAGGCCGTCACCGTCGGCGACCTGGTGCGGATCTTCACGTTCCACCAGTCGCGCGCGGACATCCTCGAGATCACGCTGCCCGACGACTCGCCCCTCGCGGGGATCCGCCTGGGTCAGATCGACTGGCCGACCGACACGGTCCTCGCGTGCATCGTGCGCGACGCGCGCCCGATCGCCCCCAGCCCGGACGACACCCTCGAGGGGCGCGACGAGCTGCTGTTCGTCACGGGTCGTGACGCGGACGAGAAGGCGCTCGACCTGCTCCTGACCCGCGGACCAGCAGCCAGCTGATCCAGAGGGCCAGCGCGAACAGCGGGACGCCCATGACGAGCTTCGCGGTGCCCAGCCACGCGACCTCGGCCGAGAGGTAGAGCGGCACCTGCACGCCCAGGCGCAGCGCGAACACGACGATGATCGGCCACGTCGCGAGCGTGTAGCGCCGCCGGAGGTCGCTGTCCTGCCGCCACGCGACGGCCGCCGACCAGGACCCGCCCGCGACGGGCCCGTCCTTCGCGAACAGCCCGGCGACGATCCCGACGAGCGGCCACCCGACCAGCACCGAGACGAGCGTCCCGACGAGGTACGCGACGTTGGTCCACAGGCCGTACGCGAAGTAGTCCTCCGCCTGGCCGGTGCGCACGGCCCAGAACACGCCGATGCCGACGCCGACGACGCCCGCGAAGGCCTGCGTGACCGGCGTGCGCTGCACGAGCCGGGCGACGACGGCGACGAGCGCGGCCGCGCCCGCCGCGACCAGCGCGGGCGCCATGCGCTGCCCGGAGACCAGGTAGACGACCACGAACAGCAACCCGGGCGCGACCGACTCGACGATCCCGCGGACGCCGCCCATGGCGTCGAGCGCGGAGAACTCGTCGGCCGTCACGGCCCGCAGGCCGCGTGCGGTGCCGCCCTCCTCGGGCGGGACGACGTCGTCGACGACGTCGAGGGGCCGCTCCGCGGCGGCCGGGTCGGCGGCGTGCCGCGGTTCCTCCGTCACGTCACTCCCCCGGCCGCGGACGCAGCTCGTACTTGGGGTTGAACACCGTGCGCCGGCCGTCGACCTGGCACACGAGCCCCTCGATGCGCACGCGGCGACCGGGCGCGATGCCGGCGATCTCCCGCCGACCGAGCCACACCAGGTCGAGCGTGCCGCTGCCGTCGTACAGCTCGGCCTCGAGCGCGGGCACGCCCTCGCGCGGCCGCAGCACGACCGAACGGATCACGCCCGACACGCTCGCGCGCGTGCGGTCGGCGAGCTTCTCGACCGGCGTGCAGCCGACCGACCGCAGGGCGTCGGCGCGCTCCTCGTCGGCCTCGATCTCGGCCTGCGACGCGACGACCTTGCGCATGCGCTCCTTGAGCGTCATCGGATCTCCGTGATCTCCGGTCCGCGAGTCAGCGGGTCGAACGTGGGCTTCTCGGTCGCGGGCTCGGCCGGGGCCTGCGCCGGGCCGGGGAGCTTGAGGGCGAGCAGGTCGCGCGGCGGACGGGCCTCGGTGCCGCGCACGACGACGATGCGGGCGAACAGCTGCTCGAGCGCCTCCGCGGCGCCCGGCTCGACCGCGCCCTTGCCGGTGATGACGCCGCGCAGGAACCAGCGCGGCCCGTCGGCGCCGATGAAGCGCGCCGGCCGGTGGCCGGTCCGGCCCTCGGGCGTCTTGACGGGGAGCCGTGCGAGCAGCTCGCGGCCGAACGGCCCCGGGATGTCGTCGACCGACCCGCCCTGGGCGGTCACCGACTCGGCGATCTCCTCGCGGATCTCGTCCCAGATGCCCTCGGAGCGCGGCGCGGCGAACGCCTGGACCTGCAGCGACGAGCCGTCGAGGAGCACGGACGCGGCGGACACCACGTTCGTCGCCTTGTCGATCTCCATGCGCAGCTCCATGCCGGGCAGCCCGGGCAGCCGGATCGCACCGAGGTCGACGCGCGGGATGTCGTCGGTGACCTCCGCCTCGTCCCACGGGCCCGCGGTGCGGGCGGGTACCGACGGCTCCGCGTCGCCCGGCTCGTCGAGCGGGACGGACTCGGTCTCGACGACCTCGTCGGCGGCCGTGTCCTTGCCGCCGCGTCGGAACAGACCCACGACACTCTCCTCCCGGCGCACCCGTGCGCGCCGTCGCTCTCGACAGTAGTCCTGCGCCGGACCGCGACCTAGTCGGTCCCGGCGGCGTCCCGGCACCGGTCAGCCCGTGTGCGCGGCCTTCCAGCCACCGCTCGACCCGAACCCGCCGTCGCCGCGGTGCGACCCCGGCAGGTGCTCGACCTCGACGAACCGTGCGCGCTCGACGCGCTGGACGACGAGCTGCGCGACCCGGTCGCCGCGGTGCAGCTCGAGTGCGTGCTCGACGTCGGTGTTGAGCAGCGTCACCGCGATCTCGCCGCGGTAGCCCGCGTCGACCGTGCCGGGCGCGTTGACGATCGTGAGGCCGTGCCTGGCCGCGAGCCCCGAGCGCGGGTGGACGAACGCGGCGTAGCCGTCCGGCAGCGCGATCGCGACGCCCGTCGGGACCGTCACCCGACCCTGCGGCGGGACGACCACGTCGACACGCGTCACGAGGTCCGCGCCGGCGTCGCCCGGGTGCGCGTAGGAGGGTGCGGGCAGGTCCGGGTCGAGCCGGAGGAGCAGCACCTCGACGGGCGGTTCGGCGGTCACGGGGCCCGACCCTACCTCCCCGGGATGGGATGCTGGGGGCATGCCTGGCACCGCTCCGCGTCCGTCGTCCGCGCCCGTCCCGGGACCGGTCTGGTCGGAGCGGCTGTGGCTCGGCCCGTGGGGGTGGACGCTCCTCGTGGCGTTCACCCTCATGCTCGGCGTGGTGCTGGTGCCGGTCGACGCCGTGCTGGCGGTCGCCGTGGCGCTCGTCGCCCTCGCGGGCGGCCTGACCGCCGCGGTCCTGCTCACGCCGACGGTCTCGGTGCGCGACGGCGTGCTGCGCGCGGGTCGTGCGCACATCCCGGTCGCGCTGCTGGGCGACGTCACGGTGCTCGACGCGGACGCGCTGCGGACCGAGCTGGGGCCGCGCCTCGACGCGCGCGCGCACGTGTGCCTGCGGGGGTGGGTGCGCAGCGGCGTGCGCGTGGAGCTGGCGGACCCCGCCGACCCCACGCCGTACTGGCTGGTGTCGTCGCGCCGACCTGAGGAGCTCGCACGAGCGCTCACGGTCGGCGCGCAGGCGCGCTGAACGCGCCGTCGGCCACGTCCCCCTGAGGTCGACCGCCCCCTCGACGGTCGTCCCTGCTGGTCTCCCCCTCGGCGACGGGCAGGGCAGGTCGGCCGGCCGCCCGCGGTGCGGGGGCCGGCCGAACGGTTCAGCGCGGGATCACGCGGCGCACTCGGAGCACACCGGTGCCCCGTTGCGCTCGTAGGCGAGCTGGCTGCGGTGGTGCACCAGGAAGCAGCTCGAACAGGTGAACTCGTCCGCCTGCCGGGGAAGGACGCGGACCGAGAGCTCCTCGCCCGACAGGTCCGCACCCGGCAGCTCGAAGCCTTCGGCGGCCTCGGTCTCGTCCTCGTCCACCACGCCCGAGTTCTTGTCCGAGCGCCGGGCCTGGAGCTCCTGGAGCGAGTCCTCGCTCAGGTCCTCCTCGGTCTTGCGCGGGGCGTCGTAGTCGGTAGCCATGAGTGGCGTCACACTCCGTCGTCAGATGGATTCTCGTACGCGGGATCAATGCACCGGTGACGGGATTTGTTCCCCACGCGCGGAGGATTGTGCACCACATCTGCCCCGAGTGCGAACACGGACGCGCGACCATATTCGCGGAGGGCTTTGCGGGAGCGTTTTCACCCGTCGCTGTCGGCGTCGAGCGACTCGAGCAGGGTGCGCAGCTCGGTCACCCGCCCGGCCGCCCCGGCTACCGTCATCTCGGTCCCCGCGGGGCGCCCGCGCAGGCCGGTGACCTGCAGACCCGCCTCCTGCGCGACGAGCGACGCCGCCGCGAGGTCCCACGGGGCGAGACCCCGCTCGTAGTAGAGGTCGAGGTGGCCCGCCGCGAGATTGCAGATGTCGAGCGCCGCCGACCCGATGCGACGGATATCACGTACTCGGGGCAACAGCTCGGCGAGCACGCGCGCCTGCGCGCGACGTCGCGTCGCGAGGTATCCGAACCCGGTGCCGACGAGGCACCCCGCGAGCGCGGGCGGGTCCTCGGCCCGGAGCACGCGACCGTCCAGCGTCGCGCCCTGCCCGAGGCCCGCGCGGAACGTCCGGCCGTCGGTCGGCGCGTGCACGCACGCCGCGACCACCGTCCACGTCGCGGGGTTCGGCGCACGGCCGTCGTCGCCGGCCGGTCCGACGACCGCGGCGACCGAGACGGCGTAGGCGGGCAGCCCGTACAGGTAGTTGACGGTGCCGTCGATCGGGTCGACGACCCACGTCACGCCCGACGTGCCGAGCACGTACCCCTGCTCCTCCCCGAGGATGCCGTCGTGCGGCCGCAGCTCGGCGAGCCGGCGGCGCAGCAGGTCCTCCGACGCGAGGTCCATCGCCGTCACGACGTCCTCGGGGCTGCTCTTCGTCGCCGCCACGGCGACACGCTCGGGCCGGCCCTCGTGGATCAGGCGGCCGGCCTCGCGTGCGAGGCGCTCGGCGACCTCGACGAGCTCGGCGACGACGTCGGTGGTCAACGGCAGGTCCCGGGGGGCGTCCATCCCGCCCATCCTGCCCGGCGGCGGGGCCGGACGCACCGACCGTCCGCGAGGCGAGGCGCGGCTCACCGTCCCGGATCCACCCGCCGGGCGCCCGGAGGTGGCAGGCTCTTCCCGAGGTACCGGGAGGTCGAATGGGTGAGCTCGAGCTGGAGGGTCTGCACGAGGACGGCGAGCATCTCGTCCTCGTGGGCCCCGGGGGCGAGCGGTTCCGTCTGCGCATCGACGAGCCGCTGCGCGCGGCCGTGCGCCGGGACCGGCCGCAGCTCGAACAGCTGCGCGCCGAGAGCGCGGGGACGCTGAGCCCGCGGGAGATCCAGGCGCGGATCCGTGCGGGCGCGACGACGCAGGAGGTCGCGGACGCGTCCGGCCTGCCCGTCGAGCACGTCCGTCGCTACGAGGGGCCGGTGCTGGCCGAGCGCGAGTACGTCGCCGAGCAGGCGCGTGCGACGCGCGTCGGCCGTGACGCGGGCGCGCCGACGCTGGGCGACCTCGTGACGGACCGGCTCGCGGCCCGCGGCGTCGACCTCGCGTCGCTCGCGTGGGACTCGGCGCGGGAGCCGTCCGGCCCGTGGGTCGTGCTCGCGCGCTTCCGCGTGGGCGACACCGCGCACGAGGCCCGGTGGACGTTCGACGCGGCACGACGCACCGTCGTGGCCGACGACGACGAGGCACGGTGGCTCTCCGAGACGGAGCTCCCGGACGAGCCCGTCTCCCGCCGTCATCTCGCGGCCGTCCGTGACGTCGTGTTCGACTTCCGCGACGACGGGTCGCTCACGGGCGGGGACGCACCCGAGCCCGAGCCGGAGCCCGACCCGCAGCAGGAGACGCACGACCTGCTCGACGAGCTCCGCACCCGGCGCGGCGTGCGGCAGAACCTCGACCTCGACGTCGACGACGAGGAGTTCGAGGGGTTCGGCCCGCAGCACGCGTTCGACTTCGGCCGCGACGACGCGGACGTCCCCGGGGCGCACCCGCTCGACGCCGACCCGCTCGCGGAGGCCGTCGTGCTGCGCCCGCCGGCGCCCGAGCCGGAGCCCGAGCCGGACGCGGTGGTGCCCGCGGTGCCCGTCGTGCCGCTCGACGACGAGTCGCCCGCCGAGCCCGCCGAGCGGCCCCGCACGCGCAAGGGGCGCGCGAAGGTGCCGAGCTGGGACGAGATCGTCTTCGGCGCCAAGCCGGAGTGACCCGGCCTCGGCGGTCGCGTCCGGCCTGATGCGAGGGTCAGGCCCTGACGCCGAGGGTGCCCTGCGCCGACGAGAGGGTCGCGACCGACGGTGACGCCGCGCGCGCGGTCGCGGCGGTCATCCGTCGCATGTGGTGCCGACGGCACAGCACCTCGTACGCGACCTCGCCGCTCGCGGCGGCGACGTCGCCGACGACCACCTGGGCGCCCTCGACGACCATGACGCCGTCGACCGTGCGCGCGTTGTGGGTCGCGCGCGCGCCGCACCAGCAGAGCGCCTTGACCTGGAGCACCTCGACGCGGTCGGCGAGCTCGACGAGCCGGGCGGATCCCGGGAACAGCCTCGCCCGGAAGTCGGTCGAGATCCCGAACGTGTAGACGTCGACCTCGAGCTCGTCGACGACGCGCGCGAGCTGCTCGACCTGCGTGGCGGTGTAGAACTGCGCCTCGTCGGCGATGAGGTAGTCGACCGGCTGCCCCTGCGTGCGTCGCTCGATGACCTCGGCCCAGAAGTCCGTCGCGTCGCCGACCTCGGCGGCGTGCTGCACGAGGCCGAGGCGCGACGAGATGGTCGCCGCACCGGCCCGGTCGTTGCGCGTGAACAGCACGCCGTCGCGCCCGCGCGCCGCGTGGTTGTGGTGCATCTGCAGCGCGAGCGTGGACTTGCCGCAGTCCATCGTTCCCGAGAAGAAGACGAGCTCCGCCACGGTCAGGAGCCTTTCTGCACGACGAGGAACGGGACGAGCATCTCGTGCCGGGTGAGCGACCCGTGCACGCCGACGAGCTCGAGCGACGCGGGCGACTGGGTCGCGGAGTCGACCACGGTCGCGCGGCCCGTCATGGCGACGACCACGTCGCCGAGGACGCGCCGCGCACGCTCCCCCACGGGCCCGAACCAGCCGGCGTCGACCGCGGCCTCGCGCGTGACGACGACGGCTGCGTCCCCGAGCGTGCCGCGCCACCGCTCGGCGACGGCCTCGGCGTCGGCGCCCGGGCGCAGGTGCAGGTGCGACGCGCGCGGCTCCCCCGCGACGAGCGCGACGTCGGCGGACAGCACGGGGTGGGTCGCGACGTCCCAGCGCGCGGTGCGGTCGACGTCGACCATGCCGTGGTCGGCGGTGACGACGAGGAGCGTGCCGCGCGGGAGGCTGCGCGCGAGCCGACCGAGCTCGGCGTCGAGGTCGGCGAGCGCGTCACCCCACTGCCACGACCCCCAGCCGTGGTGGTGGCCCGCCTTGTCGACGTCGCCCCAGTAGAGGTAGGTGAGGCCCGGGCGCCGCAGCGCGTCGAGCGTCGCGTCGACCCGGTCGGCGAGCGACTCGGCCACACGGTAGGTCGCGCCGCGCAGCGCCGCCTCGGTGAGGCCCGACCCGGCGAAGCGCGCCGGGCCGACGCTCGTGACGCTCGCGCCGGCTGCCGTGAGCCGCTCGAACACCGTGGGCTCCGCCTGCCACTCGCGGGCGGGCGGCAGGTCCGTCCACGACACGAGGTTCCCGAGCCGTCCGGTCGCGGGGTCGCGGACGGTGTAGCCGAGCATCGCGGTGGTGCCCGGCCCGGCACCGACGCCGAGGCTGCCGATCGCGGTCGCGGTCGTCGACGGGAACGTGCTGACGAGCGGCTCGGACTCGCGGACCACCCCGCGCAGGAACGGGGCGTGGCCCGCGCGCTCGCTCAGGTTCACGTGGCCGAGGCCGTCGACGAGCACGAGGCACACCCGGTCGGCGCGCGGCAGCCCGAGAAGGCCGGCGTCCGGTTGTTCGTGGCCGAGCACGCCCGCGAGCGCGGGCAGGAGCGACGGCAGGGCGGGCTCGTCGCCGCCCGGCAGCACGAGGTCCGCGTCGACCGGCAGCTCGACGAGCCGCGACGGCGACCCGGGCGGACGCGTCATCGACCGTGCGCGCTGGCGGCGGACAGCTGCCGCGCGAACGCGGCGGCGGCCCGCACCGAGTCGACGCCCTCGGCGGCGGCGCTCACGCGCACCACGACGTCGTCGGGGGTGAGCGTGCCGGTCAGGCCGTGGTCCGCCTCGCAGGCCGGGTCGCCGCACGTCGCGGGCTCGAGGTCGACGCGGGACACGGCCCCCCACCCGATCGCGAGCGTGAGCTCGGTCGGCGGCGTCCCGGCACGGTGTCGCTCCGGGTCCGGCATCACGTGCGTGAGGGCCACCGACCGCAGCTCGGCGATCGGGACCGCCTCGGTGGTCGCCGACGCGCTGGGCGACGGGTTCTCCGAGTCGGCGGCCTGGTCGTCGACGTGGGCCACGACGAGCCGGGTCGGCGTGAGCGCGAGGACCGTCACGTGGCGGCGGACCTCGGAGGCGTCGAACGTCGTCTCGGGGTGGACGAGGTGGGCGACCACGGGCTCGTCCGCGAGCGCCACGTCGAGGACGTCGGCCACGAGCTCCGGGTAGTAGCCGGCGCGGTGCAGGTCGTCGCGCAGGTCGTCAGATACTGCTGGCACGGCGCCCATCCTCCCACCGCCGCGGGGGTGCGCGCGGCGGTCACGCACGGGGCAGCCGCCGCGTCGAGTCCGCCCGGTCGGCGGGGGCGAGCGTCGCGCGCGCACCCAGGACGACCGCGCCGTGCTCGGACACCACGACGGGGTTGAGCTCGAGCGAGCGCAGCCCGGGCAGGTCGTCGGCGAGGACGGAGACGCGCGCGATGACGTCCTCGAGCGCGGCGACGTCCACGGCGGGCAGCCCGCGGTAGCCGAACAGGCGCGGGGCGGCGCGTGCCGACCGCACGAGCTCGGCGACGTCGACGTCCGTCAGCGGCGGCACGCCGTACGCCACGTCGCCCAGGAGGTCGGACGCGTCGCCCGACAGCCCGAAGCTGATGATCGGGCCGAAGAGCGGGTCCTCGGTGGACCGCACGACGCACGCGGAGCCGTGCGGCGCCATCGCCTGCACCTCGAGCGGCGCACCGTCGCCCTGCGGTCGGTGGGCGGCGCCGAGCGCGAGCACCTGGGCGACGTCGGAGCGCAGCTCGGCCTCGTCGGCGACGTCGAGCCGCACGCCGCCGAGGTCGGCGCGGTGCCGCAGCGCGGGCACGGTCGTCTTGAGCGCGACGGGCCAGCCGATCCGCTCGGCGACCTCGACCGCCTCGTCGGCGTCGTGCACGGGGAACGACGGGAGGACGTGGACGCCGACGGTCGCGAGCAGCGCGGACGTGCGCGCGACGTCGAGGTCGACGGTCCCCTCGGGTGCGGCACCGGGCGGCCAGCGCGTGACGTCCGGGTCCTCGACGCGACGGGGAGCCGCCTCCGCGAGCCACCCGGCGACGAGCCGTCGCGCGGCGCGCGTGTCGACCCCGTCGGGGTGCAGCGGGCGGCCGCGGTCCGTCGCGCGCCACCGGGCGTAACGCGACGCGTGGCCGAGCGCGAGCGCCGCGTCCTCGGGCGTGCTGTAGGCGGGCACGGTCCACGACCGGCCGTCCGCGTCGAGCGCCGTGAGCTCGGGCGTCACGCCGTGCAGGCCGAGCACCGAGGCGACGGTCGTGCGGCCGGTGCGCGCGGCCGCGGCCGCGACCTCGCGCGGCAGGGTCTCGCCGACCGGGCCGAGCGTGGGGATCCGCACGACGACGACCACGTCGGTGGTGGGGTCGTCGTAGACGGCGGCGACCGTGGCACGGATCTCGTCGTCGTCCGCGTCCTCGGCGAGCATCGCGACGTGGCCCGACAGGACCAGGCCGCCGGCGGACACCGCCTCGGCGACGAGCGCGGCGACGGACGCGGAGGACGCGAGGACCGCGACGCGGCGGCCCCGGGGCAGCGGCTGGTGCGCGAGCAGCTGCGCGACGTCGAGCATCTGGTGCGTGTTGTCGACGCGGATGACGCCGGCCTGGCGCATCACCTCGGTGAGCGTCCGGGGCGGCGCGTACGTGGGCCGCACGGCGTGCCCGGGCGGGACGACGTGGCCGGACCGGCCCGCGGTGACGACGACGACGGGCTTCACGGACGACAGCCGGCGCGCGACGCGGGAGAACTTGCGCGGGTTGCCGATCGACTCGAGGTACAGGCCGACCACGTCGGTGCCGTCGTCGTCGGCCCAGAACTGCATGAGGTCGTTGCCGGAGACGTCGGCGCGGTGCCCGGCGGACACGAACTCCGCGAGGCCGATCCCGCGGCGCTGCACGGCGCGGATCAGCGCGACGGCCAGCGGTGCGGACTGGCAGAACAGCCCGACGCGGCCGGGCAGCGGCGGGTCGTCCTCGAGCGACGCGTTGAGCAGCCCGTCCGGCCCGGCGGCGAGCACGCCGTAGGACGCGGGACCGACCACGCGGATGCCGGCGGCGTGCGCGACGCGCAGCAGCGTGCGCTGGCGCGCGAGCCCGTCGGCGCCCGTCTCGGCGAAGCCGGTCGACAGCAGCACGACGCCGCGGACCCCGAGCGGCACGAGGCCGCGCACGACCTCGGTGGCACGCTCGGGCGGCACGGCGACGACCGCGAGCCGGACCGGTCGCGGCACGTCGGCGAGCCCGCTGTGCGCGTGCGCGCCCGCGGCGACGTCCTCGACGCCGACCGTGTGCACCGTCGCGCCGCCCCCGGCGACGAGGTTGGCGGCGGCCCGGGCCGCCTGCCGGCCGGCGAGGGTGCGCGCATCGTCCGGCCCGGGACCGACGACCACGACGGTGCCGGCCTCGAGGAGCTCCCGGACCGAGCGGGCCTCGGCCCGGTGCTCGCGGTCGGCGATCACGGCGAGGGACCGGTCCGTCGGGTCGATGTCGAAGCCGACGGACACGACGCCGTCCTCGGTCTGCTGCGTCACCGCGTACCCCGCCTCGCGGAACACCGCGATCATCCGGCCGTTCTGCGGCAGCACGTCCGCGACGAACCGTCGCACGCCGCGCTCGCGCGCCGCCGCGGCGAGGTGCTCGAGGAGCACCGACCCGATGCCGCGGCCCTGGTGCGCGTCGGACACGTTGAACGCGACCTCCGCCTCCTCGGGCGCCTCGCCGACGAGCCGGTCGTAGCGCGCGACGCCGATGATGTGCTCGACGCCGTCGGCGTCGGCCGCGACCGCGACGAGCGCGACCCGGTCGACATGGTCGACGTTGACGAGCCGGTGCAGGTCGCGGTCGGGCAGCCGTTCGAGGTGCGCGAAGAAGCGCAGGTAGGTGGACCGCTCGGACTGCGCGACGTGGAACGCCTGCAGCGCGTCGGCGTCGCTCGGCCGGATGGGCCGCACGTGCGTCGTCGACCCGTCGGCCAGCACGACGTCCGCCTCCCACGCGGCGGGATAGCGGGCGGGCGCCGCGTCCTCGTCGACGTCTGCCATGCACGCCAGGCTATCCGGGCGGGGCGCTGCGTCGTGCGCGCCCGCGTGCCGTGCCCACGACGCGCCCCGGACGGGCGACAATGGGCGGCGCACATCCCGCACCGGACCGAGGAGCACTCCCGCATGGCGCGTCGCCCCGCGACCCCGAACCTCCCTCCCGAGGACCTCGTCGAGCGCATCGTCGACATCGACGTCGCCTCCGAGATGGAGGGGTCGTTCCTCGAGTACGCGTACTCGGTCATCTACTCGCGCGCGCTCCCCGACGCCCGCGACGGGCTCAAGCCCGTGCAGCGGCGCATCCTGTTCCAGATGGCCGACATGGGCCTGCGCCCCGACCGGCCGTACGTGAAGTCGGCGCGCGTCGTCGGCGAGGTCATGGGCAAGCTCCACCCGCACGGTGACGCCCCGATCTACGACGCGATGGTCCGTCTGGCGCAGGCGTTCGCGCTCCGGCTCCCGCTCGTCGACGGGCACGGCAACTTCGGCTCGCTCGACGACGGCCCTGCCGCCCCCCGGTACACCGAGGCGCGGCTCGCACCGTCGGCGACGGCCATGACGACGGGGCTCGACGAGGATGTCGTCGACTTCGTCCCGAACTACGACAACAAGCTCACGCAGCCCGAGGTGCTGCCCTCGGCGATCCCGAACCTGCTGGTCAACGGCGCGGCGGGCATCGCGGTCGGCATGGCGACGAACATGGCGCCGCACAACCTCGTCGAGGTCGTCGCCGCGGCGCGCCACCTGGTCATGCACCCGGACGCGACGCTCGACGAGCTCATGCGCTTCGTGCCCGGCCCGGACCTGCCGACGGGCGGCAAGATCATCGGCCTGGACGGTGTGCGGGACGCCTACCGGACGGGCCGCGGCGCGTTCAAGACGCGCGCGACGGCGGTCGTCGAGAACGTCACGCCCAAGCGCAAGGGCATCGTCATCACCGAGCTGCCGTACATGGTCGGCCCGGAGAAGGTCATCGAGAAGATCAAGGAGGGCGTGCAGAGCAAGAAGCTCTCGGGCATCTCCGACGCGGTCGACCTCACCGACCGCCAGCACGGCCTGCGCCTCGTCATCGAGGTCAAGACGGGCTTCCACCCGGAGGCCGTGCTCGAGCAGCTCTACCGGTTCACGCCGCTCGAGGACTCGTTCTCGATCAACAACGTCGCGCTCGTCGACGGCCAGCCGCGCACGCTCGGCCTGCGCGAGCTGCTCCAGGTGTGGGTCGACCACCGGATCTCCGTGGTGCGCCGCCGCTCGCAGTTCCGGCTGACCAAGCGGCAGGAGCGGCTGCACCTCGTCGAGGGCCTGCTGGTCGCGATCCTCGACATCGACGAGGTCATCCAGGTCATCCGCTCGTCCGACGACGCGGACTCCGCCCGGACGCGCCTCCAGACCGTGTTCGACCTGTCCGAGCCGCAGGCCGAGTACATCCTCGAGCTGCGCCTGCGCCGCCTGACCAAGTTCTCCCGCCTCGAGCTCGAGCGCGAGAAGGAGCAGCTGCTCGCGGAGATCGCCGAGCTCGAGGCGATCCTGCGCGACGAGCAGCGGCTGCGCGTCCTCGTGTCCGACGAGATGGCCGAGGTCGCCGCGACCTACGGCACGCCGCGCCGGACGATCCTCCTGGAGTCCGCGGGCGGCACGTCGGTGTCGGGGGCGCCGGCCGCGCGCGCGTCCGCCACGCCGCTCGAGATCGAGGACTCGCCCTGCTGGGCGCTGCTGTCCGGGACGGGCCTGCTCGCGCGCACCGCCGGCGCCGACGCGCCCGTCCGGTCGGCCGACGCCCGCCGCGCGAAGCACGACGTGCTGTCGGCGGGCGTCCCCACGAGCGCCCGTGCGGACATCGGCGTCGTGACCTCGCGCGGTCGGGTGCTGCGGCTGTCGGTCCTCGACCTGCCGGCCCTGCCGCCGACCGACGGCCCGCCGTCGCTGTCGGGCGGTGTCCCGCTCACCGAGCTCGTGACGCTGCCCGCGGGCGAGCGCGTCGTCGGCCTCGCGTCCCTCGCCGCCGACTCCCCGACGCTCGCCCTCGCGACCGCGCAGGGCACCGTCAAGCGCGTCGCGCAGGGCGACGTGCCCGGCAACAAGGACGAGTGGGTCGTCGTGGGCCTGCGCGACGACGACGAGGTCGTCGGTGTCGCCGCCGTGGCGGACGACGACGAGCTGGTGCTCGTGAGCTCGGACTCCTCGCTCCTGCACTTCCCCGCGTCGTCCGTGCGTCCGCAGGGCCGTGCCGCCGGGGGCATGGCGGGCATCAAGCTGGCGTCCGGCCAGCGGGTCGTCGCGTTCGGTGCGGTGCGCCCCGACGAGGTCGGCGACGCGCTCGTCGTCACCGTCTCCGGCTCGTCGAGCGCCCTGCCGGGCACGCAGGCCGGCGCCGCCAAGGTGACCCCGTTCGACGCCTACCCCGGCAAGGGCCGCGCGACGGGCGGTGTCCGCTCGCACCGGTTCCTCAAGGGCGAGGACACGCTCATCGCCGCGTGGGTCGGTGCGGGACCTGCGTGGGCCGCGGGCTCCGCGGGCCAGCCGGTCGACCTGCCGACCCCGGACCCGCGCCGCGACGGGTCGGGCACGCCGCTGACCGTGCCGGTCCACGCGATCGGCTGACCGCGGCCGGTCTGCACGTCGGCGGCTCTCGCCGTCGCCGCCGGCACGCCGGTCGTCGCGACCGCGCCGCCGCCGGCACGCCGGTCGTC
>NZ_BHYL01000189.1 GCF_003851725.1 Cellulomonas algicola | reverse complement strand
CCCCCGTCGGCGCCTACAGCACGAGGCTCAGCAGCAGGACCAGGATCAGCCCGGTCACCGACAGGACGGTCTCCATCAGGGACCACGTCTTGAACGTCTGGCCGACGGTCATGCGGAAGTACTCCTTGACCAGCCAGAACCCGGCGTCGTTGACGTGGCTGAGGAACACGGACCCGGCCCCGATCGCGAGGACGAGCAGCGCGACGTGCGTGGGCGTGAGGTCGGCGGCGAGCGGCGCGACGATGCCCGCGGCGGTGATGGTCGCGACGGTCGCCGACCCGGTGGCGAGGCGGATGAGGACGGCGACGAGCCAGCCGGCGAGCAGCGGCGAGATGGGCGCGTCGGCGAGCGCGTTCGCGATGACGTCGCCGACACCGGAGTCCACGAGCGTCGCCTTGAACCCGCCGCCCGCGGCGACGATGAGCAGGATCGACGCGATGGGCGCGAACGACTTGTCGACGAGCGTGCTGACCTGCTGGCGGGTGCGGCCGAGCGCGGTGCCGAGCAGCACGAGCGCGACGAGGGACGTGACGAGCAGCGCGACCAGCGGTGTGCCGAGGAACGCGAGCGCGCGCCCGGCGCCGCTCTCCTCGGCGCCCGCGGCCTCGACGACGGTGCGCGCGAGCATGAGGACGACGGGCAGCAGCACGACGGTGAGGGCGGTCGCGAACGCGGGGCGGCGGTGCTCGTCGTCGCGCTCGGCCTCGCCGAGGAAGCGCTCGGGCGCCTCGATCGGGACCCACCGTGCCATCGGGCGTGCGAGGAGCGGGCCGCTGATGATCACGGTCGGGACCGCGACGAGCAGACCGAGCCCGAGGGTGAGCCCGAGGTCGGCGCCGAGCGCGTCGATCGCGATGAGCGGACCTGGGTGCGGCGGGACGAGCCCGTGCAGCGCGGACAGGCCCGCGAGCGCGGGGATGCCGACGAGGATCAGCGGCACGCGGGACCGTCGCGCGACGAGCATGACGACGGGGATGAGCAGGACGACGCCGACCTCGAAGAACAGCGGGATGCCGATGACGAACGCGATGAGCGCCATCGCCCACGGCAGCCGGCCGGCCGGGGTGCGCGCGAGGATCGTGTCGACGATCTCGTCGGCGCCACCGCTGTCCACGAGCAGCTTGCCGATGATGGCGCCGAGCGCGATGAGCAGCCCGACGCCGGCGACCGTCTCCCCCACGCCCTTGACGAAGCTCGCGAACGCGTCGGGGTAGGCGATGCCTGCGACGACGGCGAGGACGCCGGAGCCGATGGTGAGCGACAGGAACGGGTGCAGCTTCGCCCAGACGATGAGCACGACGATGACGGCGATGCCGACGACCGCGGCGACGACGAGCCGGACGTCGCTGACGCCCTCGGGTGCGGCGGCGACGAGCGTGTGGAGCACGATGCCTCCCTGCGGGTCAGACGGGTCCGTCCGGGTGGAGCGCGCGCAGCGCGCGCTCGACGACGTCGGCGGGCGGGACGTCGACGACGACCGTGACGCCGTCCTCGGCGTCGGTGAGCGGCTCGAGCGTCGCGAGCTGCGACGGGAGCAGCGACGTCGGCATGAAGTGCCCGGCGCGGTGGGCCATGCGGTCGGCGATGAGCTCGCCCGGCCCGGACAGGTGCAGGAAGCGGACGCGCCCCTCGGCGTCCCGCAGGACGTCCCGGTAGGCGACCTTGAGCGCGGAGCAGGTGACCACGGTGTCCTGCCCGTCGCGGGCCCGGGCAGTGAGCCAGTCGCGGATCGCCGCGAGCCACGGCGCGCGGTCGTCGTCGGTCAGCGGGGTGCCGGCCGCCATCTTCGCGACGTTCTCGGGCGGGTGGAACGCGTCGGCCTCGGCGTAGGGGCGTGCGAGCCGTTCCGCGAGCAGCCGGCCGACGGTCGTCTTGCCCGACCCGGCGACTCCCATGACGACGACGTGCTCGACCGGCATCGCTGCCCCCCTCGCGACGGTCCGGCACCGCCGCTGCGCTCGACGGGTCCGCGTCGAGCCTCGCACGCCGTGCACCTGCTCGCAGCACCGGACGGCCGGGACGCGTGCCCGGCACGCCGGGGTGTGCCACCGTGACGACGTGACCACGTTCCGCACCGTCCTGATCCGCTCCGGCGCGAACAACGTCGGCATCGACGTGCCCGAGGAGCTCGTCCTCGGGCTGGGGGCGGGCAGGCGGCCGCCGGTGGTCGTGACGCTCAACGGCTACACGTACCGCTCGACGGTCGCGCCGATGGGCGGCCGCTTCCTGGTGCCCGTGTCGGCCGCGGTGCGCGCTGCCTCGGGGGTCGCGGGCGACGAGGAGCACGACGTGACGCTCGTGCTGGACGACCAGCCCCGCACGGTCGAGCTGCCGGAGGACCTCGCCGCCGCGCTGGACGCCGCAGGGCTGCGGGCGGCGTTCGACGCGCTGGCGCCGTCGCACCGCAAGGAGCACGTCCGCAGCGTCGTCGAGGCGAAGCAGCGAACGACGCGTGAGCGGCGGGTCGCGAAGGTGGTCGACGCGCTGCGCTGACATCGGACGGGGCCCGTCCAGGCCTGGCCGGCGGACCCGCGCGCCGACGACGTCGCAGGTCGGGGCCCTGGGTGTGGCCGAACGCACACGTCGTCGGCCGGGGCATTCGTCCTGACCCGCCCGTTATGCACGAGACGCGTGTCGGTGGTCGGGCCTACGGTCGTGGAGGACTAGCGAGCCGCCGCTGCGGCCCGCACTCGTGGGGGGACGCCACGACGAGGGGTCTCGTCGTCGTGCCCTCACGCCGGTTGTACCTGCGACACACCCAGGGGATGGACCCATGAAGCTGCACGCCACCCGCACCCGTCTCGTCGTCGGCGCCGCGACGGCCGCGCTCGCCGCGACGGCCTTCCTCGCCGGCTGCTCGGACTCCGGCTCGGACGACGACGCGACGCCGACCGGCACGAGCGCCGAGGTGACCTCGGGCACGGACGAGGAGGCGTCGGGCAAGGTCGAGGTCATCGACCAGACGCACCTGCTCCTCGCGACCGCGCAGGACACGCTCGAGGCCCGCGGCCTCACGGTCGAGACCGTCGACTCGACCGGGCAGGGCCGCACGGTCGACGACCCGACGCTGTGGGTCGTCGTCGCGCAGGACCCGCTGTCGGGCGAGGTCGACGCCGGCACCGTCGTCACGCTGGACGTCCGCCGCACGGACGACCCGGCGTCCTGACACCCGCTCCCGAGGGCGGCCCCCGCAGCACGCGGTGGGCCGCCCTCGGCGTTCCTGCACCTGTCGAGGCGTGGCGCCGCGCGGCTCGTGGCGGCCGGGCGGGGCGGTCCGCGTGTGGTGGGATGCCCCGGTGACGACGACGTTCCTGCGCCCGGGCGACCGGGTCCTGCTCACCGGCGACTCCGTGACGGACTGGGGTCGCGACCGCTCCGACCCGACGAGCCTGGGGCACGGGTACGCGGGGATCGTCGCGGCTCTCGCGGGTGCCCGCCGCCCCGACCTGGCGCTCGAGTTCCTCAACCGCGGCGTCGGCGGCGACACGTCGGCGATGCTGCGGGCCCGGTGGGAGCCGGACGCGCTGGCGCTCGAGCCGCAGGTCGTCTCGGTCCTGGTCGGCATCAACGACACCTGGCGGCGCTACGACTCCGGCGTGCCGACGTCGACCGCCGAGTACGAGGACAACCTCGGCGCGATGCTCTCGTCGGCCGCCGACCGGCTGGGCGCGCGGTTCGTCCTCGTCGAGCCGTTCCTGGTCGCCGTGACCCCGGACCAGCACGCGTGGCGCGAGGACCTCGACCCGCGCATCGCGGTCGTGCGGCGCCTGGCCGCCGAGCACCGGGCGGTGCTCGTGCCCGCCGACGGCCTGTTCGCGGCCGCTGCGGTGCGGACGTCGTCGGCGGCGTGGGCGTACGACGGCGTGCACCCGACGACCGCGGGGTTCGGCCTGCTCGCGGAGGCGTGGCTCGACGCCGTCGGCGTGGGCGCGCGCTGACCAGCGGCGCCGCGTGGTCCGAGGGGTGGAGGGCCTTTGCGCGGGCCTGGGCTTGGAGATAACGTCGGCGCGACTGCGGTCGCCCGACGGGCGACCCCGCGCTCGTCCCGAGACGCGGTGAGCAGTCCGCGACCGGAGGAGAGCGATGAGCGTGCAGACCCGCACCGCCGTCTCCGTCGCCCCCGCGCAGGCCGCGCGCTGCTGTCGCTGTCGGTAGAGCGCTGGCGACCCTCGCGCGAGGATCACCTGACCGGGGCGTGCGCCCCGCCCCGCCAGTGCTCGCCCCGCCGCACCACCCCGCCGGCCTCCCGACGCGCCCCGTCCCCCGGTCCGGCGGACCCGCACGCTGTCCCCCACCCCTGCACGCCGCTCCCACCCGGACGGGACGGCTCGACCGAAGAGGAACCATGGCCCGCATCTACGACGACGCGACCGCGCTGATCGGCAACACCCCGCTGGTCCGCATCAACAAGATCACCGACGGCGCCCCCGCCACGGTGGTCGGCAAGCTCGAGTTCTACAACCCGGCCAACTCGGTCAAGGACCGCATCGGCGTCGCGATCATCGACGCGGCCGAGGCGTCGGGCGACCTCAAGCCGGGCGGCACGATCGTCGAGGCGACGTCCGGCAACACGGGCATCGCGCTCGCGTTCGTCGGTGCGGCACGCGGCTACAAGGTCGTCCTCACGATGCCGGAGACGATGTCGAAGGAGCGGCGCGCGCTGCTGCGCGCGTTCGGCGCGGAGCTCATCCTCACGCCGGGCTCGGAGGGCATGAAGGGCGCGGTCAACAAGGCCGACGAGGTCGTCAAGGAGCGCGAGGGCGCGATCCTGGCGCGTCAGTTCGCCAACGAGGCCAACCCGGCGATCCACCGCCGCACGACGGCCGAGGAGATCTGGGCCGACACGGACGGCGAGATCGACATCCTCGTCGCGGGCATCGGCACGGGCGGCACGATCACGGGCGTCGGCCAGGTGCTCAAGGAGCGCAAGCCGGGCGTGAAGATCGTCGGCGTCGAGCCGGCCGAGTCGCCGATCCTCAACGGCGGCGCCCCCGGCCCGCACAAGATCCAGGGCATCGGCGCGAACTTCGTGCCAGAGATCCTCGACACCTCGGTCTACGACGAGATCATCGACGTCGACGCCGAGACGGCCGTCGCGGTCGCGCGCCGCGCCGCCGCCGAGGAGGGCCTGCTGGTCGGCATCTCGTCGGGTGCCGCGCTGCACGCCGCGAAGCTCCTCGCGCAGCGTCCCGAGAACGCGGGCAAGCTGATCGTCGCGATCATCCCGTCGTTCGGCGAGCGCTACCTGTCGACGATCCTCTACGCCGACCTGCTCGACTGAGCGTCCGGCCGCCCGCCCCCCCGCTCAGACCGGAAGGCTCATGACCGCACCCCTGCGCCTGCTGGACCTCCTGAAGGAGGACCTCGACGCCGCCCGCCACCGCGACCCCGCGGCGCGCTCGGCCCTCGAGGTCGCCCTCGGCTACCCCGGCGTGCACGCGGTGTGGGTCTACCGGGTGGCGCACCGGATGTGGCGGGAGCCCAGTCTCCGGCTGCCCGCGCGACTGCTGTCGCAGCTCGCGCGGGCAGCCACCGGGGTCGAGATCCACCCCGGTGCCCGGCTCGGGCGGCGGCTGTTCATCGACCACGGCATGGGCGTGGTCGTCGGCGAGACCGCCGAGGTCGGCGACGACGTGGTGCTCTTCCACGGGTCGACGCTCGGCGGCAAGTCCATGCGGCGCGGCAAGCGCCACCCCACGCTCGGCGACGGCGTCGTCGTCGGTGCGGGCGCCAAGATCCTCGGGCCGGTGTGGGTCGGGAACGGCGCCCAGGTGGGGGCCAACGCGGTCGTGATCCACGACGTCCCGGCCGACGCGATCGCCGTCGGCGTGCCCGCGCAGATCCGGCTGCGGCCGAAGGCGGCGCCGTTCGACGTCGAGGTCGACGACCCCGCGATCTACATCTGACGCGACCGCGTCACGACCGGGTCGACGAGCCTCGCCCGCCCGGTCGTCGGGCTGCGCCCCGGTCTCCGTCGTTGGCGTCGGGCGCGCGGTGCCGGCGCACCGTGTCCGCGCACTTGTTCTAGTTGTGTGCAAACAACTAGAGTTGACGCATGCTGCTGCGCGTCGACCCTTCCTCCCCCGAGCCGCTGTTCCAGCAGCTCGCGGACCAGGTGCGTCGTGCCGTCGCCCGCGGCGAGCTCACCGCGGGTGCGCGCCTCCCCGCCGCCCGAGAGCTCTCGACGTCGCTCGACATCAACCTGCACACCGTGCTGCGCGCCTACCAGGAGCTCCGCGACGAGGGCGTCATCGAGCTCCGGCGCGGCCGCGGTGCCGTCGTCGCCCGCACGGACGACCTCGCCGCGCTGCACGAGGCCGTCGACCAGGTGGTGCAGACCGCCCGCCGGCTGCACGTCCCGCCCGCCACCACGCTCGCCCTGCTCAAGGAGGCCCTCCGGTGACCGCCGACCGCCGCCCGACCATCCCCCACCGCCGAGCGACCACCCTGGTCACGCTCGTCGCACCCGTCGCGCTCACCGCCGTCGCGGTGCTCGTGGCGCTGACGTGGGCGGACGAGCTGCCCGACCCGGTCGCGACGCACTGGGGCCCCGGCGGCACACCCGACGACTTCTCGTCCCTCGCGGGTGCGCTGCTGCTGCTCGCCCTCACGTCGGTCCTTCTGTCGCTGTCGTGCTGGGTGCTCGCCCTGCGGCTCGGCGCCGAGGCGACCACGCGCCGCATCGCCGCCGGGACGTCCGTCGGCATCGCCGCGCTGCTCGCGGTCCTCGTCGTGGGCTCGCTCGCGCTGCAGCGCGGAGTCGACGACGCGCGCGACACCGGTCCGATCACGGGTGTCGTCGTCGCCGCGTTCGCGACGGGCCTCGTGCTCGGCGTCGTCGCCGCACTCCTGGTGCCCGGAGACCCCGACGTCACCACGACCGACGCCCCGCCCGCCGACGCAGCACGGCTGCCCCTCGCGCCCGACGAGCGCGCCGCGTGGACCGTGAGCGTGTGGTCACCCGCGGCGATCGGCGTCGCGCTCCCCGTGATCGCGCTCCAGGTCGTGCTGTCGATCGTGCTCGACACCTGGCTCCTCCTCGCGATCGCCGCCGTGCTCGCCGCGCTGCTCGCGACGATGCTCGTCCTGCGCGTCACGGTCAGCGCCGCCGGGCTGGTCGCACGCTCGCCGCTCGGCTGGCCGCGCGTGCACGTCCCGCTCGAGCAGGTCGTCGCCGCGCACGCGGAGACGATCAGCCCGCTGCGGGACTTCGGCGGGTGGGGATACCGCGTGGCGCTCGACGGTCGGGCCGGGTTCGTCCTGCGCGCGGGTGACGCACTCGTCGTCGAGCGGACCGGCGGGCGCACCACGGTCGTCACGGTCGACGACGCCGCGACAGCCGCCGCCCTGCTCAACACGCTCGCCGAGCGCTCCCGGGTCTCCTGACGGGTCGGCCGGAGCCGGGGCAGCCGCGCGAGGCGACCGACCGGTAACCTGACCGCCGCGCGTCACCGCCGACGCGCCGGTCGAGCGGAGGGTGGACGGATGCGCCTCGGGTACTACGTCGGGTACTGGTCGGCCGGTCCGCCGCCGGGCGCGCAGGAGGCCGTGCTCGCCGCGGAACGGCTCGGCTTCGACTCGGTCTGGACGGCCGAGGCGTACGGGTCCGACGCGCTGACCCCGCTCGCGTGGTGGGGCGCCCGCACGTCGCGGATCCGCCTCGGCACCGCGATCGCGCAGCTCTCCGCCCGGACCCCGACGGCCGCCGCGATGGCCGCGCTCACGCTCGACCACCTGTCCGGCGGGCGCTTCGTGCTCGGGCTCGGCGCGAGCGGTCCGCAAGTGGTCGAAGGCTGGTACGGCCAGCCGTACCCGCGGCCGCTCGCCCGCACCCGGGAGTACGTCGACATCGTCCGCCAGGTGCTCGCGCGCGAGGCGCCCGTGACCTACGACGGCGACTTCTTCCGCCTGCCGCTCCCCGCGGACCAGGGCACGGGCCTCGGCAAGCCGCTGCGCTCGACCGTGCACCCGCTGCGCGCCGACCTGCCGATCCACCTGGCCGCCGAGGGGCCGCGCAACACCGCACTCACGGCCGAGATCGCCGACGGCTGGCTGCCGATGTTCTACACGCCGCGCATGGACGCCGAGCACCGTGCGCTGCTCGCCGAGGGGTTCGCGAAGCGGTCCGGCGCGCTCCGGCCGGTCGACGAGTTCGAGGTCACGGCCGCGGTACCCGTCGTCCTGGCCGACGACGTCGAGCAGGCCGCCGACGCGATCCGCCCCCACGTCGCGCTGTACGCGGGCGGGATGGGTGCGAAGGGCGCGAACTTCCACCGCAACGTGCTCGACCGGCTGGGCTACGCCGAGGCGTGCGACGAGATCCAGGCGCACTACCTCGCGGGCGACAAGGCGCGGGCCGTCGCCGCGGTCCCGACCGAGCTCGTGCGCGAGATCGCGCTCGTCGGGACCCCGGACGACATCCGTGCGCAGCTCCCGGCGTGGCAGGGCACCGCGATCACGACGATGCTCGTCCAGACCGACCCGCGCGCGCTGCCCGCGGTCGCCGCGCTGCTGGCGGGCGCGGTCGACGCACCCGCGGACGCCGTCTGACGTGGACCGGCACGCGGAGGCCCGCTGACGTGGACGACGACTACGTCGAGGCCGTGCTCGACCTCGTCGCGACGATCCCGTCGGGTCGCGTCATGACCTACGGGACGGTCGCCGAGGTGGTGAGCGAGCAGGCCGTGCGCGAGGGTGGGCGACCCCGCGGCGGACCGCGTCAGGTCGGTCAGGTGATGAGCCGCGCCGGGTCGGGAGTGCCGTGGTGGCGCGTCGTCAACGCGCAGGGCGCGCCGCCCGCACGGCACCGCGTGCGCGCGATGGAGCAGCTCGTCGCCGAGGGGACGCCCCGGACCGCCGACGGCTCGCGCGTCGCGCTCCGGCGGGCGATCTGGTTCCCCGCCGACTGACCGTCGCCGGCTCGGACGCCTGACCGCCGTCTCGCTGACGCCCGCGAGGGTGCCGGGCAGGGGTCCAAGCCCCGATCCCCGTGTGAGCGGCTCCGTCTGCCGGGGCTCCGGCTCAGTCGCGTCGGACCAGCACGAGGGCGCGGTCGTCCGAGTCGTCGGCGCGCACCGCCGCGAGCACGGCCGCGGCACCGCCGGCGCGCGGGGCGAGCACGCGGTCGGCCGCGCCCATCAGCCGGTCGAGGCCGCGGTCCAGCGACGTGCCGGGCGTGTCCACCAGCCCGTCGGTGTAGAGCAGCAGCACGTCGCCGGGCTCGAGGCGCCCGTACCGGGGCCGGTACGGCAGGTCGTCGACGACCCCGAGCGCAGGGCTGCCGACGGTGTCGACCACGTCGAGCCGGCCCGCGCCCGCGTGCAGGTGCAGCGGCGGCGGGTGCCCGGCCGACGCGACCGTGTAGTCGCCCGAGGAGAGGTCGACGGCGACGTGCACGGCCGTCGCGAAACCCTCCTCCCAGTCCTGGTCGAGCACGTACGCGTTGGCCGCCTGCAGGAACGACTCGGTCGGCAGCGCACCGAGCAGCCCGCCGAACGCGCCGGACAGCTGCAGGGACCGGACGCCCGCGTCGAGCCCCTTGCCCGAGACGTCGACGAGCACGACCTCGAGCACCGCCCCGCGGCGTAGCCGCGCGACCATGAAGTCGCCCGAGAACGCGTCGGCGTGCGCGGACCGGATCTCGGTGTCGACCGACCAGCCCGCCGGCAGCGCGGGCACGCGGCCGTGCGCGGACAACCGGTCCCGCAGGTCGACGAGCATGTGCCCGCCGGGCGCGCCGCGCAGTCCCAGCCGGTCGCGCTCGTTCGCGAACACGAGCGCGACGACCGTCGCGACGCCGATGAGGACCACCACCCCGGGCACCATCGCCGGGACGTCGGCCAGCATGAGGACGAGCGCCTCGACGAGGACCACGACGCAGAGCGCCGCGAGCGGGTGCAGGCGCAGCAGCACGACGCCCGCGAGGAGCAGCAGCAGGAGCGTCGACGGGGGCACCCACCGCGACTGCAGGACGATCCCGGCGACGACCGCGCCCGACAGCAGGATCAGCAGCCCCGCCAGACCTCGCTGCGAGCGCAGGACGCGCCGCCGCACGGCGAGCACGATCCGCGTGAGGGGTCCCGGGCCGACCACCGCGCCCGTCGTCATCGCTCGAGCGTATCCGCAGGTCGCGGCCACGAACAGGGCGGCAGGACCGGTCCGTCGTCGGGAAACCGCTCGCGCGCACCGCTGGCGGCCCGCGACCATGGCGACCATGAGCCGCCTGCCCGAGGGGTACCGCGTCGTCGCCGTGCCCGAGACCCGTCAGACCGAGTTCCTCGAGACCGACCGCCTGGCGTTCGCGTTCGACTCCACACCCGAGACCGACGCGATCGTGCCGCTCACGGTGCCGTTCGACCGCACGATGGGCGTCGAGGCGCCCGACGGCTCGCTCGCCGCCGTCCACGCGTCCTTCCCGTTCACGCTCCCCGTCCCCGGCGGCAGCGTCGCGTGCTCGGGTCTCACCTGGGTCGGGGTGCGGCCCGACCAGCGCCGCCGCGGCCTGCTCACGACGATGATCGACAGCCACTTCACGCGCTCGCTCGACCGCGGCGAGCCCGTCTCGGCGCTGTTCGCCGCGGAGCACGCGATCTACGGACGGTTCGGCTACGGCTCGGCCGCCGACGACCTGCGCGTCAAGCTGTCGCGCGGGGCCGCGCTGCGCGACGTCCCGGGGTCGGCCGACCTCACGGTGCGCTTCACGACGCTCGACGCGTTCGCGCACCGCGACGTGCTCGACGCCGTGCACCGCGCGGCGGGCGCCGGACGGCCGGGGTGGATCACACGGGACACCGAGGTGCTGCGCCGTCGTCAGCTCGTCGACCCGCCCGCGTGGCGCGACGGCGGGGAGCCGCTGCGGCTCGCGACGGTCCACGACACCGCGGGCGAGGTCCGCGGGTACGCGACGCTGCGGCGCAAGGACGTGTGGACCGAGGGCGGCCCGCGGTACGAGGTCCGCGTCCGCGAGGCCGTCGCGGTCGACGCGGCCGCCGCGCACCGGCTCTGGTCGTTCGTGCTCGACCTCGACCTCACCGCGACGGTCGAGGGCCCGATGCTCCCCGTCGACGACGCGCTGCTGCACCAGCTCGTGGACCCGCGCGGGATCGTGCCGAAGATGGTCGACAACCTGTGGGTGCGTCTGCTCGACGTGCCCGCGGCACTCACCGCACGCCGCTACGCCGCACCCGTCGACGTCGTGCTCGACGTCCGCGACGCGCTGCTGCCGGCCAACGCGGGGCGATGGCGCGTCACGACGGCGACGAGCCCGACGGACGGCGCGTGGGAGGCGCGCGTCGAGCGCACGGAGGACGCCGCCGACGTGGCGCTCGACGTGCGCGAGCTGGGGGCGCTCTACCTCGGCGGGCGCTCGCTCGCCGCGCAGGTCCGGGCCGGGCTCGTCACGCCGGTCCGCGCGGAGGCCGTGCAGGGGGCGGCCTCGGCGTTCGGCTGGCCGGTGGCGCCGGTCTGCAGCTGGGTGTTCTGACCGGGGACGGGCGCGCGCGGGTCGACCTCGCGCGTGCCCGTCCGCCCGGTCGACGTCGTCGGCCGCCCTGCCCTCGCGCCCGGCGAGTGGGCGTCGGCGACGCGTGCCCTCGCGCGCGGCGCTCGTCAGCCGCGCGTGCGCTCGTACTCCGCCAGCAGGTCGATGCGGCGCTGGTGGCGCGGGTCCTGGCTGAACGGCTCCGCGACGAACGCGTCGACGAGCGCGATCGCCTCGTCGACGGAGTGCTGGCGGGCGCCGATCGCCACGACGTTCGCGTCGTTGTGCTGGCGGCCCAGTCGCGCGGTGTCGAGGTTCCAGGCGAGCGCCGCGCGCACCCCGGTGACCTTGTTCGCGGCGATCTGCTCGCCGTTGCCCGACCCGCCGATCACGACGCCGAGGCTGCCGGGCTCCGCGACGACGGCCTCGCCCGCGGCGAAGCAGAACGGCGGGTAGTCGTCGAGGGCGTCGTACGTGTCGGCGCCGTGGTCGACGACGTCGTGCCCCTCGGAGCGCAGGTGCTCGACGAGCGCGACCTTGAGCTCGAAACCGGCATGGTCGGAGGCGACATGGATCCGCATGGGGTCATCCTGCCGCACCGGTCCGCGACAAGCGCCCCCGCGTCCGTAGGCTGTGCCCATGACGCGCAGCGGCATCGACCTCACCGCCCTCGACCCGGCCACCCGACCCCAGGACGACCTCTTCGCCCACGTCAACGGGAGGTGGGTCACCGCCCACGAGATCCCCGCCGACCGGGCGATGGACGGCGCGTTCCGCGCGCTGCACGACCAGGCGGAGGAGCAGGTCCGCGACATCATCGCGGACGCCGCCGCGACCGCCGCGGCCGGCGCCGGCGACGGCGTCGAGGCGAAGATCGGCGCCGTGTACGCGTCGTTCATGGACACCGCGACGATCGAGGCCCGCGGGCTCGAGCCGCTGCGCGAGGACCTCGACCTCGTCGACGGTGCGACGACCCGTGACGAGCTCACCGCCGCGCTCGGCGCGCTGCAGCGCACGGGAGCGGCGTCGGCGGTCGGCTTCTGGGTCGACAACGACGCGAAGGACCCCGAGCGCTACGTCGTCTACCTCGCGCAGTCCGGGCTCGGCCTTCCCGACGAGTCGTACTACCGCGACGCGCAGTACGCGCAGGTGCTCGCGGCGTACCGGCCGCACGTCGCGCGGATGCTCGGGCTCGCGGGCGTCGCGGCCGACGAGGCCGCCGCCGACGCGCTCGCGGGCGCCGTCGTCGACCTCGAGACGAAGCTGGCGTCGCACCACTGGGACGTCGTGAAGGACCGTGACGCCGACCTCACCTACAACCCGATGACGCTCGCGGCGCTCGCCGAACGCGCGCCCGGGTTCGACTGGGTCGCGTGGGCACACGCGCTCGGTGCGCCCGAGGGTGCGCTCGACGACCTCGTCGTGCGCGAGCCGTCGTTCGCGGGGGGGTTCGCCGCGCTGTGGGCGAGCGAGCCGCTCGACGCGTGGAAGGCCTGGCTGGCGTACCACGTGGTCAGCGACCGGGCACCGTTCCTCACCGACGAGATCGTCGAGGCGAACTTCGACTTCTACGGCCGGACGCTCACGGGTGCGCAGGAGCTGCGCGACCGCTGGAAGCGCGGCGTCGGACTCGTGCAGGGCGTGCTCGGCGAGGCGGTCGGCAAGGTCTACGTCGAGCGGCACTTCCCGCCGAACCACAAGGAGCGCATGGACGAGCTCGTCGCGCACCTGGTCGAGGCGTACCGGCAGTCGATCGCGCGGCTCGACTGGATGGGCGAGGAGACGCGCGCCAAGGCGCTCGCCAAGCTCGAGGCGTTCACGCCGAAGATCGGCTACCCGGTGCGCTGGCGCGACTACTCGGCGCTCGAGGTCTCCCCCGACGACCTGCTGGGCAACGTGCGCCGGGCGAACGCGTTCGAGCAGGACCGCGAGCTCGACAAGATCGGCAAGCCGCTCGACCGTGACGAGTGGTTCATGACCCCGCAGACGGTCAACGCGTACTACAACCCGGGGATGAACGAGATCGTCTTCCCCGCGGCGATCCTGCAGCCGCCGTTCTTCGACGCCGACGCCGACGACGCCGTGAACTACGGCGGCATCGGTGCCGTCATCGGGCACGAGATCGGGCACGGGTTCGACGACCAGGGCTCGAAGTACGACGGTGCCGGCCGGCTCGAGGACTGGTGGACCGCGGAGGACCGCGCCGAGTTCGAGAAGCGCACCAAGGCGCTCGTCGACCAGTACGGCGAGTTCTCCCCCGCGCAGCTGAACGGCTCGCACAAGGTCAACGGCGCGCTGACGATCGGCGAGAACATCGGCGACCTCGGCGGCCTGTCGATCGCGCTCGCCGCGTACGAGATCGCGCTGGGCCGCCCGCTCGCCGAGGCGCCGGTCGTCGACGGCCTGACGGGTGCGCAGCGCGTGTTCCTCGGCTGGGCGCAGGTGTGGCAGTCGAAGGGCCGCGACGAGGAGGTCGTGCGCCGGCTCGCGACCGACCCGCACTCCCCCAACGAGTTCCGCTGCAACGGCGTCGTGCGGAACGTCGACGCGTACTACGAGGCGTTCGACGTGCAGCCCGGCGACGCGCTGTACCTCGACCCCGCGGAGCGCGTCCGGATCTGGTGACCGTCCCGACGACGGGCCGGTGCGCGCACGCGTGCCGGCCCGTCCGTCGTGTCGGCTCGTGAGCCCGAGCGGGCGCCGCACCGGCGCGGGCCCCGCGGAGCCGGCGACAGGTCAGGGCAGGGCGGTCCACGAGGCGCGGGCCAGCCGGAAGCCGACGCCGTCGGCGTCCGTGCAGGTCACGCCGTCTGTACCGCTCTTGCACGTGTAGCCGTCGACCCGCGTCTCCGACCCGTACTCGAGCGTCCGGACGTCCGACCCCGCGACGGTGGGCGCCGGACCCTCCTCGCACGCGAAGGCGACCCCGTCGGCTCCGAGCGTGAGGACGTGACCGGTGTCGCCGGTGCATCCCGGGACCTCGGGCGCGGCGTACGTGTAGCTCGCGATCGTGCAGGTCACGCCGTCGCCGGACATCGCGCACGCGATGTTGCCGCTGGGCAGCCGGAACTCGTCCGCGGGGGCGCTGCTCGCGCTCGCGGACGTCGTCGGTGACGCCGTCGAGGCGGCCTCGCCGCCTCCGCCCGAGCGCGTCGCGAGGGTCACGACGAGGAGCACGAGGAACGCGACGACGAGGACGGCGTCGACGATCACCAGGGTCCGGATCGTCCGCTGCGACGTCATGGTCCTCCTGAGTCCGGGGGCGCGGGCGTCGACCAGGATCACACGGGACGAACCCGACGAGCCACCCGCGCCGGTGGGCGCTCGGCGGTGGGCACGGCAGCAGGACCCCGACCGACGGTGTCCCGGCGGGGTCCCCTGCTCGCCCGCGTCAGACGGCGGGGCCGACGGTGCGCGTGCGCTTGAGCTCGTAGAACCCGGGCACCTGGGTGACGAGTGCCAGACCGTCGAAGAGCTTCCCGGCGTCCTCGCCGGTCGGGGCAGGCGTGATGACCGGGCCGAAGAAGCCGACGCCGCCGATCGCGACGACCGGGGTGCCGACCTCGTCGCCGACCAGCGTGATCGCCTCGCCGTGGGACGCGCGCAGCAGGTCGTCGACCTCGTCCGTCGCGCCGACGGCGGCGAGCTCCTCGGGCAGGCCGACCTCGGCGAGCGCCTCGGCGACGATCGTGGCCGTGTCGGTGCGGCGGTCGGTGTGGCGGCGGGTGCCGAGCGCGTCGTAGAGCGGCTTGAGCACCTTGTCGCCGTGGTCGCGCGCCGCGGCGACGAGCACGCGCACGGGCGCCCACGAGTCGTCCATCAGCGCGCGGTACTTCTCGGGAAGCTCGCGGCCCTCGTTGAGGACCGACAGGCTCATGACGTGCCACCGGACGTCGACGTCGCGCACCTTCGCCACCTCGTCCATCCAGCGCGACGTGAGCCACGCCCACGGGCAGGCCGGGTCGAACCAGAAGTCCACGACGGGGCGGGTGTCGGTGACGGTCACGGGTGCTCCTCGGGTCAGGCGTCGACCGCGGGCGCGGTCGACCGCAGTCTCACCCGCGCCCACCGTCCGGTGCACATCGAGCCGTCCACAGCCCACGCCTCGGGACGCGCCCCCACAGGAGTGCGCGCGCAGGGCGGCGGACCGCACGGGCACGCGTGCGATGATCGGTCCCGGCCACGAGCCGTACCCCTTCTCGAAGGAGAGCCAGCGTGCCCGCTGAGAACCTCACCCGTGCCGAGGCGCGCGAGCGTGCCGCGGTCGTCAGCCCGCAGTCGTACGACGTCACCCTCGACCTGACGACCGGACCGGCGACGTTCGCGTCGCGGTCCGTCGTGCGGTTCACGGCGACGCCCGGTGCGAGCACGTTCATCGACCTCATCGCCCCGACGGTGCACGAGGTCACGCTCAACGGCCGTGCGCTCGACGTCGCCGACGTGTTCGCCGACTCGCGCATCCGGCTCGACGACCTGGCCGCCGACAACGAGCTCGTGGTCGTGGCGGATGCGGCGTACATGAACACGGGCGAGGGCCTGCACCGCTTCGTCGACCCGGTCGACGACGAGGTCTACCTGTACTCGCAGTTCGAGGTCGCCGACTCCCGCCGCGTCTTCGCGGTGTTCGAGCAGCCCGACCTCAAGGCGACGTTCACGTTCACCGTGACCGCTCCCGCCCACTGGGTCGTGGTGTCGAACTACCCGCAGGTCGGCGAGCCCGAGCCTGTCGAGGGCGGGGTCAACCGCAACGGCGGCGCCGACAAGGGCACCGCCACGTGGCGGTTCGAGACCACGCCCCGCATGTCGTCGTACATCACGGCCGTCATCGCAGGGCCCTACCACGCCGAGCACGGCGAGCTCACGAGCAGCGACGGCCGGACGATCCCGCTCGGCGTCTACGTGCGCGGCTCGCTCGCCGAGCACCTCGACACCGACAACATCCTCGACATCACGCGCGCGGGCTTCGCGTTCTTCGAGGACAAGTTCGGCGTCCCCTACCCGTTCGCGAAGTACGACCAGCTCTTCGTCCCCGAGTTCAACGCGGGTGCGATGGAGAACGCGGGCGCGGTGACGTTCCTCGAGTCCTACGTGTTCCGCTCCAAGGTCCCCGAGGCGACCATCGAGCGCCGCGCGGTCACGATCCTGCACGAGCTCGCGCACATGTGGTTCGGCGATCTCGTGACCATGCGGTGGTGGGACGACCTGTGGCTCAACGAGTCGTTCGCCGAGTACGTCTCGACCCTCGCGACCGCCCAGGCCACGGCCTGGACCAGCGCGTGGACGACGTTCTCCTCGCTCGAGAAGAACTGGGCGTACCGCCAGGACCAGCTGCCGTCGACGCACCCGATCGTCGCCGACATGCGCGACCTCGAGGACGTCGAGGTCAACTTCGACGGCATCACCTACGCGAAGGGCGCGAGCGTCCTCAAGCAGCTCGTGGCGTGGGTCGGGCAGGACCAGTTCTTCGCCGGCGTGCGCGCCTACTTCGCGAAGCACGCGTGGGGCAACACCGAGCTGCGCGACCTGCTCACCGAGCTCGAGACCACGAGTGGCCGCGACCTGTCGTCGTGGTCGGCGCTCTGGCTCGAGAAGGCCGGCGTCACGCTGCTGCGCCCCGAGATCGAGGTCGACGCGGACGGCACGATCACGTCGTTCGCCGTCCTGCAGGAGGTGCCCGACGAGCACCCCGTGCAGCGCCCGCACCGCCTCGCGATCGGCGGCTACGACCTCGACGCGTCGACCGGCCGGCTCGCCCGCACGCTGCACCTCGAGCTCGACGTCGACGGTCCGCGCACCGAGGTCCCCCAGCTGGTCGGACAGCACCGCCCGGCCCTCGTCCTCGTGAACGACGACGACCTCGCGTACGCGAAGATCCGGCTCGACGAGCAGTCGCTCGCGGCCGCCATCGAGCACCTCGGCGCGTTCGACGACTCGCTGCCCCGCACGCTCGTGTGGACGGCGGCGTGGGACGCGACGCGCGACGGCGAGACGCCCGCCCGCGACTTCGTCGACCTCGTGCTCGGCAACATCCTGCACGAGACCGACTCGTCGGTCGTCCTCGTGCTGCTGCGCCAGCTGACGACGTCGCTCGACCTCTACGTCGCACCCGAGCACCGGCAGGCGACGGCCGTCGCGGCCGCCGACCGGCTGCTCGGGCTCGCCCGGTCCGCCGAGGCGGGCTCCGACACCCAGCTCCAGCTCGTCAAGGCGTTCGCCGCACGGGCCGAGACCGACACCCAGCTCGACGCGGTCGCCGCCCTGCTGGACGGTCGCGAGCAGCTCGACGGGCTCACGATCGACACCGACCTGCGCTGGGAGCTCCTCACGTCGCTCGTCACCGGTGGCCGGGCGGGCGAGACCGACATCGCCGTGCAGCTCTCGGCCGACGCGACCGCGACCGGCCAGCGGGCCGCCGCCGCCGCGCGCGCCGCCGTCCCGACCGCCGAGGCGAAGGCCGCCGCATGGGCCGCCGTCGTCGACGGCGACGACCTGCCGAACGCGATCCAGGCCGCCACCATCGCCGGCTTCGGGCGCGTGCACGACCGCGCTCTGCTGCTCCCCTACGTCGAGCCGTACTTCGCCGCGCTCGCCACGGTGTGGGCCGACAAGACGAACGAGATGGCGCAGAACATCGTCCTCGGCCTGTACCCGACGGACCTCGCCGACCACGCCGGCGTGGACGTGCTCGGCGCGACCGACGCGTGGCTCGCGTCGCAGGCGGACGCTCCGCCCGCGCTGCGCCGGCTCGTCGCCGAGAACCGCGACGGCGTGCGCCGCGCGCTCGCCGCGCAGGAGACGGACCGCCGCAAGGCGTGACGGATCGACGACGGCCCGGCGGGAAAGCCGTCGGGCCGTCGTCGTGCGTGGCTCGTCCCGTCCGCGTCGACCAGCGCGCAACGTGGAGCTGCGGTGGTCACGCGCCGTCGGGTCCCGCGGTGGAGGTGCGGCGGTCGCCCGCCGTCGGTCCCGCGCGTCCGGCGTGGAGGCGCTGGAGTCAGCCGGCCTCGGGTGACGAACGCGCGGCGACCGGACTCAGGGACACCAGCCAACGCTGGGCCTCGCGCGGGTGCCGCAGGCGGATCATCGCGACGTCGCCCGCGTCGTGCAGCGCCCCGTACTGGGTGCGGTACCGGGCGTGCTGCGTCCACGACCACAGCACGACGTTCTCCTCGGGGTCCCGGCGCAGCAGGTTGCGCAGCCGCTCCCGGTTGCCGTGCCACAGCTCCTGCCGCAGCAGCCCGCGCCGCAGCGTCCGGGCGACGACGCGCCGCAAGACGACACGGCGCGGGTAGTCGAGCCAGACCAGCGCGTCGGCGTCGTCCAGCAGCCCCTGCCGGTGCGAGTTCCAGTTGCCGTCGGCGACCCAGCCGTCGCGCGCCTCGGGCGAGGCGAGGAAGTGCCGGACGATCGCGTGCGCCTCGGGAAGGTCGCGCTTCGTCCACTCCTCGGCCCAGAACACCGCGTCGAGCTCGAGGTGACCGACCCCCAGGCGGGCGGCGGCCGCGCGCGCGAGCGTCGTCTTGCCGGAGCCGGTGTTGCCCACGACACGCAGGCGGCGGAGGACCGGTTCGGGCATCCGCCGATGCTCCCACGCGGCCGCGGCCACGGTCAGGGGGTGATCGACCAGCGACCCTCGTTGAGCACCTGCGCGAGCGAGTGCAGGCGCGCGTTGGTGAACAGGTCGTCGACCAGGACCACCTGTCCCCCGCTGTCCGCGAGCGGCACCTTCCAGTTCGGGTACTCCTGGTCCGTGCCGGGCTGGTTCTGCGCGCGGCGCTCCCCCACGGCGTCGGCGAGCGACACCCCGACCAGCACGGACGGCGTCGCGAGGACGTACCGGTGCAGCGCCTCGACGATCTCGCGCTCGGACGGGTCGTCCCCGAGCAGGTCGCGCGCACGCAGCGCGGCGAGCATGCGGTCACGCTCGGCGGCGGCCGCGGCCCGGACGGTCGCGACGGGTTCGGTGAGCAGACCGAGGCGCTCGCGGATCGCGACGTGCTCGCCCGCGAGGTAGCCGGCGGTCGGGGGCAGGTCGTGCGTCGTGACGGTCGCGAGGACGAGCTGGCGGTAGTCCTCGGGCGCGAGCGGGTCGCCGTTCATGTCCCGCTCGAACCACAGCACCGAGGTGCCGAGGATGCCGCGCTCGGACAGGTAGTCGCGCACCCACGGCTCGACGACGCCGAGGTCCTCGCCGATGACGATCGCGCCGGCGCGATAGGCCTCGAGCGCGAGGATGCCGACGAGCGCCTCGTGGTCGTACCGGACGTAGGCGCCCTCGGACGGCGTCGCCGCGCCCTCGGGCACCCACCACAGGCGGAACAGGCCGAGCACGTGGTCGATGCGGATCGCGCCCGCGTGCCGCAGCACGGTGCGGAGCATGTCGCGGTAGGGCCGGTAGGCGGCGCGGGCGAGGGCGTCGGGCTGCCACGGCGGCTGCGACCAGTTCTGGCCCTGCTGGTTGTACATGTCGGGCGGCGCACCGACGCTCGCGCCTCGCGCGAGCACCTCGCCGAGGGACCACACGTCGGCGCCCTGCGGGTGCACGCCGACGGCGAGGTCGTGCATGATCCCGATCGTCATCCCGTTGTCGAGCGCCGCGCGGTGCGCGTCGGACAGCTGCTCGTCGGCGACCCACTGCAGCCAGCGGTGGAAGGTCACGCGCTCGGCGAGCTCGACGCCCGCGGCGGCCACCGCGTCGGAGCCCGGGTCGAGCAGCTCGGTGGGCCACGTGCGCAGGTCGGGCCCGTGCTTCTCCGCGAGCGCGCACCACAGCGCGAACGTGTCGAGCCCCGGACCCTGCTCCTCGACGAAGGCGTCGAAGGCCGCCTGGCGCGCGGCGGACCGCTCGAACGCGAAGACCACCTCGAGCGCGGCGCGCTTGGCCGTCCAGGCCGCGTCGCGGTCGATCGGGCCCGGGTCGGTGTCGAGCGCGATGGCCTGCTCGCCCGCCCACTCGACGAGCGTCCGGTCGGCGGCCGACAGGTACGCGGCCTCCGGCACCTCCTCGACGCGGAGGTACAGCGGGTTGACGAACCGCCGGGTGGTCGGCAGGTAGGGCGACGGCGTGAGCGGGACCTGCGGCTCGGCGGCGTGCAGCGGGTTGATGAGCAGGAAGTCGGCGCCGCGGCGGGCCGTCATCGCGCCGAGGTCAGCGAGGTCGACCAGGTCGCCCACACCCCACGACCGGCGTGAGCGCACCGAGTAGAGCTGCGCCATGAAGCCCCACGCGCGTCCCTCGTCGAGCGTGTCGGGCAGCTCCAGCCGGTCCGGGGTCACGACGACGGCGCTGCGGGCGTTCGCGCTCGGGCCCTCGGCGTGGATCTCGTGCCAGCCGAGCGGCAGGTCCGCGGGCAGGGTGAACGTGGCACGTCCCACGAGCCGGCCGTCGACCGAGCGGGGCGGCACGGGCACGTCGGCCTGCGTGACCTCGCGTCGACCGCCGCCGACCTCCGGGTCGAGCTCGAGCCAGACGTCGACGGCGTCCTCGTGCGTCACGTGCACGGGCACGTGCGCCTGGCGGCCCTCCCGGACGACGACGACCGGCGGGAGCGTGCGCCGCCACGGCTGGTCCTCGCGGTGCGCGAGCGCGAGCTCGATCCGTTCCGGCGACGACGCGTCGACCCCGAGCGCCTTGAGGACGCCCTGCAGGGTCGCGGCCGACGCGATCTTGTGCTGCCCGTCGAACCCCCAGTAGTCGGGGGTGATGTCGTAGGCGGCCGCGAGGCGCAGGAGCGCGTCGGAGGGGGTCTGCTGGTCGTCGGCCACGCACCGATCCTGCCAGAGGCCCCCCGCGGAACGCAGGACGAGAGGGCGCGCCGACCAGCGGCGACGCCGGTGCACCCGGGTGTCGTGAGCGCCGGCCGACGCCTGCGGGCACCGGACGCGGGCGGTCAGGAGCGCGTCGTAGCCTTGCGGACCATGACGGCCCCTGCACTGCGCCCCTACCCGTCCGCCCACCGCCTGGATCTCGTCGAGGACCTGCACGGTCACCGTGTCGCCGACCCGTACCGCTGGCTCGAGGACGCCGACGACGACGCGACCCGCACGTGGTCGCAGGCGCAGGACGAGCGGTACGCCGACTACCGCCAGGGGCTCACGGCCCGGGTCGGCGACGGCCCCTGGTCCGCGGAGCGGCTCACGACCCGGCTGCGCGAGCTGCTCGGTGCGGGCGTCGTCGGCGCTCCGGCCTGGCGCGGCGACCGGTACTTCTTCGTGCGGCGCACCGGCGAGCAGGAGCACGCCGTCGTGCTGGTCTCCGACCCGGACCCGGACCTGGAGGCGGAGGGTGGCCGTCGCGAGCGCGTGCTGATCGACCCCGTCGCGCTCGACCCGGCGGGCACGACGACGCTCGACTCGTGGCAGCCGTCGAAGGAGGGCCGCCTGCTCGCGTACCAGGTGTCGCACGGCGGCACCGAGGAGAGCGTGCTGCACGTGCTCGACGTGACGACGGGCGAGCTCGTCGACGGTCCCGTCGACCGCGCCCGCTACTCCCCCGTGGCGTGGCTGCCCGGCGGTGAGGCGTTCTTCTACGTGCGCCGGCTCGCACCCGACCTGGTGCCGGCCGACGAGCAGCAGTACCACAGGCGGGTCTGGCTCCACCGGGTCGGGACGTCGCCCGACACCGACGTGCAGGTGTTCGGCGAGGGCCTCGACCTGACGAACTACTACGGGGTGTCGGTGTCCCGCGACGGCCGGTGGCTCATCGTGTCCGCGTCGGCGGGCACGGCTCCGCGGACCGACGTCTGGATCGCCGACCTCACCGCCGCAGGGGGCGTCGAGGCGCCGTGGTTCGTCGAGGTCGCCGTCGGGCTCGACGCGCAGACGGGCGCGTGGGTCGGTCGCGACGGGCGGTTGTACGTGCACACCGACCTCGACGCGCCGCGCGGCCGGGTCGCGGTGACCGACCCGACGAGCCCCGGGGTGCCGCACTGGCGCACGCTGCTCGCGGAGGACGGGACCGCGGTCCTGGAGGACGTCGCGTTCACCGACGGGGGCGGCGACGACCGCACGCCGACGCTGCTCGTCGCGTCCTGGCGCCGCCACACGGTGTCCGAGGTGACGCTGCACGACCCGACGACGGGTGCGCTGCAGGGGGCGGTCGACCTGCCCGGCCTGGGGTCGGTGTCCGGGCTGGTCACGCGGCCCGACGGCGGCGGTGACGTGTGGTTCTCGTACACCGACCACACGACCGTGCCGAGCGTCCGGCGCTTCGACGCGACGACCCGCACGACGTCGTTGTGGGCCGCCCCGCCCGGGACCGTCGCGGACGTGCCACCCGTGAGGGCGCAGCAGGTCGAGGTCACGAGCGCCGACGGGACGGTCGTGCGCGCGTTCGTGCTCGCCCGGACCGACGCGCTCGACGCCGACGGACGCCCGCTCGCACCCGCGCCGACGATCCTCTACGGCTACGGCGGGTTCCAGATCTCGCTCGACCCGGCCTACTCCGCGGCGACGCTCGCCTGGGTCGAGGCCGGCGGCGTGTACGTCGTCGCGAACCTGCGCGGCGGCGGCGAGGAGGGCGAGGACTGGCACCGGTCGGGCATGCGCGCGCACAAGCAGAACGTGTTCGACGACTTCCACGCCGTCGCGGAGCACCTCGTCGCGGGCGGGTGGACGACCCCCGACCGGCTCGCGTGCTGGGGCGGGTCCAACGGCGGTCTGCTCGTCGGCGCCGCGCTCACGCAGCGTCCCGACCTGTTCGCGGCCGTCGTCTGCTCCGCCCCCCTGCTCGACATGGTGCGCTACCAGCGGTTCGGGCTCGGCGTGACGTGGACCGAGGAGTACGGCGACGCCGACGACCCCGTCGAGCTCGGCTGGCTGCTCGGGTACTCGCCCTACCACCGCGTCGTCGACGGCACCGCCTACCCGGCGACGCTGTTCACCGTGTTCGAGGGCGACACGCGCGTCGACCCGCTGCACGCCCGCAAGCTCGCCGCCGCGCTCCAGGCCGCGACGAGCGCCGACGTCGACCGGTCGCCCGTCCTCGTGCGCCGGGAGACCGGCGTGGGGCACGGTGCCCGCGCGCTGTCACGCTCGGTCGCGCTGACCGTCGAGCAGCTGCAGTTCGTCGCCGACCGCACGGGGGCCACCCGATGAGCCGCGCGCTCGCGCTCGCCGCGGCGCCCACGCCCAGCCCGTCATCGTCGGACCCGGAGCTGCTGCCGGACGACAAGACGTCGCCCAACGCGTGGCTCGAGTGGTTCCTCGGGCTGCCGCTGCGGATCCTCATCATCGTCGCCGTCGGCAGCATCACCCTCGTGCTGCTCCGGCGCGCGATCCGCGGTGTGACCGACCACGTCGCCGACGGCACCCCGTGGTTCCAGCGCGGCGTCATGCGCCCGCTCGGCGACTCCGACGTCGCCCGCACCCTGCTGCGGGCCGCCGACCCGCTCGCGACCGCCCGCCGCGCACAGCGCGCCCGCACGCTGGGCTCCGTCCTGCGGTCGACCGCCACGGTCGTCGTCGGGACGATCATGGTCCTGCTGATCCTCGCGGAGCTCGGCGTCAACATCGCGCCGTTCATCGCGTCGGCAGGCATCGTCGGCGTCGCCCTCGGCTTCGGCGCGCAGAGCCTCGTGAAGGACTTCCTCACGGGTCTGTTCATGCTGCTCGAGGACCAGTACGGCGTGGGCGACGTGGTCGACGTGGGTCCCGCGACGGGCACCGTCGAGGCCGTGACGCTGCGCGTCACCAAGATCCGCGACTCGGACGGAACCCTCTGGTACGTCCCCAACGGCACGATGCTGCGCGTCGGCAACAAGACGCAGGGCTGGGCGACGGCCGTCGTCGAGATCGACGTCGACTACTTCGCGGACCTCGACGAGGTGCGCACGCTGCTGCGCGAGGCCGCGGCGCGCGTCGAGGCCGACCCGGCGCTCGGCGCGCACCTGCAGGGCACGCCGTCGATCACGGGCATCGAGCGGCTCAGCGCCGACGCGATCACCCTGCGGCTCAAGGTCCGCACGTCACCGGCGATGCAGTGGGACGTGGCGCGCGCGCTGAGGACCGCGACGCGCGACGTGCTCGAGCGTGCCGGGGTCCCGCTCGCCGGTCAGCGCGACCTGCTCAAGGCCCACCGCGACGAGCTCGCGGGCATCGAGCCGTCCGCGCAGGCGGCCGAGCCCGACGAGGGTCAGGACGACCCGGACCACGCCACCGGGCCGCAGGACGAGGAGACGCAGGACGCGCCGCCCCCGCGCGACCCGCACGACACTCCCGTCCACGACGCCGTGGACCAGCGCGACGCGCGCCGCGCGGCACCGCCGGGCGACTCCGCCTGACGGTCACGCTCACCGGGTGCGTCGGTCCGCGTCCGCCCGGTGACCCGGTGCCGGCGTCCGACCCCGGGAACGCCACCGGCCGGGCCGCAGGAGCGGTCCGGCCGGGAAGGTCGACAGGTCAGCGCAGCGACTCGAGCTCCGCCGCCAGGTTGTCGGCCTCGGGGCCGACGATCACCTGGACGATGTGGCCCGACCGCACGACGCCGAACGCGCCGCTGGCCTTGAGAGCCGTCTCGTCGACCAGGTGGGCGTCGCTGACCTCCACGCGCAGCCGCGTGATGCACGGCTCCAGGTCGACGACGTTCCCGTCGCCGCCCAGCGCAGCGAGGATCTGCTCTGCCTTGCTCATGGAACTCCCCAGGTCATCGGCGCCGGCCGGTCGGCGCGCGTCGTCAAGCCTAACCCCGCTCCGGCCGCGGGGCTGGTGCGTGTCCGCTGGCCATCGGGCGCCCCGACGGATGAGACTGCCCTGCAACGTCGACGAGGAGGTCGCAGCACCGTGAGCCCCCACCCGCCCACCGTCGTCACCGGCATCGGGGTGGGCCCCGGCCGTGCCGTCGGGCCCGCGGCCTTCCTGCCCCAGCCCGTCGCCGAACCGCCCTCGGGACGCCGCCTCCCGCCCGGCAGCGACTACGCGGCGCAGGCCGCGCGCGTCGGGGAGGCGTCCGCCCGGGTGCAGGCCGCGCTCGACGCGGCCGCGACGCGCGCCGAGGGCGAGAG
>NZ_BHYL01000188.1 GCF_003851725.1 Cellulomonas algicola | reverse complement strand
GAGGCCAACCGCACCGCGGCCGCCGCCGCGCAGGCCCAGGCCGACGCCGAGGCCGCCGCGGCCGCGGAGGCTGCGCGCGTCGCCGCCGAGCAGGCCGCCCAGCGCGCCGCGTGGAAGCAGTCGCTCCTCGGCTACGCCAACGGCAAGATCCCCGCCGCCGCGCTCTGCGGCGTCTCGTGGGACTCCGCGGTGCAGCTGCGCTGCGACGCCGCCGAGGCGCTCGAGCAGCTCAACGCCGCCTACGTCGCGGCGTTCGGCACCAACATGAGCATCTCCGACTCGTACCGCTCCTACGCGGGCCAGGTCGCGTGCCGCCGGACCAAGGGCTGGCTCTGCGCGACGCCCGGCACGTCCAACCACGGCACCGGTGTCGCGATCGACTTCGGCGGCGGCATCGAGTCCTTCGGGACCACGCAGTACGCGTGGATGAAGTCGAACGCCGACCAGTTCTCCTGGACGCACCCGTCCTGGGCCGAGCGCGGCAGCAGCAAGCCCGAGGCGTGGCACTGGGAGTACGTCGGCTGACGTCACCGCACGCCAGCACGGCACGACGGACGGCCCGGGCGCCTGGCGCACCCGGGCCGTCGTCGTGCCACCGTCCCGCCGCGACGGCCCCGGTCGCCCTACGATCGGGCGCATGAGCACCTCGGCCGAACCTGGCCGCACGTGGCCGCTGGTCGGGCGGGCCGCGGAGCTCGACGACCTCGACGACCTGCTGGCCTCGGCCGCGGGCGGGCACGGTGCGACGGTGCTCGTCGAGGGCGAGGCCGGCATCGGCCGGACCGGTCTGGTCGAGGCGCTCGCGTCGAGCGCACGGCTGCTCAGCCTGGGCCTGCGCACCGCACGCGCCACCCCCGAGCGGCCCGAGCCGTACGCGCTGCTCTCCGACGCGCTCCTCGCGCACCCGCCGGGCGTCGCGCGCGGGCCGGTCGAGTCCGAGCTCGCCGACCTCGTCGACGCGCAGCGGGCCGACGTGCGCCGTGCGACCGTCCGCGGGGCCGCGCTCGCCGAGGAGCGCCGCGCGCGCGCGGTCGAGCTCTTCGCGGCTCTGCTGCGCCGACGCGGCGACGGCGGGCCGTGGGTGCTCGTGCTGGAGGACGTGCACGACGCGGACGCCGCGTCGCTCGACGTGCTGCGCGCGCTCGCGCACGAGGGGGACGTCCCGGGTGCGCTCGTCGTCATGACGTTCCGTCCCGTGCCCGTGCGCGCCGACCTGTCGCAGGTCGTCGACGCGTGGGTCCGGGCCGGCGCCCGGCCCGTCGAGCTGCGTCCCCTCGGGCCCGCCGCGACCGTCGAGCTCGCGCAACGCCTCGTCGGCGGCGCCGTCGGGCCCGCGCTGCGCGGTGCGCTCGCGACGACGGGCGGCAACCCGCGGTTCGTCACCGACGTCGTGCGGACGGCCCGGTCCGCGGGGGCGCTCGAGGCGCGCGACGGTGTCGTCGACGTGCACGGTGCGGCGTGGCTCGCCGCGCTCGACACGCTCGTCCGCACCCGGCTCGACTACCTCGACGACGACGTGCTCGACCTGCTCGCGCACGCGTCGGTGCTCGGCACGTCGTTCGTCGTGACGGACCTCGCGTCGCTCGTGAGCCGCCCCGTCGCCGACTGCTGGCGAACCCTGCGCGTCGCGCTCGCCGCCGGGCTCGTGCACGCGCGCGCCGACCGGCTCGTCTTCCGGCACGACGTCGTGCGCGGTGCCCTGTACGCGAGCCTCGACGAGCCGCGCCGACGTGCCGTGCACGCCCGGGCCGCGTGGGCGCTGCGCGAGGCGGGCGCGCCGACGCAGATCGTCGCCGGGCACCTCGAACGGGCGCGCTGACCTGCACCGGCGTGCCGGAGGTCGGGACCGCGCGCGGTCCGCGGCCCGGGCTCCTAGCGTGGGACGCGGTGCGCCGGGCCGGTGCACCGAGCCACGACACCGAGGAGACCGCATGCCCACGCGCACCGCACGCACCGCCTGGAACGGCACGCTCATGGAGGGCGGCGGCCAGGTCGAGCTGACGAGCTCGGGCGTCGGCACGTACGACGTCTCGTTCCCCAAGCGCGCCGCCGAGGACGCGGGCGGCACGACGAGCCCCGAGGAGCTCATCGCCGCCGCGCACTCGTCGTGCTTCGCGATGCAGCTGTCGGCGGTCATCGCCGAGGCGGGCGGCACGCCCGTCGCGCTGCAGGTGACGGCCGACGTCACGCTGCGCCCCGACCCCGCGGGCGGCTTCCGCATCAGCGGCATCCACCTGACGGTCCGCGGTGAGGTCGAGGGCCTCGACGCGGACGGGTTCCAGCGCGCCGCCGAGGCCGCCAAGACGGGCTGCCCGGTGAGCAAGGCCCTGACGGGCACGGAGATCACCCTGGACGCGGCGCTCGACTGACCGTCGGCCCCCGGCCCCGTCCCAGCCTGCGGGGCGGGGCGCGGGGTCCCGCGCACGCGGTGCGACACTGCACCCGTGACCGCCACGACCGACTCCGCCGTGCGTACCGACGACGTCGTGCACGCCCTGCGGTCCGCCCTGCGCGGCGACGTCGACGACACCTCGCGCCGCCGCGCGGAGTACTCGACCGACGCGTCGAACTACCGGGTGGTCCCGCAGGTCGTCGCGTTCCCGCAGGACGTGGACGACGTGCTCGCGGCCGCCGAGGTGTCCCGCACGCTGGGCGTCCCGCTGACGTCGCGCGGCGGTGGCACGTCGGTCGCGGGCAACTCGGTCGGCACGGGGATCGTGCTCGACTTCTCGCGGCACGTGAACCGGGTGCTCGAGATCGACCCCGAGGCGCGCACGGCCCGCGTCGAGCCCGGCGTGATCATGGCGGCCGTGCAGAAGGCGGCGGCGCCGCACGGGCTGCGGTTCGGACCGGACCCGTCGACGTGGACCCGCGCGACCCTCGGCGGGATGATCGGCAACAACGCGTGCGGCCCCCGCGCGGTCGCCTACGGGCGGACCGCGGACAACGTGCTCGCGCTGGACGCGATCGACGGCACGGGCCGCCGGTTCGAGGCGCGCAGCGGCGCCGGTGCCCTCGACGCGGTCCCCGGTCTCGACGCGCTCGTCCGCAGCAACCTCGACGTCATCCGCACCGAGCTCGGCCGGTTCGGCCGCCAGGTGTCGGGCTACTCGCTCGAGCACCTGCTCCCCGAGCGCGGGACGGACCTCGCGAAGGCCCTGGTCGGCACCGAGGGCACCGTGTCGACGCTGCTCGGCGCGACCGTGCGCCTGGTCCCCGTCGCTGCCGCCCCGGTGCTCGTGGTGCTCGGCTACCCCGACATGCCGACGGCCGCCGACGCGGTCCCCGCGCTCCTGGCGCACGGCCCGCTCGCGATCGAGGGCATGGACTCCCGGCTGGTCGACGTCGTGCGGCGCGTCAAGGGCGCGGCCGCCGTGCCCGACCTGCCCCCGGGCGGCGGCTGGCTCATGGTCGAGGTCGGAGGTGACACGCTCGACGAGGCCCTGGACCGGGCCCGCGCGCTCGCGGCCGACGCCGCGACGACCGCCGTCGGCCTGTTCCCACCGGGACCCGAGGCCGTCGCCATGTGGCGCATCCGCGAGGACGGCGCGGGCCTCGGCGGCCGCACCCCGTCGGGCGAGCAGGCGTGGCCGGGCTTCGAGGACTCCGCCGTCCCGCCCGAGCGGCTCGGCGCGTACCTGCGCGAGCTCGAGGCGCTCATGGCGACGCACCAGGTCGACGGGCTCGCGTACGGGCACTTCGGCGACGGGTGCGTGCACCTGCGCCTCGACGTCCCGATGGAGCGTTCGGGCGACCCGCTGCGCGCGTTCATGACGGACGCCGCGCACCTCGTCGCGTCGCACGGCGGGTCGCTGTCGGGCGAGCACGGCGACGGCCGCGCCCGCTCGGAGCTGCTGCCCGTCATGTACTCGGAACGCGCGATCGACCTGTTCGGCGCGTTCAAGGACCTGCTCGACCCGCGCGACCTGCTCAACCCCGGCGTGCTGGTCCGCCCGCGCCCGCTCGACGCGGACCTGCGCCGTCCCGCCGCGCGCTCGCTGCTCGCGGGCTCCGGCTTCTCGTTCTCCCACGACGCCGGCGACTTCACGACGGCCGTGCACCGCTGCGTCGGCGTCGGCAAGTGCCGGGCCGACGGCCGCGAGACCGGCTCGTTCATGTGCCCGTCGTACCTCGCGACGAAGGACGAGAAGGACTCCACCCGTGGCCGCGCGCGCGTGCTGCAGGAGATGGCGAACGGCTCGCTCGTCGACCGTGGCTGGACGTCCCCCGAGGTGCACGACGTCCTCGACCTGTGCCTGTCCTGCAAGGCGTGCTCGTCGGACTGCCCCGCGGGCGTCGACATGGCGCAGTACAAGTCCGAGGTCCTGCACCGCACCTACTCCGGGCGGCTGCGGCCCGTGAACCACTACGCGCTCGGCTGGCTGCCGCGGTGGGCTCGGCTCGTCACGGCCGTCCCCGGGGTGTCGTCGCTGGTCAACGCGGTCCTCGGCGTCCGGCCCGTCGCCAAGGCCGTCCTCGCGGCGGGCGGCATGGACACCCGCCGGAAGATGGTCACGTTCGCGCGCACGCCCTTCCGGGCGTGGGCCCGGCACGGCGCGGGCGACGCGGTCACGGTCACCTCGGGTGCGGGGTGGGAGGAGCGGTCCACGACGGACGGACAGCGCTCCGGTGCCGCGCCGCGCGACGACGGGTCCACGGCCGGGTCGGTCGCGGCCCAGACGCGCCCGCCGGTGCTGCTGTGGGTCGACTCGTTCAGCGACACGCTCTCGCCGTCCGTCGCGCACGCCGCCGTCAAGGTCCTGCGTGCCGCCGGCTACGAGGTGCTCGTGCCCGAGCACGACGCGTGCTGCGGCCTGACCTGGATCAGCACGGGCCAGCTCGACGGCGCCCGCAAGCAGCTCACGCACCTGCTCGAGGTCCTCGGCCCGTTCGCCGTCAACGGCGTGCCCATCGTCGGCCTCGAGCCGTCCTGCACCGCCGTCCTGCGCAGCGACCTGCGCGACCTGCTGCCCGACGACCCGCGCGCCGTGGCCGTCGCCCGCGAGACGCGCACCCTCGCCGAGCTCCTCACGGCCCCCGCACCGATCGGCCCCGGCGACCGGTGGACCGTGCCCGACCTGTCCGACGTCACCGCCGTCGTCCAGCCGCACTGCCACCACCACTCGGTCATGACCTGGACGCCCGACCGCCGGCTGCTCACCGACGCGGGCGCGCAGTTCTCGGCGCTCGCGGGCTGCTGCGGCCTCGCCGGGAACTTCGGCATGGAGAAGGGCCACTACGACGTGTCGGTGGCGGTCGCCGAGAACTCCCTGCTGCCCGCGCTGCGCGACGCCGCCCCCGGCGACGTCTACCTGGCCGACGGCTACTCGTGCCGCACCCAGGCCGACCAGCTCGCGGGCGTCCAGGGCCTCCACCTCGCGGAGCTGCTCGCGTCGCGCCTCTGAGGTCGGCGCGGTACGGCGACCGGTCCGCTGCGACACGGCCGAGTCGGGTCGCCCGGTCGGCCCGTCCGTCGGGTCGTCCGGAGCGGCGGCGTGTCAGGCCGTCGGCTCGACGTCGGCGACGGCGTAGCACTCCTCGTCGTCGACCCCGGGCGACGGGTCGAACGTGACGGCCGTGGGCACGCCCGCGTCGTCGAACGTCGCCTCGGGGACGGTGCTCGCGTCCGCGTCGACGACCCGGTCGAGCAGTGCGGCGATCGTCGGGACCGCGGACACGAGGTCCTGCGCCTCGCCCGCGATGCGTCGCCCGACCTCGTCGAGCCCCTCGACGGCCGTGACCGCGCCGTCGGTCACCGTCACGCGGTACGACCCGATGAGCAGCCGCTCGCCGCACGACGACGTGAGCGAGTACGCGTAGGAGTCGACACCGCCGTCGGCCCACCGCTCCGCCGCCTCGGCCGCCCCGGGGACGGGCCCGGCCGGGATGCCGTCGCCGCACCCGCCCAGCCCCGCGACGAGCACGACCGCGCCGGTGCCCACGGCCCACCGCCTCGTCATCCTCCGCACGTGCCGAGCGTACGGACCCGGACGCGTCGCGAGGCGCCGTTCGCCGGGTGGACATCGGGCACGTGCGGCGACCAGGGTGGGCGCATGCTCGTCGCCTTCTCCGTCGCCCCGCTCGGTGCGGGTGAGTCCGTCACGCAGGCCGTCGCCGACGCCGTCCGCATCGTGCGCGAGTCCGGGCTGCCGAACCGCACCGACGCCATGTTCACGACGATCGAGGGGGAGTGGGACGAGGTGATGGACGTCGTGAAGCGCGCGACCGAGGCCGTCGGCCGGCACGGCCACCGCGTGAGCCTCGTGCTCAAGGCGGACATCCGGCCGGGGCGCTCAGGGGAGCTCACGGGCAAGGTCGAGCGCGTCGAGGCGGCGCTCGCGTCGGACTGACCGGGGGCGCCCCCCCCGCGTCGGCGCGCGGGCGGGCGGGACGGGCGGTCGAACCCGGACGGATGCCCACCACTCGGACGGGTGACCAAGAACGCACCGGGAGAAACCGCCCGGGTGGGCGGAAACACGCCGCACCACCCGTTCGACGGGCTGACGGGGCCGCCCGGCTGTGGGAAAGTGTGGACGCACGCACATCCGGTCGGGGGTGTGCGCGCGATCTACGGGGCAGGCGGTCGGCCGCTGCGTGCCCAGGAAGGCCGGGACCGCGATGCCCATCTTCGAGCTCGACGAGGGGCGGCCGCGCCTCGTCCAGCCGATGCAGCCCCTCGCGGGGTCGTTCGCGCAGGAGTGCTCCGCGGTCCTCACCCACCATCTCAGCGCCGTCGCGGGCGAGTCCCTGTTCGCCGTGCGCTGGCGGGCCAGCGCCCCCGACCACGCCGACCTCCCGGAGCTCCTCGCGCTCGACGCCACGGGCCGTCCCGTCGTCGTCGAGGTCGTGCAGGTCGTCGACGACGACGCCGTCGTCGCCTCGCTGCGCCACGCGGGTGCCGCGGGCCGCATGACCACGACCGACCTGGCCCGCGCCTACCACGCCGACCCCAGCCGTTTCGGCGTCGACTTCGCCGCGTTCCGCGAGCAGGTCGCGGGCGGCACCGTCGCGAGCCGCCGCGAGGGTGTCCGGCTCGTGATCCTGTGCTCCGAGGTCGCCGCCGAGGCCACCGACACGCTCGGCTTCCTGCGGGGTCCCGGCCGGCAGGTCGACGTGCTGCAGGTCGGGGTCGTGCGTGGCGTCGACGACTCGCGCCTGCTCGACGTGTCCCCGCTCGCGATCCACGAGGGCGCGCGCCGACCCGTCGAGCCGACCGCGCTGCGGCTCGTGCGCTCGTCCGAGGCGTTCGCGACCGCGATGGCGTACGAGGCCGAGCGCACCAACCGCGGCACGCGTCCGATGACCGGCGAGCTCCGGTCGGTGACCCCGCCGCCGCGCCCGACGCCGCCGCCGCCGACCCCGATCGCGCGCCGCACGACCGTCACCGAGCCGACGCCGCTGCCGTTCGGCCCGGCGCGCGAGCCCAAGAACCAGGGCCGCCCCGGCACGCCGTCGAACGTCAACCCGCCGACCCGGGCCACGCCGGCGACCACGACGACCGGCCCGGCGCCCATGACGCTCACGCCGATCTACGGCCTGCGCACCGCGTCCGAGCAGCAGATCCGCCCGCGGACCGCCGCCGAGCCGCCGCAGGTCGACGGCCCGCGCCCCTTCCTCCCGGGCGACGCGCCGCTGCGCCCTGCCGAGGCGCCGCCCCGCGACGGGTCGACCGCACCGACGGCCGTCACGGCACCCCCGGCCGCGCCCCCGG
>NZ_BHYL01000187.1 GCF_003851725.1 Cellulomonas algicola | reverse complement strand
GCATCGGGCGGTCAGCGTCCCTGCGCGGCCGGCACGTCGTCGCCGTACGTGACCCGGCCCGCGGAGTCGGCGGCCAGCAGCCACCGGATCGCGCGCGTCGCACCCGCGCCCGCGGCCGCGTCCACACGTCGCCGCACCCGGCCCGGGCGGGCCACGCCGAGGTCGTCGAGCGCCCAGCCGGGCAGGGACGCGACGGCGGCCCGTGCGAGCCCGACGTACCCCGCACGCATCGTCAGCGGGACGGGCGGCTCGTGCAGGAGGAAGTGGGCGGCGTCGCGCGCGGCGTCGCTCGGGCCGAGGACGGGACGGAAGTCCTCGATCGCGGCCGCCAGGTCCGCGACCGTCGTCGGCACGTCCGCGGCACCCAGCGCCCGCCCCACGACGGCGGCCTGCGCGACGTACGCGTCGGCGCCCCGCGCGTCGAGCGGGTGGCTGCCGTACCGGCGGTGCGCGCGCAGGAAGCTGTCGATCTCGGCGACGTGCACCCAGCGCAGCAGCTGCGGGTCGTCCGCGGCGTACGGCACACCGTCGGGGGTCGTCCCGCGGATCCGCCGGTGCACCGCGCGGACGCGCTCGACCGCGGCCTCTGCGTCGTGGGCCGTACCGAACACCGTGTCGGCGAGGAACGTGCTCGTGCGCGCGAGCCGCCCCCACGGGTCGCCCCGGTACCCGGAGTGGGCGCCGACGGCCGCCATCGCCGCGGGGTGGAGCGACTGCAGCAGCAGCGCGCGGATCCCGCCGACGAACATCGACGCGTCGCCGTGGACCGTCCGGATCGCGCTGCCCGTCGGGAACCACCGCGGCCCGGGCGTCCCGTGGATCCGGTCGCGCTGCTCGACCCCGTCGGGCCCGGCCACGCGCAGGAACAGGCGGGTGCCGACCTCGCGTCGGGCGGTGGCGACCCACCCCGAGGGCCGGAGCCGCGGTGCACGCGGCGCCGGCCGGTCGGTGCTGCGGTCGTCGGTCGTCGTCATGCGGCCGATCGTCTCCCGGCGTCCCCCGGTCCGCGAGCGCACGTTTCACCCGCCGAACCCGCCCGAACCGGTTGTTCCGGGACATCTCGGACGGGCAGGCTCGACGCATCGTGCCCGCGGCACCGACGCCGGCGGGCCGTCACGCCAGGGGGTCCGCATGCGTCGCCGTCCGCTCGTCCTGTCCACCGTCCTCGCGCTCGGCGCCGCGCTCGTGGCGACACCGGCGTCCGCACGCCCGCCGCAGCCGACCTGCGGGGAGACCCTGACCAGGAGCACGACCCTGCTCGCGGACCTCGTGTGCACGACCGGACCGGGCCTCCGCCTGGCCCCCGGGGTCACGCTCAACCTCGGCGGCCACGCGCTGCGCGGCCCCGGGACCGGGAACGGGGTCGAGGTCGCGTGGAGCGGGCCCGTGGTCGTGCGCAACGGCACGGTCGCCGGCTGGGGCAGCGGGATCGACACGTGGGCGGACGCCGACCCGGACGACCCCGGCGTGGAGTCGGGCCCGCTCACCGTCACGCGCGTGACCGTCCAGGACGCCCGCGTGGGCGTCGACGCGTCCGGCGAGTCGGGCACGGGCCGGTTCCGGAAGGCGACGACGATCGAGCGGTCGACGTTCCGCTCGCTCGACATCGCGGTCGAGGGCGGCTGGTTCGCGGAGGTGGACGTGCGTGCGTCGACCTTCAGCGACAACGGGTCCGGCATCTGGAGCGGCGGCGACGCGACGGTGTCCGACAGCACGTTCACGCGGAACGGTGCGGCCGTCCGAGCGTCCGAGGCGTCGCTGACGGTCACCCGCTCGACGTTCGTCGACAACGGGACGGGCGTCGGCCCGATGTACAACGGCTTCGCGACGGTCGGGTCCAGCCGGTTCGTCGGCAACGACGTCGGTGTGGACACGGCGAACGCGCTCGGCGGAGTGGTGCAGGGCTCGCACTTCACGTCGAACGGCCTCGGCGTGGGCGTGGGTCGGCTCGACGTGCACGTCGAGGGCAACGTCCTGCGGGGCAACGGCGTCGGGATCGGGACGCGACCCGCCGACCTGGAGGTCTACGACGCGACGATCCTGAACAACACGCTGCGCCTCAACGGGGACGGCATCGTGATCGAGAACGGCGACGAGTCGGTGCAGGTGGGCGGGAACGACGTCCGGCGCAGCACCGGCAAGGGGATCTGGACGCCCGGCGTCACGGACCTCGGTGGGAACGTCGCGCGCGGCAACGGCACCGAGCCGCAGTGCGTCGGGGTGGTCTGCACGACGTCCTGACCGCGACGACGGGGAGCCGGTGCGGCGGCGGGCTCACGGGCGCCGCGCACCGGCCCGCCGACCCCGCCGGCGGCCACCGTCGCCGTCCGGGTCAGTCGCGCGCGTACCGCCGGACGAACGCCGCGAGAATCCGGGGCGGCGCCCACACGTCGGCGTCGCGGACGCCCGCGAGCACGGCGTCCGCCTCGTCGGGCCGGAAGTACCCGTACTCCCGGTAGACGCGGATGCGGGTCGAGATGCCGTCGACGTCGAGCTCGGGGTGGAACTGCGTCGCGTAGAGGTTCGTGCGGACGCGGAACATCTGCACGGGGCACGCCGGGGAGGACGCGAGCAGCGTCGCGGTGGGCGGCAGCACGCGGCACGCCTCCTTGTGACCGACGAACGCGTCGAACGCGTCCGGCACGTCGGCGAGCAGCGGGTCGGCGCGCCCGTCGGGGGTGAGCGTGACGCGCACCGCCGAGATCGGCTCGGCGTGCACACGGTCGATGACGCCGCCCTGGTGGACGCCCAGCGTCCCGACGCCGTAGCAGGCGCCCAGGAACGGCAGGTCACGGTCGACGACCTCGTCGAGCAGGGCGGACACCTCCGTCTCGACGCGCACCTGGACCGCGGACTTCTGGTCCTGCGGGGTGCTCGCGTCGAAGGGGCTGCCGCCGACGAGGATGCCGGACACCGCGTCGAGGTCGAGGTCCGGCAGCGGGCCGGCCTCCATGCGGACCCGGACGAGGTCCTCGGGTCGGAGGCCGCCGTAGGCGAGCATCGCCGCGTACTCCGCGTCGGCGGCGACGTCCTGCGACCGGGACGCGAGCAGGACGAACGGCTTCATGCGTCGAGCGTGCCACCGGCGTTCCGCGGCTTCTCGCCGGGCACGATTCACCCGGGCGAAGAAGGGGCATACCGGACATGCCGGGCCGCCGTCGCCGCCAGACTGGCGCCGACAGCCCCGCCTCGCCGGGGTGCCGCGTCCACAGGGGGATCCGTCATGCGTCTGCCGTCCGTGCTGTCCTGTCTCGTCCTCGCAGCGGGTGGTGCGCTCGTCGCCACGCCGTCGCTCGCCGCCACGCCCGTCCCGGGCTGCGGTGCGGTGCTCACCACCGACTCGGTGCTGACCGCCGACCTCACGTGTCCCGCGGGTGCGGGCGGGCTCGAGCTGGCCGAGGGGGTCACGCTCGACCTCGGCGGCCACACGCTGCGCGGCCCCGGCTCGGGCGTCGGCGTGCTGGTCCAGGTGCTCGGCGACGCGGGCGTCCACGACGGCACGATCGCCGGCTGGAGCACGGGGATCCGCAACGACGAGCCCGAGTTCGAGATCGACGGCGTCGTCACGATCGCCGACGTCACCTTCACCGAGAACGGCACGGGCGTCGACCCGTCCGGCCGCTGGGGCGCGTCCGGCAAGACGTACGAGGTGAGCGACTCGGTCTTCACCGCCAACTCCGACGGCATCGGGGCGTTCTACGGGTTCGCGCACGTCGCGCGGTCGGTGTTCACCGGCAACGGCACGGCGGTCAACCTCATCACGGCGGGCGTCGCGATCGAGGACTCGCGCATCGAGAACAACTCGACGGGCCTGCACTGCGACGAGTCCGGCTGCTCCGTCGAGCGGTCGACGCTCGCGGACAACGGCGTCGCGGTCGACGCCCGCTTCTTCGGCGCGGACATCGTCGACTCCGTCGTCGAGCGCAACGAGGTGGGGCTCGCGTCCTTCTCGGTGTGGGGCGTCAACCACGTGAGCGGCACCGAGTTCCTCGACAACGGCACGGCGATCGATCTGCAGTCCAGCTCGGCCGAGATCGTCGACAACGTGTTCCGCGGGAACGGCCTGGGCTTCCGCACCGACGGCTCCGACCCGACCTGGTTCCCCGAGACGCTGCTGCGCGGGAACCTGTTCGAGCGGAACGACGACGCGATCTTCTTCGACGAGATCGAGGGCGGTCCGAACACCCGGCTCACGAAGAACACCGCGAACTACAACCGGGGCTGGGGCATCCACGCGCCCGGCGTGGTCGACGGCGGCAAGAACAAGGCCAAGGGCAACGGCAACCAGCCGCAGTGCGTGGGCGTCGTCTGCAAGGGCTCGAAGCCGCAGTCGTGACGTGACGCCCGGGCCGGTGCGGGACCGTCCCCGTGCCGGCCCGGGCGACCTGACCCCGACCGCCACGGGCGCCACGGGGGCACGCGACCGCCCGTGCGCGTGGGAGCATCGACCGCGATGAGCACCGCGACCCTCGCCGAGCGGATCCCCGCCGACCCGACCGACGCCGACGCGCTGTACGAGGCGTTCACGGGGTGGGCCGCCGACCGCGGGCTCGCCCTGTACCCGCATCAGGAGGAGGCGCTCCTCGAGCTCGTCACGGGCGCGCACGTGATCCTGTCGACGCCGACGGGCTCGGGGAAGTCCCTCGTCGCGACCGCCGCGCACTTCGTCGCGCTGGCCCAGGGCCGTCGCACGTACTACACGGCACCGCTCAAGGCGCTGGTCAGCGAGAAGTTCTTCGCGCTGGTCGAGGCGTTCGGCTCGCAGAACGTCGGCATGATGACGGGCGACTCGGCGGTCAACCCGACGGCGCCGATCATCTGCTGCACCGCCGAGATCCTCGCGAACCTCGCGCTGCGCGACGGCGAGGACGCCGACGTCGGCCAGGTCGTCATGGACGAGTTCCACTTCTACGCCGACCCGCAGCGCGGCTGGGCCTGGCAGGTGCCGCTGCTCGAGCTGCCGCGCACGCAGTTCCTGCTGATGTCGGCGACGCTCGGCGACGTCACGTTCTTCCGCGACGACCTGCACCGCCGCACGGGCCTCGACGTGGCCGTCGTCGCGAACGCGCAGCGCCCGGTCCCGCTGACGTTCACGTACGCGGTCGAGCCGCTGCACGAGCTGCTCGACGAGCTCGTGACGACGCGCCGCTCCCCCGTCTACGTCGTGCACTTCACGCAGAAGGAGGCCGTCGAGCGCGCGCAGTCGCTGCTGTCGACGACGCTCGCGAGCCGCGAGCAGCGGGACGCGATCGCCGCGGAGCTCGGCGCGTTCCGGTTCGGGCCCGGCTTCGGCCGGACGCTGTCGCGCCTGCTGCGGCACGGCGTCGGCGTGCACCACGCGGGCATGCTGCCGAAGTACCGCCGGGTCGTGGAGCGGCTCACCCAGAAGGGCCTGCTGCCCGTCGTGTGCGGCACGGACACGCTCGGCGTCGGCATCAACGTGCCCATCCGGACCGTGCTGCTCACGAGCCTCGTGAAGTACGACGGCGTGCGCATGCGGCACCTGTCGGCGCGCGAGTTCCACCAGATCGCCGGGCGCGCGGGCCGTGCCGGGTTCGACACCGTCGGCGAGGTCATCGTGCTCGCGCCCGAGCACGTCATCGAGAACCGTCGGGCGCTGGAGAAGGCGGGCGACGACCCGCGCAAGCTCAAGAAGATCGTCCGCAAGCAGGCGCCCGCCGGTCACGTGAACTGGACCGACAAGACGTTCGAGCGCCTGCGCGACGCGCCGCCCGAGCCGCTGACGTCGTCGTTCGCCGTGTCGCACGCCATGGTCCTGCACGTGCTGGCCCGCGCCGGCGACCCGGTCGCGCACATGACGCGTCTGCTCACCGACAACCACGAGCCGGAGTCCGCGCGCGGCCGGCACGTGCGCCGCGCGATCGCCGTCTACCGGTCGCTGCGTGCGTCGGGCGTGGTCGAGCGGCCGTGGGTCGAGGACCGGTCGGCGCCCCACGGCC
>NZ_BHYL01000186.1 GCF_003851725.1 Cellulomonas algicola | reverse complement strand
CCTGCCCGGACGGTCCGGGTCCTCGCCTGCCGCGCGCTCCGCGGGGGTGTCCGGAGCGGCCGATTCACCCGGATGCGGGACGCCCGTCGATTGACTCCTGCCTCGCCGCCCCGGGACAGTGGGGCGGGCCGCGCGATCCGGCGCGGTCACGTCGCGCTGCCCGCGCGGCGAGGCGATCGACGGGAGGACGCGCCGGGATGGCACGGATCCGACGCGCCGCGGTCGTCGCCGCCCTCGTCGTGCCGGTCCTCGTCGCAGGGGGAGTCGTCGCCGTCGCGCTCTCGCACGCCGACGACACCGCGCCCGTCGTCGTCCCGGACGGCTGGGACCAGGCGTGGGAGGACGGCCACGTCCGGCAGGGCGAGTCCGTCGTCCTGGCGTGGGGCGACCTGCCCGGTGCCGACCCGACGCACGCCACGCTCGACCTGCGCTTCGACCCCGCGCGGACCGTCGCGGCGCTCGACGCGCTCTACGACACGACCGTCGACGAGCTCGCGGTCGCCGCGCCCGACGGGGCGATCGCGGAGTCGAAGGTCGTCGTCGTCGTCGACGGCACCTGGACCCAGGGGCCGGGGTCAGGCCGCGAGCAGCCCGTGCCCGCAGCGCACGGCGGGCTGTCAGCGCAGACCCGGACCGTGAGCGGTGCGGTCGAGAGCGGCGTCGGCCTGGTCCGGGCGACCGTGCCCGCGCTCGCGGGCGGCGGCGGGTCGGACGCGCCGGCCCCCTCGTGGGACCTCGCGCGAGGCTTCGCCGAGATGGTCCTCGACTTCGCGCGCAGCGAGTCGCCCGACGGCGGCGTCGCGGGCGACTCCGCGGGGACGTTCGCGGCCGCGAGCGCGGCCTACCTCGCGACCGTGAGCGCGGCCGACGGCATCGGTGACCCCGCCGACCTGGTCCGCAGCCCGTCGCTGCCGTGGTCGAGCGCGCGGCTCGGCGACGGCGGGTGGCTGCTGCTGCAGTACCTCGCGGAGCGCGACGACGACCGGGTCGTGTCCCGCATCTGGCGCGGCGGCGACGGCACGCGGACGGCGCTCGAGGCGTACCGCGGGGTCGCCGGCCTCACGCAGTCGGCGCTCAACCGTCGCGTCGCCGAGTACGCGATGCGGACGGTCGCCTGGGACCTCGGGCCGTCCCGCGAGCTCGCGGACGCGGTCGCGGCGCTCGACCCCGTGCTGCTCGCGGGCCGGACCACGCCCGTCGAGGCGGTCGCCGACGACCCGGGCCACTACCGGGTGCCCGACGCGTTCGCGCCCTCCGACTACGGCTACAACGTCGTCCGCCTCCAGCCCGAGCCGGGAGCGCGCACCGTCCACGTGCGCCTGCGGGGCAACAGCGCCGCGCCCGACGCCGGGTGGTCGGTCGGGTTCGTCGCGCTCGGCGGCGAGTCGCCGCGCTACAGCCCGGTCACCGAGGGCGACGACGCCGAGCTCCAGTTCTCGCTGCGTGACGGCGAGGGCGAGGTGTACCTGGTCGTGACGGGCACGCCCGCGCAGCCGCACGTCGTGGACTCCGCGAGCGGGTTCGGCGACGTGCCCCGGTACCCGTACGAGCTCCGGCTCGCCGGTGCGACGGTGGTCGACGAGGCGACGCAGCCCGCCGCGGCCGGCGGGCACCGGCACCCCAACGGGGGCGGCTGGGTCGACGACGCCGCACGCGTCGACGCGACCGCGTGGGTCGGTCCGCACGCCGTCGTCCGCGGTGACGCGCGGGTCACCGGGGCCGCGCGCGTCGAGGGCCGTGCCTGGATCGAGAGCGGCGCCGTCGTCGGCGGGGACGCCGTCGTGAAGGACATGGCCGTCGTGCGCTCGTCCGCGCGGCTCAGCGGGTCGGTGGTCGTCGGCGGGGACGCCGTCGTGGGGTTCACGTGCGACGCCGGCGGCTACGTCGCGTACGAGCCCGCGCGCGCGTGCGACGGGCAGCAGCCGCACGCCGACGTCAACGCCGTGCCGACGCCCCTGCCGGCGGACGCGCTCACGTTCTCCGACCCGCAGCTCGCCCCCGCGCAGCCGCCCGTCACGGCGACCCCCGAGCCCGGGACGTCGCCGGCGCCGCAGCCGACGCCGCAGGCCACGCGTCCGCCGACCGCGCCGCCGTCCGGTGCGGGCGGTGCGGGGACCCCGTCGACACCGCCCGCGAACGGCGGGGGCACGAACGGCGGCGTCGCGCCGCCCGAGCCGGTCACGGCCGGCGGGTGCACCGCGACCTACCGTGTGACGACGACGTGGGAGAGCGAGGGGCGCGCCTGGTACCAGGCCGAGCTCGTCGTGACCGCCGGGTCGGCGGGCGTGAGCGGCTGGGCCGTGTCGTGGACCCTGCCGGCGGGCAAGAACGTGACCGCCGTCTGGAACGCGCAGCTCGGCACGTCCGGCTCGAGCGTGACCGCGGAGAACATGTCGTACAACGGCACGCTGCGTGCCGGCGAGACCGCGACGTTCGGGCTGCAGGGGACCGCGCCGACGCCCGACGTGGCGCGCGCGGTGCACGACGTCGGCTGCGCGCAGACGCGCTGACCTCGCACGCGACGGCCGCAGCACCGGCCGGTCGACGGCCGCGCCCGGGGCACCCGGACCCCGTGCCGGCGAGCGGGAGCGCGGGCGGGTCGAGGGCCTCGCCCCGGGGAGCTACAGCCCGAGCACCGAGCGGACGTCAGCCGCGACCGCGTCCAGGCGTTCGCGCGCCGCACGTCGCGCGTGGCCCACGGCCTCGTGGTCGGCGTCCGCCGGGACGGGCTCGACGACCTCGAGGTAGCACTTCACCTTGGGTTCGGTGCCGCTGGGGCGCACGACGACGCGCGTCCCGTCGGACGTGAAGAGGCGCAGGCCCTCGGTCGGGGGCAGGCCGTCGCGGTCGTCGTCGGTGCCGGCGGCCAGGTCGACCACGGACGTCACGTGCACCCCGGCGATGCGCTGCGGCGGTGCCTCGCGCAGCCGCTGCACGGTCGCGGCGATGTCCGCGAGGTCCGCGAACCGTGCCGACACCTGGTCGGTGAGGTGCAGGCCGTGCGTGCGCGCGAGGTCGTCGAGCGCGTCGACGAGCGTGCGGCCCTGCGCCTTGAGCGACGCCGCGAGCCCGGCGACGGTGAGCGCGGCGGAGATGCCGTCCTTGTCGCGCACGTGCGCCGGGTCGACGCAGTAGCCCAGCGCCTCCTCGTAGCCGAACACGAGCCCGTCGACGCGGGAGATCCACTTGAACCCCGTGAGCGTCTGCGCGTGCCGGAGCCCGGCGCTCGTGGCGATCTCGCCGAGCAGGCGCGACGAGACGATCGAGCTCGCGAGGACGGCGTGGTCGGTGCCCGCGGCGGCGGCGCGACGTGCGGCGAGGTCGCCCAGCAGCGCGCCGGTCTCGTCGCCGTGCAGCATGCGCCAGCCCTCGGCGCCCGCGGTGTCGGGGCCGCGGTAGGAGCGGGTGCGCAGGTCCTGGACGGCCACGGCGCACCGGTCGGCGTCGGGGTCGAGCGCGAGCACCAGGTCCGCGTTCTCGTCGCCCGCCATGCCGATCGCGAGGTCGATCGCGCCGGGCTCCTCGGGGTTCGGGAACGCGACGGACGGGAAGTCCGGGTCGGGGAACTCCTGCTCGGGCACGAGCAGCACGTCGGTGAAGCCGGCCGCGGCGAGCACGCGCTGCGCGACCTTCCCGCCGACGCCGTGCAGCGGCGTGAGCACGACGCGCAGCTTCTTGGCGGCGGCGCGCGCCTCGGGGGACCGGTCGGCGAGCCCCACGACCGCGCCGACGTAGGCGTCGAGCACCTCGGGCCCGAGCACGGTCCAGCCGTGGTCGGCCCGCGGCACCGACGCGACCGACGGGACGCGCGCGATCTCGGCGGCGATCGCGGTGTCCGTGGGCGGGACGATCTGCGCGCCCTGCCCGCCGTCGGTGACGACGCGACCGCCCAGGTAGACCTTGTAGCCGTTGTCCTGCGGCGGGTTGTGCGACGCGGTGACCATGATCCCGGCGTCGGCGTCGAGATGGCGCACCGCGAACGCGAGCACGGGCGTCGGGAGCTCCTCGGGGAGCAGCAGCACCTCGATGCCGACCGCGGTGAGCACGCCCGCGGTGTCGAGCGCGAACTGGCGCGAGTTGTGACGCGCGTCGTAGCCGACGACCACGCGCGGCGGCGGGGTCACGCCGTCGAGCTCGCCCAGCAGGAAGTCCGCGATGCCCGACGCGGCGCGGATGACGACCGCGCGGTTCATGCGGTGCGGACCGCCCGCGAGGCGCCCGCGGAGACCGGCCGTGCCGAACTGCAGCAGCCCCTGGAAGCGGTCGGCGAGCTCGTTGCGGGCGACGCGTCGGGCGTCGAGCGCCTGCCGCTGCGTCGGGTCGGGCTCCTGCCCCGGGGCCAGGCCGACAGGTCCGGTGCGGGCCGTCGTCAGCAGGTCGCGCAGCTCCTGCGCCGTCCGCGGGTCGGGATCGTCGTCGATCCACGCCTGCACCTGCGCCTCGAGGTCCGCCCACACCACGTCGCCGGTCATGGGGCCAACGTACTGAAAGCGCCGCGGAAGGTCCCGCCGAAGGTCCCGGTGGCGTGGCGCGCCCGTGTGCCGACGTCCCTGACGTGCACGGACGCCCGCGGCCGGTCGTGCGGCGGCCGCGGGCGTCGGGGTCGTGCGTGGTCGTGCGTGGTCGGGCGGCGGGCGTCAGACGCGCCGGACGACCTCCGCGAGCAGCGCGCTGATCCGCGGACCCGCGGCCGCGCCCGCCGCGAGGACCTCGGCGTGCGACAGCGGCTGGTCGCTGATGCCCGCGCCGAAGTTCGTCACGAGGGACACGCCCAGGACCTCGAGCCCGGCCTGCCGGGCGGCGATCGCCTCGAGCGTCGTCGACATGCCGACCAGGTCGCCGCCGATCCGGCCGGCCATCGCGACCTCGGCGGGCGTCTCGTAGTGCGGGCCGCGGAACTGCACGTACACGCCCTCGTCGAGCGTCGGGTCGACCGTGCGGGCGACGTCGCGCAGCCGCGCCGAGTACAGATCGGTGAGGTCGACGAACGTCGCGCCCTCGAGCGGGGACGTCGCCGTGAGGTTGATGTGGTCCTTGATGAGGACGGGCGTGCCCGGCGCCCACGCCGTGTTGAGCCCGCCACAGCCGTTCGTCAGCACCAGCACCGACGCACCCGCGGCCGCCGCCGTGCGCACGCCGTGCACGACGCGCCGCACGCCCCGGCCCTCGTAGAGGTGCGTGCGCGACCCGAGCACGAGCGCGTGCTTCGGGGCGTCGTCGGGGGTGCCCGCGATGCGGATCGACCGGATCGTGCCGACGTGGCCGACGACCGCCGCCGCGCTGAAACCCGGGACCTCGGTGCTCGGCAGCTCGGCGACCGTCTCGCCCAGCAGGTCCGCCGCGCCGCCCCAGCCCGAGCCGAGGACCAGCGCCACGTCGTGCTTCGCGACGCCCGTCACGCTCGCGAGGTGCGCGGCGGCCGCGCGGGCCACCTCGAACGGGTCGGTCGCGGGGTCGTCGAGGTCGGGCACGTCGGTGAGGTCGCTCATGCCCGAAGGCTAGCCCGCACCGACGGGTCCGACGCAGGACGTCGCGGTCGCGCGGTGCGACGCCGTGCGCGGGCCCGGGCGGCGACGCGCGGACGGCCGCCGACGGGCCGGGCAGGCAGAATGGGCACCCGTGAGCACCCCGTCGCAGGACACCGACCGTTCCCGAGCGCCCCGCGTCGTCGTCGTCGGCGGCGGACCCGGCGGCTACGAGGCCGCGCTCGTCGCGCGCCGCCTGGGCGCCGACGTCACCGTCGTCGAGCGCGCAGGGCTCGGGGGCGCCGCGGTGCTGACCGACGTCGTGCCGTCGAAGACCCTCATCGCCACCGCGGAGTGGATGACGATCGCCGACCGCGCGCCCGAGCTCGGCATCCGCCTCGACGGCATCTCGGCGCCCGGGACGGTCGCCGAGTCCGGCGTCGGCTCGCTCGTGCGGCACAGCATCGACCTCGCCGCGGTCAACGCGCGCGTCAAGGCGCTCGCGGCCGCGCAGTCCGCCGACATCCGCGCCCGCCTGGACCGCGAGGGCGTGCGCACGGTGCTCGGCCACGGCCGGCTCGACGGCCCGTCGCGCGTCGTCGCGACCACGGCCGACGGCGAGGAGGAGGTGCTCGACGCCGACGTCGTGCTCGTGTCCACGGGTGCCACGCCGCGCGTCCTGCCCGAGGCCGTCCCCGACGGCGAGCGCATCCTCACGTGGACGCAGCTCTACGACCTGCAGGAGCTGCCCGAGAAGCTCGTCGTCGTCGGGTCGGGCGTGACCGGCGCCGAGTTCGCGGGCGCCTACACGTCGCTCGGGGCGGACGTCACGCTCGTGTCGTCGCGCGACCGCGTCCTGCCGGGTGAGGACGCCGACGCCGCCCAGCTGCTCGAGGACGTCTTCAAGGCGCGCGGCATGACCGTGCTGTCGCGCTCGCGCGCCGCGGGTGCGCGCCGCGTCGGCGACCGGGTCGAGGTGTCGCTCGCCGACGGGCGCGTCATCGAGGCGTCGCACGTGCTGTTCGCCGTCGGCTCGATCCCGACCACCGCGGGCCTCGGGCTCGAGGAGGCGGGCGTGCGTCTCACGCCGTCGGGCCACGTCGAGGTCGACAAGGTCTCCCGGACGTCCGTGCGCGGCGTCTACGCGGCGGGCGACGTGACGGGCGTCTTCCCGCTCGCGTCCGTCGCCGCGACGCAGGGGCGCATCGCCATGTCGCACGCGCTCGGCGACGCCGTGAAGCCGCTGTCGGTGCGCGGGGTGTCGGCGAACATCTTCACCGCGCCCGAGATCGCGACCGTCGGCTCCACCGAGGCGCGGCTCACCGAGCTCGGCGTGCACTACACCGTCAGCACCCTGCCGCTGGCCCGCAACCCGCGCGCGAAGATGCTCGGCGTGCGCGACGGGTTCGTGAAGATCTTCGCCGCCGAGGGGACCGGCACGATCCTGGGTGCCGTCGTGGTCGGCCCGCGTGCGAGCGAGTCGATCTTCCCGCTCACGCTCGCGGTGACGCACCGCCTCACGGCCGACCAGGTCGCCGACGCCTCGACGGTCTACCCGTCCATGTCGGGCACGATCGGCGAGGTCGCGCGCATGCTCCACCGTTCCGCGGACTGAGCGCGGAGCGGAGCGGACGGTGCGGGCCGTGCAGCGGCACGCGCCGGGAGCGGAGCGCAGTGCTCGGGCCGACGTGGGTACGGACTGAGCGCGGAGCGGAGCGGACGGTGCGGGCCGTGCAGCGGCACGCGCCGGGAGCGGAGCGCAGTGCTCGGGCCGAGGTGTGTACGGACTGAGCGCGGAGCGGGCGGTGGGCGGCCGGGCCGTCAGGGTGTGAACGTCGCGGTCACCGGCAGGTGGTCGGAGAGCGTTGACGTGCCCACGGTCGCGGCGGTGTACGTGACGCCCTGACCGAGCACCCAGTCGATGCGGTGCGCGGGGTCCGTGCTCGGCTCGGTGTGCGCGTCCGGGTCGCCCGCCTCGTCGACGGCGCTGACCCACCCGGCGTCGGTGAGGAGGCCGAGCTCGGGCGAGCCGGGCTCGGCGTTGAGGTCGCCCGCGAGGATCGCGGCGCCCGCGACGGGCTCGGCGGCGAGCAGCGCGTCGAGCTGGTCGAGCCGCGTCGGGGTGTTCGACGCGCGGTGCTGCAGGTGGACCGACGTGACGCGCACCGGGGTGCCGGACGCGGTCGTGAGGGTCACGGACAGCGCCGACCGCTGCTGCGGGCCGGCGCCGTAGGGCAGCGGGTGGACGGCCACGTCGGTCAGGCCGGAGCGCGCCAGGACGGCGTTGCCGAACTGCCGGTCGGCCGCCGGGGCGAAGCGGATCGTCATGTCGAGGCGGTGCGCGAGCCACGTGGCCATGTCGGCGCCCCCGCCGAAGATCCAGCCGCGCTCGACCTCCTGGAGCGTGACGACGTCGGGGTCGGCGGCCTCGATCGTGCGCGCGACACCCTCGAGGTCGACGGCCGTCAGCGGGGACACCCCGTAGTGCAGGTTCCAGTCGACGACGGTGAGCGGACCGTCGGCGGCCTCCGCGGGGACGGTCGCGCCGGTCGTGCTCCAGCCGCGGTGGCCCGCGAGCGCGCCGACCAGGGCCAGCACGACGCCCGGGATGAGGAGCAGGCGCGCGGCGTTCACGCGGGCGGGAACCTTCTCGTCGTCGAGCGGCGGGTCGTCGACCTGCGCGGCGACCTCGGGCGTGCGGCGGCGCAGCCCGGCGAGCCCGACGACCGCGGCCGCGAGGACCACGACCCAGGCGTTGTCGACCGGCAGCGGCACGTCGTAGTCGAGCATGTAGAGCAGGAGCGGCAGCACGACGCCCAGCCCCGCGAAGCCCGTGCTGATCGCCGTGCGGGGGATCCCGGGCGGGGCCGGGCGGCGCGTGCTCAGGACGGTCGCGACCACGAGCCCGGCCACGACCTGCGTGACGGCGAGCGCGACGAGCGCGACGGGTCCCGAGGTCCACAGGCTCACGCCCGTGCCGACCGCGAGCAGCACCGCGGCACCGACGCGCACGGCGGCGGGCCACACGTCGGGACGCAGCAGGGGCCACGCGCCCAGCGCGGAGGCGCCCAGGAGCACGAGGCCCGCGACGTCGAGCGGCACGTCGGCCTGCGACGCCGCGAAGGCCGGGTTGGCCAGCAGCATCACGGTGACGGCGAGGAACGGCCCGAGCGCCCACAGGCGGCGGGGTCGGCCGGTCGGCTCGGGGGACGCGTCCGGGCCGACGAGCCCGCGCGTGACGAGGAACGGCGCGACCGCGACGGCCGCGGCGACCGCCCAGCCGACGGCGCCGGACCGCCAGACGGCGTCCCACGTGCCGAGCAGCAGCTGGAGGCCCACCGACAGCCCGGACCCGACGAGGAGCCCGGTCGCGGCCTGCCGGGCGCCGCCGCTGCGACCCGCGACGTGCGCGACACCGAGCGTCAGCACCGCGACCGCGACGGCCACCCAGACCAGCCCGGTGACGTCGAGCGCGAGGCCGTCGAGCGCCTGCACGACGAGCCGCAGGACGGCCAGGACGCCCGCACCGGCGAGGACCGTGCGGGCGTCGGGGGTGCCCGAGGTGCGGCGGCGGGCGAGCAGCAGCACGGCTGCCACGAGTCCCGCTCCCGCGTACGTCGCGACGGCCGCGCCACCCGCCGCGGCCGTGCCGACCGCGAACCACCGGTCGAGCATCGGGCCGCTGGCCCGGACCGCCTCGAGCGTGGCGACCGTGAGCGCCGCGACGAGCCACACGCGCGTGGGCGTGCCGGCGTCCGGCGGGGTCGCGCTCGGGCCGCCTCCGGCCGGGGTCGAGGTGCGGGTGCCGGCGGGAGGGGTGGTCACGCGCCGCACGGTACCGCTCCGCGGCGCCGGAGGCCGTCGACGGGTGACGTGGCGAGGCCGTGCCGTCCACGCACGACGGTGCGCGGGACGGTGCGAGGCGGCCGCGTGGTCGGGCGGTCGGCGCCGTGCGGGGCCGCGCGTCGCGCCGCGAGGACCCGCGTCGGGTCGCCGCGCGAGGGCGCGCGGAAGGTCGTCAGGCGAAGAGCGCCGAGCCGACGAACGGGCCGTCGTCCGTCGTCACGGGCGTGCCGTCGGCGCCGAGCACGAGCGACCCGTCGGGCACGCCCGGCGGGACGGCGAACAGGCCCGACCCGGTGTGCTGGAGGTACTCCATGAGCCCGTCCTGCGCGGACAGCCGGTTCTGCATCGGCACGTAGTGCGTGCGCGGGTCGCGGACGAACGCGAGGAAGAACAGCCCGGCGTCGAGACGGCCCAGCGCGTCGTTGCCGTCGGTGAAGTTGTAGCCGCGGCGCAGCATGCGCACGCCGTCGTTCTGGTCGGGGTGCGCGAGGCGGACGTGGCTGTTCGTCGCGATGAGCGGTGCGTCGGCCCGGCCCGTCGCCGCGAAGTCGGGCTCGGTGAACTCGGTGCCGCCCGACAGCGGCGCGCCCTCGCCCTTGGTGCGGCCGACGAGCGCCTCCTGCTCGCGCAGCGACGTGCGGTCCCACGTCTCGATGACCATGCGGATGCGCCGCGCGACGAGGTACGTGCCGCCCGTGAGCCACGCCGAGTCGACGCCGTCGCCCGCGTCGTCCTGCGCGGCGGACTCGGGCACCCAGACGTGCGCGTCGAGCGCGCCGTGCTCCTCGGCCTTGACGTTCGCGGTGCCGTCCTTGAAGCCGAACAGGTTGCGCGGGGTGCGCTGCGCGGTGCTCGTCGACGACGTGCGCCCGTAGCCGAGCTGCGTCCACCGGATCGCGGCCGCACCGAATGCGGCGCGCGACAGGTTGCGGATCGCGTGCACGGCGACCTGCGGGTCGTCGGCGCACGCCTGCACGACCAGGTCGCCGTCGCTGCGGGCCGGGTCGAGCGCGTCGCCCGGGAAGTGCGGGAGCTCCAGGAGCCCGCCGGGCAGCCGGTCGGCGAGGCCGAACCGGTCGGTGCCCGGGGTGCCGTCGGGCGCCGGGGTGCCGACGAACAGCGACCGGCCGAAGCCGAACGTGAGCGTGAGCCCCGCGGGCGGCAGGTCGGCGGCCTCGCCCGTGTCGTCGGGCGGCGCGTCGTACGGGCCGGAGGCCGGGCCGAACGGTCCCGCCGACAGGCCCTGGGTGAGCCGGGCGGCGATCGTCGTCCAGCGGCGCAGCAGCGCGACGAGCTCCTCGCGCGAGTCCGTCGTGACGTCGAAGGCCGCGAGGTACAACCGGTCCTGCGCGGGCGTGGCGATGCCCGCCTGACGCGCGCCCGTGAAGGGGAACGTGCCCGGTGCGGCGCTCGCGGTCGGGGCCGACGCGGTCGCCGTCGTCGCGCGCGCCGCGCCGAACCCCGCGGCCGCGGCGACTGCCGCGACACCCCCGCCGAGGCCCAGCAGCGCGCGCCGGGAC
>NZ_BHYL01000185.1 GCF_003851725.1 Cellulomonas algicola | reverse complement strand
CCCGCGACCTCGGGCCGACACGCGGGCGTCGCGGGCCGTGCGCCGTGCCGGCGGCCGCCGTCGACGCGCTCGGCGGGACGCCCGACGTGCTTGTCGACGCCTGGGTGCCGCGGCTCGACGTGCGGACCGACCTCAACCCGCTCTACCGGCGCCTCGTCGCGCGCGGTGCGGCGTCGCTCTGGACGACGGGCACCGGCGCGGACGCCTTCCGGCCCGGCGGCGTGCGCGTCGACGACCGGCACCACCCGGTGCGCGCGGACGGCACGTCCGACCCGCGCGTGACGGTGCTCGGCCCGGTGCTCGAGGGGCAGCGCTCGTTCCTCGTCTCCGCGATGCGCCCCGGCCGCGACCACCGCGTCATGCGCGACACGGTCGGCTGGGTCGACGACCTGCTGGCCCGCCACCCGGCCCCGCAGCGCGGCGCGACCGTCGTCCGCCCCCCGGCACGACCCGACGAGAGGACCCCCAGCATGGGCACGACGACCACCCGGCACGCGGTCGGGACCGACGGCGAGATCGGCCTGCTCGTCGATGCGCCGACCGACGGCGAGCACCTGGGCGACGTCGTCGTCGCGCCCGTGTTCGGCGGCACCGCGCGCAGCATGTTCCCGTTCGCGCACGCGCTCAACCGGCACGGCTTCCGGACGGTGCGCGTGGACTTCCGCCACCACGTCGGCTCGGGCAGCGGCGAGATCGCGGGCACGCGGCTGTCGGCGCAGGCGGAGGACGTCGCGGCGGTGCTCGACCTCTACCCGGGTGCGCTGCTCGTCGCGGTGAGCCTGGCCACCCGGCCCGCGGTCCGTGCGCTCGCGGGCGGTGCCCCGGCGGGCGGCGCGGTGCTCGTGACCCCCGTGCTCGACGTGACCGCGACGCTGCGCGAGGTGATCGGCACGGACTTCGTCGAGGCGGAGCTGGACCGGCTGCCCCCGACCGTCGACGTGCTCGGGTACGAGGTGCGCGACGGGTTCGTGCACGACGCGCGGACGCACGCCCTGCACGGGTACGACGACGCCGTCGAGGACCTCGCGCGCGTGGCGGTGCCCGTGCGGCTCGTCGCGGGCGACACCGACCCGTGGGTCGACGTGACGCGCGTGCGGGCCGCCGCCGGCCGGCTGGCCGACGAGGGGCGGGACGTCGGGCTCGTCGAGGTGCCCGCCGCGACGCACCGGCTCAACCGCAACCCCGTCGTCGCGCGCCGCTACGTCGAGGAGACCGTCCGGGCGTGCCTCGACCTCCTCGGCAGCGACCGGCCGGTGGACGTGCCGTCCTTCGACGCGCTGGTCCGTGCGAGCAGCGCGCGCCCGGCCGTCGCGGAGCCCGCGGGGACGCCCGCGTGACCGCGTCCGACGTCAGGCCGTCCGCGGTCCCCGTCGCCGACGTGCAGATCGGTGACCTGGTCCGGCCAGAGCTGCGCGGTCAGGAGCCGTACGGTGCGCCGCAGCTCGACGTGCCCGTGCGGCTCAACACGAACGAGAACCCGTACCCGCCCGACCCGGCGACGAGCGCGGCCGTCGCGCGCGCGGTCGCCGGGGCGGCCGCGGACCTGCACCGGTACCCGGACCGCGAGGCGACGCGCCTGCGCACGGCGCTCGCGGGTCACCTGACCGCCGACACCGGTGTGCCGCTCGACGCGCGGCAGGTGTGGGCGGCGAACGGGTCGAACGAGGTCGTGCAGCAGCTGCTGCAGGCGTTCGGCGGGCCCGGCCGGCTGCTGCTGTCGTACGGGCCGACGTACCCGATGTACCCGGAGTACGCCCGGAACACCGGGACCGCGTGGCGGTGCGAGCCGCGCGACGAGCGGTACGGCGTCGACCCCGCGCGGCTGGTCGACGACCTCGTGACGCACCGGCCCGCGGTCGTCGTGCTCGCGTCGCCGAACAACCCGACGGGGACCGCGCTGCCGCTCTCCACGGTGACCGCCGCGCTCGAGGCGGCGCCCGGGCTCGTCGTGGTCGACGAGGCGTACGCGGAGTTCCGCCGTGGGGGCGTGCCGAGCGCGGTCGAGCTGCTCGACGGGCACCCGCGCCTGGTCGTCGTGCGGACGCTCAGCAAGGCCTTCGCGGGGGCCGGGGCGCGGATCGGGTACCTCGCGGCGGACCCGGCGGTGGTCGACGCGCTGCGGGTCGTCCGGCTGCCTTACCACCTGTCGGCGCTCACGCAGGCCGCGGGCTGCGCGCTCCTGGCGCACCGGACCGAGCAGCTGCGCACGGTCGACGCGCTGCGCCGCGGACGGGACGACCTCGTCGCCTGGCTGCGCGCACGCGGCTGGACCGTGCCGGACTCCGACGCGAACTTCGTGCTCGTCGGGCCGTTCGACGACGCGCGCGCGGTCTGGGACCGCCTGGTGGCGCGCGGGGTGCTGGTGCGGGAGATCGGCGGGCCCGAACGGCTGCGGGTGTCGATCGGGACGCCCGACGAGATGGCGGCGTTCCGCGCCGCGTTCGCGGCGGTCACGTCCGCGGGTGCCCCGTGACGTCGCGCGCCGCCCGCGCCGGGATCGGCCTGCTCACCGCCGCGACGTTCATGCTCTTCCTCGACGTCACGGTCGTGAACGTCGCGCTCGACCGGATCGGCACGGAGCTCGGCGGGGGGCTGGGCGCGCTGCAGTGGGTGCTCGACGCGTACACCGTCGCGCTCACCGTCGGGCTGGCCGGGGCCGGGCCGCTCGTCGACCGGTACGGGCCGGTACCCGTCGCGGTCGTCGGCGTCGCGGTGTTCACGGTGGCGTCGGTGGTGTGCGCGCTCGCGCCGACGGCGGGCGTGCTGCTCGCGGGGCGGGCCGCGCAGGGCGTCGGGGCGGCGGTCGTGGTGCCCGCGTCGCTCGGGCTCGTCGCCGCGGCGCACCCCGCCGGACCCGCGCGGTCGCACGC
>NZ_BHYL01000184.1 GCF_003851725.1 Cellulomonas algicola | reverse complement strand
CCGGTCCGCACCGCCCCCGCCTGCCCGCCGACGCCCCGACCTCACGACCGACGACCGGGGTCTGGGTACCGCTGCTGGCACTCGAGCGGTACCCAGACCCGGGTCGCGGGCTCGTGGACGGGAGCACGTCAGCGGCGGCGGGCGAAGAGCAGGGCCGCGGCCGTCCTCGCGACCAGGAAGATGCCGAGGCACCACGCGACCGCGGACACCCACGTCGACGTCTCCAGCGGCAGGCCCAGCAGCAGGCCGCGCATCGTGTCCGTCACCGGCGTGACCGGGTTCCACGCGGCGATCGCCTCGAGCACCGACGGCATCGACTCCGGCGGCACGAACGCGCTCGACACGTACGGCAGGAACAGGATGAAGAACGTGAAGGCGCTGGCCGCCTCGGGCCCGGACGACACGATGCCCACCGCGACGCCGACCCACGTCAGCGCGAGGACGAACAGCGCGACCATCCCGAGCGCGCCGAGCCAGTCGAGCAGTGTCGCGTCAGGGCTGAACCCGACGAGGAACGCGGCGACGATGACGAGCGCCGTCGACACCGCGTTGCGGACCATGCTCGCGACGACGTGGCCGGTCACGACGCCTGTCGCGCGGATCGGCATGGAGCGGAAGCGGTCGATGATGCCGTTCGTCATGTCGGACGCCATGTCGACCGCGGTGTTGGCGGCCCCGTAGCCCGCGGTCAGCAGGATGATGCCCGGCACGACGAAGTCGACGTAGCGGCCCGTCGGGTCGATCGCCCCGCCGAACACGAACGTGAACATCAGCAGGAGCATCACGGGCAGCATCACCGAGAGGAGCAGCGTGTCGAGCTGCCGGGTCGTGCGGCGCAGGGTGCGGCCGATCAGCGCGGTCGTGTCACGGACGGTCTGGCCCGCACCGGGGCGGACCGTCGTGGGCGCGGGGGCGAGCAGGGCGGTCATCGGGTCTCCCGGGGGTGCGGGCCGGCGGCGGCGAGCGCGTCGGCGGACGGGCGGGTGCGGTCGTCGGCGTCGCCGCCGCGGCTCGGGTCAGAACCGGGCGTGGGCTCGGCAGGCTTGCCGGTGAGGCTGAGGAACACGTCGTCGAGCGTGGGCTCACGGACCTGCCACGCGGCGACGTCGAGCGGGCGCGCGGACACGTCGCCGAGGATCCGGTGGACGTCCGCGACGGACCCGTCCGTGGGGACGCGCTGCACGGTGCCGTCGCGCAGGACCAGCTCGACGTGCGCGGACCCGACGGTGCGCTTGAGCTCGGTGGCAGTGCCCTGCGCGATGACGCGTCCGTGGTCGATCACGACGATCCGGTCGGCGAGGCGGTCGGCCTCCTCCAGGTACTGCGTGGTGAGCAGGAGCGTCGCGCCCGCGTCGACGACGTCCCGGATGACGTCCCAGAGGTCACCGCGGCTGCGCGGGTCGAGGCCGGTGGTCGGCTCGTCGAGGAACACGACCTGGGGACGGCTCAGCAGGCTCACGGCGAGGTCGAGCCGCCGCCGCATGCCGCCGGAGTACGTCTTGACCAGGCGTCCCGCGGCGTCGGTGAGGTCGAACAGCTCGAGCATCGCGTCCGTGCGCGCGCGGACCTCGCCGGCACCCAGGTGCGCGAGGCGGGCCATGAGGTGGAGGTTCTCCGCGCCCGTGAGCAGCTCGTCGACCGCCGCGTACTGGCCCGTGAGGCTGATGGCCGCGCGCACGGCTGCCGGGTCGCGGACGACGTCGGCGCCGGCGACCGTCGCGGTGCCGCCGTCGGGCCGCAGGAGCGTCGACAGGATGCGGACGGTCGTCGTCTTGCCCGCGCCGTTCGGCCCGAGCAGGGCGAGGACCTCGCCGCGGTGGACGTCGAGGTCGACGCCGTCGAGGACGGTGAGGTCGCCGTAGGACTTGCGCAGTCCGCGGGCGACGACGATCGGTGCGGTCATCGCGTGGCCTCCTTCTGTGTACGTCGTAAACTGTGTGTGTATGTCATACACACTTATAGGATCGGGCGTCAAGGAGGTACGACGTGGACGAGGCAGCGAACCCGCACCCGGACGGCGACCGCACGGGGGGCGACCGCACGGGGGGCGATCGCACGTGGCCCGACGTGGACGCGGCGAGCGACAGCGGGCCCGACGCGGTCCCCGACAGTCGCGAGGCCGACGGTCGCCCCTCCCCGGCCGGCAGCTCCGAGGCCGACGACCGCGCCGCCGAGGACGCACGTCGGGACGCCGACGGCCGCGACGCGGGGGTCGCGCGTCGCGAGGCCGACGACGCACGCAAGGAGACCGAGGCGCTGCGCCGCGACCGCGAGAAGGCCGAGCGCGCCGCCGCCAAGGAGGCCGACCGCGCACGTCGCGACCGCGAGAAGGCCGAGCGCGAGGCCGCCAAGGACGCCGAGCGCGCCCGCAAGGAGGCCGACCGTCGCCGTCGCGACGACGAGAAGGCCGAGCGCGACCGCGTCAAGGCGCTGGCGCAGGCCGAGGCCGCCCGCGAGCGGGCCCTGCAGGACGCCGAGCGCGAACGGGCGCGCCGCGAGACCGAGGCCCGCCGCGAGGCCGAACGCGCCCAGGCCGAGCGCGAGCGCGCCGCCCGCGAC
>NZ_BHYL01000183.1 GCF_003851725.1 Cellulomonas algicola | reverse complement strand
CCCCCCCCCCCGCCCCCCCCCCCCCCCCCCACGACAGGGCCGAGGGGTCCGTAGGGTGGCGGCGTGCAGCAGCAGCTCGACCCTGCGTGGGTCGCCCGGGTCGTCCAGGTCGCGCTCGACGAGGACCTCGGCCCCGCCCCCGGCCGGGACGTCACGTCGCAGGCGACGATCCCGCCCGACGCCGTCGGCACCGCGCACCTCGTGGCACGCGCGGAGGGCGTCGTCGCCGGGCTCGTCGTCGTCCAGGAGGTCGTCGACCAGGTCGCGCAGCGGCTCGGGACCGACGGCGTGACCGTGTCGCTCACCGTCGAGGACGGCGCACGCGTGTGGCGCGACGAGGTGCTCGCGGTGCTCGTGGGGCCCGTGCAGACGCTGCTCGTCGCGGAGCGGACGATGCTCAACCTCGCGTCGCGCGCGTCGGGCGTCGCGACGCACACCCGTCGCTGGGCGGACGTGCTGGACGGATCGGGCGCGCAGGTCCTCGACACGCGCAAGACGACGCCCGGCCTGCGGGCGCTCGAGAAGTACGCGGTCCGCTGCGGCGGGGGCACGAACAAGCGCATGGGGCTGTACGACGTCGCGATGGTCAAGGACAACCACGTCGTCGCGGCGGGCTCGGTCGCGGCGGCCGTCCGTGCGGTGCAGGAGCGCTTCCCCGACGTCGACATCCAGGTCGAGGCCGACACGCTCGACCAGGCGCTCGAGGCCGTCGCCGCCGGTGCGCGGTTCCTGCTGCTCGACAACATGCCGACGCCGCTGCTCGCCGAGGTGGTCGCGGCGGTCCGGGCCGGCGAGCCGACGACCGGCCGGGTCGAGCTCGAGGCGACCGGCAACCTCACGCTCGACCGGGCCGCCGAGGTCGCCGGCACGGGCGTCGACTACCTGTCGGTCGGCGGTCTCACGCACTCGTCGCCGATCCTCGACCTCGCGCTGGACCTCCAGGCGTCCTGACGACGGACGGGGGCGGCGCGGACGTGCCGTGCGCCGTCGCCGCGTCCGGCACGTCGTGGCCGTGGGGCGTCGTGCATCTCACGGCCGTCGCGCCGGGCGGGTCGGGCGGCGCCGGTAGAATCGCCCGGTGACCGCTGCGCCCGAGAACCCGGCCGAGAACGCCGCCGCCGACGCCCCCGTCGACGACACCCCCGAGCAGATCCAGGTCCGCCGCGCGAAGCGTGAGCGCCTGCTCGCCGAGGGGACCGAGGCCTACCCCGTGGTGGTGCCGCGCACGCACACGATCGCCGAGGTGCGCGCCGCGTACCCGGACCTCGAGCCGGGCACCGAGACCCAGGACGAGGTCGGGATCGCCGGCCGCGTCGTGTTCCTGCGGAACACCGGCAAGCTCTGCTTCGCGACGCTCCAGGACGGCGAGGGCAACCGCCTCCAGGCGATGCTGTCGCTCGCCGAGGTGGGCGAGGAGCGGCTGTCCGCGTTCAAGTCCGACGTCGACCTGGGCGACCACGTGTTCGTGCACGGGCGCGTCATCGCGTCGCGCCGCGGCGAGCTGTCGGTGTTCGCCGACGCGTGGTCGGTCGCCGCGAAGGCGCTGCGCCCGCTGCCCAACCTGTACGAGGGCACCGAGCTCTCGGAGGAGGCGCGCGTCCGGCAGCGGTACGTCGACCTCATCGTCAACCAGCGCTCGCGGGACATGGTCCGCACGCGGGCCGCGGTGCTGCGGTCCGTCCGGGAGAACCTGCACCAGCGCGGCTTCATCGAGGTCGAGACCCCGATGCTCCAGGTGCGCCCGGAGGGCGCGGCCGCGCGGCAGTTCGAGACGCACATGAACGCGTTCGACATCCCGCTGTTCCTGCGCATCGCGCCCGAGCTGTTCCTCAAGCGCGCCGCGGTCGGCGGCGTCGAGCGCGTCTTCGAGATCAACCGGAACTTCCGCAACGAGGGCGTCGACGCCACGCACTCGCCCGAGTTCGCGATGCTCGAGGCGTACGAGGCCTACGGCACGTACGACACGATCGCGGATCTCACGCAGGACCTGGTCCAGACGGCGGCGCGTGACGCGTTCGGCACGACGACGGTCACGCTGGCCGACGGCACCGAGTACGACGTGGGCGGCGAGTGGGCCCGGCTGCCGATGTACGACTCGCTGTCGGAGGCGCTCGGCGTCGAGATCACGCACGACACGACCGACGAGGTCCTGCTCGAGCTGCTCGAGAAGGCCGAGATCGAGCTCGCTCCCGGGCAGCGGAACCACGGGAAGATGGTCGAGGAGCTCTGGGAGCACCACGTCGGTCACGCATTGACGGCACCCACGTTCGTGCGCGATTTCCCGGTCGAGACGTCGCCCTTGGTGCGCGACCACCGCAGCAAGCACGGACTCGTCGAGAAGTGGGACCTCTACGTGCGCGGCATGGAGCTCGCGACCGGTTACTCGGAACTCGTTGACCCGGTCATCCAGAGGCAGCGGTTCGAGGCGCAGGCGGCGCTCGCGGCGCGCGGCGACGACGAGGCCATGCGAATCGATGAGGACTTTCTCACCGCGATGGAGTTCGCGATGCCGCCGTCGGGGGGGATGGGGATGGGGATCGACCGCCTGCTCATCGCGCTCACGGGCCTCGGCATCCGCGAGACGATCCTGTTCCCGCTCGTGAAGCCGCAGGGCTGACGCGTGGACGGGCTCACCGCGGCGCTGGCCGCGATCCTCCCCTCGATCGGTGTCGGGCTGATCTTCTGGTTCGCGATCCGCGCGCTCGTGAATGCGGACCGCACCGAACGGCAGGCATTGGCCAGAATGGATGCCGAGGAACGCCGCGCCGCGCAGCAGGAAGCGGTCACCACAAATGAGGAATCGAAGCGCGACCGTTTGACGTCCGAATAGTACGGGTGTCATGCTTCGCGGGTAAGCGAGAAAATCCCCTCCACGCACTTACCCCGGAGCGAACAATGGCTCAGAAGGTCCAGGTCCTGCTCGTCGACGACATCGACGGCGGAACGGCGGACGAGACGGTGACGTTCGCGCTCGACGGCGTCACCTACGAGATCGACCTCACGGCGGCGCACGCCTCGGAGCTGCGCGACGGTTTCGCGCAGTGGGTCGGCCACGCCCGCAAGGTCGGTGGCCGTTCGTCGTCGGCGCGCCCCGCCGGCCGCGGCGGCAGCAGCAACGCACGTCGCTCCTCGGGCGACGCCCAGGCGATCCGCGAGTGGGCGAAGGCCAACGGGCACCACGTCTCGGAGCGGGGTCGCATCTCCGCCGAGGTGAAGTCCGCGTACGACGCCGCGCACTGACGCGACGACTCCCGAAGCCCCCGGTGCCGACGAGCACCGGGGGCTTCGTCGTCCCGTCGATGGCGTCCGGGATCGTCGAGGGGAGTCGTTCGGACGGTCACGGACGCGTCACAGTTTCGATACTTGCGGCGACAGAACCGATAATTCGCTCCTCCGGCTGATACCGGAGCCGCAGCCTGACGCATAGGTTGGCGCGGTCACCTGTCAGCATTGCGCAAAGGAGCGTCGATGAGACGGCCGAGAGGCTTCGAAACTATCGGGATCGGCATCGTCGCCGTCGGCGTCATCGCCGCCCCGATCGTGGGCATCCTGCCCACCGCGACCACCGCCGCCGCGGCGTCGCCCACCGTCGTGTCGTCGACGACCTTCGAGGACGGCACGACCGGCATCTGGCAGCAGAGCGGCAACCCGACGCTGAGCGTCGTCGACGTCGACGGCGGCAAGGTCCTCCAGGTCGCGAACCGCGCGGCGGACTACGAGGGCGTCCAGACGGCGCCCGGTGCTCTCGCCGACCTCGTGCCCGGCGCCGAGTACACGATCTCGATGCGCGCGCGCCTCGCCGACGGCACCACCGGCGGCCCCGCCGGCGTGCGGTTCGTCATGAAGCCCGCGTACACGTGGATCGGCAGCACGACCATGACCGCGGACGCGTGGACCACCGTCGCCGGGACGTACACCGTGCCCGCGACGGGCACGGCGCCATCCGACCTCCAGCTCTACCTCGGCACCGGTGACCTCACGGGCGCGTACACCTACCTCGTCGACGACCTCGTCATCACCGGCCCGCCCGCTGCCGGCGGTCCGAGCGTCGTGCTGACCAGCACCTTCGAGTCCGCCGGCCACGGCTGGACCGCGCGCGGCTCCGGCAGCACGACCGTCGCGACCACCACGACGCAGGCGCACGGCGGCACGTCGAGCCTGCTCGTCACGGGCCGCACCGCCGGCTGGAACGGCGCGCAGCACGACGTGTCGAGCCTGCTCACGACAGGCACCTACGACGTCGAGGCCTGGGTGCGGCTCGCCGACGGCGAGGCGGGCCCGGCCCAGCTGAACCTCGGCATGCAGACGCCCGGAGCGGCGAACGAGTACCCGTGGGTCGGCGGCCGCGTCGCCGTCACCGCGGGCGAGTGGACGAAGCTGTCCGGCACGTACACCGTCGACCCGGCGACGCCGCCGACCAACCTCTACGTCGAGTCCGACAGCGCGACCGCCTCGTTCCTCGTCGACGACGTCGTCATCACCGGCCAGGCGTCCACGGGCCCCGGCGAGGTGCCGGACGTCCCGCCGGGCGGCGCGCTCAACCCGACGACGACGCCCGTCGCGACCGCCGCGGCCGGGTCCGCTCCCGGCGTGAAGCGGGCCGCGCTCACCTTCGACGACGGCCCGAACGGCGCCGCCACGACCGAGCTGCTCGACTTCCTCGCCGCGAAGGACGTCCCGGCGACGTTCTGCGTCATCGGCCAGAACGTCACGACCGGCGACGGCGCGAGCGTGCTGCGTCGGATCGTGTCCGACGGCCACACCCTGTGCAACCACTCCACCGACTACAGCGCGATGGACGGGCTGACCCAGGCGCAGGCCGCGCAGAAGATGGCGCAGAACCTCACGACGATCCGGACCGCGCTCGGCGACGCGAACGCGCAGGTGCCGTTCTTCCGGGCGCCGAACGGCGCGTGGGGTCAGACGCCGGCAGCCGCCGTGTCGCTCGGCATGCAGCCGCTCGCCGTCACCAACCTCATCAACGACTGGGACGCGACCGTGCAGTCCGACGTCGAGGCGCTCAAGGCCAACCTGCGCGCTGCGATGAAGGACGGCGAGATCGTGCTCGTCCACGACGGCGGCGGCAACCGCGCCAACTCCGTCGCGGCGCTCAAGGCCGTCGTGCAGGAGCGGCTCGACGCCGGCTGGGAGTTCACGCTCCCGTCCGTGACGCTCGCGCCGTCGCAGCCCGTCGGGTCCACGGTGATCGACGCCGACTTCGAGGACGGCATGGACGGCTGGTTCGTCCGCGAGACGGGCAGCGGTACGCCGACGGCGACGGTCACGACGACCGCGGCCCACGGCGGCGCGCAAGCCGCGCTCGTCGCCAACCGCTCGTCGCAGGGTCACGGCCTCGCGTTCGACGTCGACGGCGTCCTCGTGCCCGGCACGCTCTACGAGCTGTCCGCGTGGGTGCGCTTCGCCGCGGGCCAGCCGGCCGACGACGTGTGGCTCACGGTCCGGCACGACGACGGCGGCACGCAGAAGTTCACGACGCTCGCGCAGGTGTCCGGCCAGTCGAACAGCCAGTGGGTCGAGCTCACGGCGTCGATCCGGCTGCCGGAGGGCTCCGACCTGCTCTACCTGGAGACCGACTACAACAACGGCAACACGTCCGACTTCCTGGTCGACGACATCGTCGTCACGGTCGCGTCGCCGCTGTCGATCGAGGAGGGCCTGACGCCGATCAAGGACACGCTGGACTTCCCGTTCGGCGCCGCGATCCAGGCCCGTGACACGGTCGACCCGTACGGCCGGCTGCTCACGAAGCACTTCGACCAGATCACGCCCGAGAACTTCATGAAGCCCGAGGCGTGGTACGACGCGAACGACCCGACCCACACGTTCGTCACGACGAACTCCGAGGCGGACGCGCTCATGACGTACGCGGCGGAGCACGACCTCAAGGTCTACGGGCACGTGCTCGTGTGGCACAGCCAGACGCCCGACTGGTTCTTCCAGGACGGCTCCGGTCGCTGGCTCACCGACAGCCCTGCCGACCAGGCGGTGCTGAAGGCCCGCCTGCGCACGCACATCGACAACGTCGCGCAGTACCTCAGCGACAAGTACGGCAAGTTCGGCAGCGCGACCAACCCGCTGTACGCGTTCGACGTCGTGAACGAGGTCGTCTCCGACGGCAGCGGCACCCCCGGCGGCATGCGCACGAGCCGGTGGTTCCAGGTGCTCGGCGAGGAGTTCGTCGACCTGTCCTTCGAGTACGCGAACGACGCCTTCAACGGCACGTACGCGGCGCCCGGGCAGTCGCACCCGGTGACGCTGTTCATCAACGACTACAACACCGAGCAGGCCGGCAAGCAGCAGCGCTACCACGACCTGATCGCGCGCATGATCGATCGCGGCGTCGAGTTCGACGGCATCGGGCACCAGTTCCACGTGAGCCTCGCGACGCCCGTGAGCACGCTCGCGGGAGCGCTGGACCGCATGGCCGACCTGGGCAAGGTCCAGGCGATCACCGAGTTCGACGTCACGACGGGCACCCCCGTGACCGAGGCCAAGCTGGTCGACCAGGGCTACTACTACCAGGACGCCTTCGACGCGTTCCGCGCGTTCCACGCGGAGACCGACCAGGTCTTCTCGGCGACCGTGTGGGGTCTCGTCGACGGCCGCTCGTGGCGCAACGACTCGGGCGCGCCGCTGGTGTTCGACGACCAGGTCAAGGCCAAGCCGGCGTACCACGGCATCGTCGACGCCTCGACGCTGCCTGCTCCCATGCGGGCCGCGAACGTCTTCCAGGGCACCGTGCCGCTGGACGACGACGCGACCTCCGCGCCCGACTGGGACCGGCTCCCGCTGCTCCCGATGGACGAGTCGGCGGCGTTCCAGCTCCGCTGGGAGGCCGACCACCTGACGGCGTTCGTCGTCGTGCCGGACGCGACCCCGGCCGCGTCGGACGGCCTCACGTTCTCGCTCGACGGTGAGACGTACGCGTTCGGGCGCGACGGCGCGGGCGACGTCGACGGTGTCGCGACGGAGCTGGGCGACGGCTGGGCCGCGGTGGTCCACCTGCCGCTCGACGCCGCCGCGGTCGGCGACCAGCTCGCGTTCGACGTCACGGCGACGGACGGCAGCACCACGGTCGGCTGGAACAAGCTCGGCGCGACCGGCACGCTCACGCTCGTCGAGCCGCTGTCGTACCTCGAGGTCGCGCCGGCGTCGTCGGCGCCGACGGTCGACGGCGAGGAGGACGCGGTCTGGGCCGACGCGGCCTCGGTCAGCACGACCAAGGTCGTCGGCGCCGGGTCGGACGCGGCGGGTGCCGTCGCGGACGTCAGGACGCTGTGGAAGGACGACACGCTCTACGTCCTCGCCACCGTCACGGACGCGGTCGTCAACACGGCCGGCTCCGACCCGTGGACGCAGGACTCGGTCGAGATCTTCGTCGACCCGGGCAACGCGAAGAACGGCTCCTACCGCTACGACGACACGCAGCTGCGCATCAGCGCGGACAACGTGGTGTCGGTCGGCACGGGTGACGAGGCCTACCAGAAGGCCAACCTCACCAGCGCCACGCGTCGCACCGCGTCGGGCTACGTCGTCGAGGCCGCCATCGGCCTGCACGACCAGGGCGGCGCCGGCACGTTCCACGGACTCGACTTCCAGGTCAACGACGCCACCGCCGACGGTGCGCGGACGTCGATCCACACCTGGGCCGAGCCCACCGGCACCGGCTACCAGACGACCGAGCGCTGGGGCGTCGGCCGGCTGGTCGAGGCCGCGGGCGAGGAGCCGGAGCCGTCGGCGCCGACCGTCGTCCTCGGGGCCGGCAAGGTGGCGCGCGGCGGCACCGTGCCCGTGGCGCTGTCCGGGTTCACGCCCGGGACGGTCGTCGACGTGGTGCTCGGGGCGGAGTCGCTCGTCGGCCAGGTCCAGGGCGGCGCACGGCTCATGGCCGCCCGAGCCGTCGGCAGCACCGGGCCGCTCGGGCTCGTCGTCGGGTCCTTCACCGTCGACGCGTCCGGCGGGGCCTCCGGGTCCGTGAGGATCCCGGCCACCACGGCCGTCGGCCGCTACGGCATCGCCGCCGCGGTCGACGACCAGGTCCTCGCGGCCACGGTCGTCGACGTCGTCGCCGCGGCTCCCGGCGGCGGCGCGTCGGGCGGCACCGGCGGGTCCGGTGGCGGCAGCCTCGCCACCACGGGCGCGCAGGTCGCGGGTCTCGTGCTCCTGGCTCTCGCGCTGCTCGGCGCGGGGACGGCGATGGTGCGCTCTCGCCGCCGCGGGACGCACGTGGCCTGACGCACCGCAGGACGACGAGGGCTCGGCCACCGCAGAGGCCGGGCCCTCGTCGTGCTTCCGGCGCCCGCCCACCCCACGACGAGAGCCCGGTCCCTCGGAGGGGCCGGGCTCTCGTGCGTCGGTGCTCGCGACTGTCAGAGCGGGCGGGTGCCGGTCAGCTCGCGGACGGCGGCGTACTGCTCGCGGACGCGCGCGACGGGGTCGGCGCTGTGCAGTGCCGCCTCGGCGGCGGCGGTCCACGACGGGGCGGTCGCGGAGCCCGACAGGACCCACGCGGCCTGGCGCGCGGCACCGTCGGCGACGTACTCGCCGGGCGTCGGCACGTGGACGGGCAGGCCGAAGACCGTCGGCGCGATCTCCCGCACGGCCCGCGACTGCGCGCCACCGCCGATGAGGAAGAGCCGCTCGACGGCGACCCCCTGGGCGCGGAGCGCGTCGATGCCGTCGGCGAGCGCGCAGAGCATGCCCTCGACGGCGGCGCGCGCGAGGTGCGCGGGGGTCGTGTTCGCGAGCCGCAGGCCGTGCAGCGCGCCGGTCGCGTCGGGCTTGTTGGGGGTGCGCTCGCCCTCGAGGTAGGGGACGAGGACGAGGCCGTCGGCACCCGCAGGGGCGGACAGCGCGAGCTCGGACAGGCCCGCGTGGTCGACGCCGAGCATGCGGGCGGCGGCGTCGAGGACGCGCGACGCGTTGAGCGTGCACGCGAGCGGCAGGAACGCGCCCGTCGCGTCGGCGAAGCCCGTCACCAGGCCCGAGCCGTCGGCGGTGGGCGAGGAGGCGATCGCGGAGACCACGCCCGACGTGCCGATCGACACGGCGACGTCGCCCGGGCCGAGACCCAGCGCGAGCGCGGCGGCCGCGTTGTCGCCCGCACCGGGGCCGAGGACCGGCTCGCGCCCGCCGACGACGGCCCGCGGACCCGCCTCGGACGGGCCGAGCACGCGGGGCAGGTGCACCCGGTGGCCGAGCCCGCGCTCGAGCAGGTCGAGCCGGTAGTCGTTCGTCACCGGCGACCAGTAGCCCGTCCCGGACGCGTCTGAGCGGTCGGTCACGAGCTGGTCGAGGCCCGCGCCGCCCGAGCCGGCGCCGTTGCCGCTGAGGCGCCACGTCAGCCAGTCGTGGGGGAGCGCGACGGCGGCGACGCGGTCGGCGTTCTCCGGCTCGGCGTCGCGCAGCCAGCGCAGCTTCGTGACGGTGAGCGACGCGACCGGGACCGAGCCGACGGCGTCGGCCCACGCCTGCGCGCCCTTCTCGGCGTCGCCGTCGCCGAGCTCCTCGACGAGGTCGAGAGCGGCCTGCGCGGAGCGGGTGTCGTTCCACAGCAGCGCGTCGCGGACCACCTCACCCGAGGAGTCGAGCGCGACCATGCCGTGCTGCTGCCCGCCGACGGAGATCGCGTCGACGTCGTCGAGGCCGCCGGCGTCCGCGATCGCGGTCTGCAGCGCGTCCCACCAGTGGCGCGGGTCGACGGACGTGCCGTCGGGGTGCGAGGCGCGGCCCTGGCGGACCAGCTCCCCGGTGTCGGCGTCGCGGACGACGACCTTGCAGGACTGCGTGGAGGAGTCCACGCCGGCGACGAGCGTCATGAGGCTTCCTTCGGCGGGCGGACCGGCGACGTCGCGCGGTCCGGGAGCGGGGCCGGGTGAGGGGTGGAGCGAGGGGCCGGTGCCGCGACGACCCGACCCCGGGGGACGGGGCCGGGTCGTCCGGACGGCCGACGACGC
>NZ_BHYL01000182.1 GCF_003851725.1 Cellulomonas algicola | reverse complement strand
GGTGCGGCACCGGACGCGGTCGCGGGCCAGGGCGCGCCGACGCGGGCGTCGGACGCGGCGTCGGCACCGCGGTCGAGGGCGACGGCGTGGCCGCGGCCTCGTCGGTCGTCCCGGCCGCCTCGTCGGCGTCCTCCGCCGTGCTCGCCTCGTCGGCGTTCTCCGTCGTGCTCGCCTCGTCGGCGGCCTCGGCGGTGGCGACCTCGTCGGCGGTCGCGGCCGAGGTCGTCTCCGCTGCGGTCACCTGGTCGGCGGCGTCGCCCGTGGCGGTCGCCCCGGTCGCCTCCGCCGGGCCGGTCGCCTCGGTCGCGTCCGCCGAGCCGGTCATCTCGATCGCGTCGACCGTCGGGTCCGCCGTGCCGGTCGTCCCGGTCTCGTCGGCACCGGTCTCGGCCGCGTCGTCGGCGGCGACCACGGCCGCCTCGTGGGTGGCGTCGGTCGTGGCTGCCGCGTCGGCGGTGTCGGTGCTCGGCACGTCGCCGGCGGTCGGGTCGTCGGGCGGCACGGTGGCGTCGGTGGCGGACCCGGCGTCGGTCGCGTCGTCGGTCGTCGTGGCCTCGTCGGCGGTGGCGGCGTCCGCGGGTGCGGCGTCCGTCGGCGCGTCGTCCTGGGGAACGGCGGGGGCGGAGGTCGGGGGAGTGGGCGTCGGGTCCTCCGGCGAGGAGGTCGATGCGGGGGTCTCGGTCACTGGGTCTCCACTCCCTCGATGGTGACGGCGTCCACCGGGGTCTCCGACCCCTCCACGGTGCCCGCGTCAGCGATGGCCTGCAGCACGTCCATGCCGGACGTGATGTGGCCGAACACGGTGTATCCACCCGCCGAGTCCGACGGGATCTGCGAATCCTCGTACACGAGGAAGAACTGGCTGCCCATGGACTCGCCGTTGCCGCCCTGGCGGGCCATCGCGATCGTGCCCGCCGGGTAGAGGTCGTCGGCGGGCGCGTTCTCGATCGGGCCCCACGAGTAGCCCGGGCCGCCGGTCCCGGTGGCCGTGGGGTCGCCGCACTGCAGCACGTAGATGCCCTGCGTGGTGAGGCGGTGGCACGACGTGCCGTCGAAGTAGCCCTCGCCGGCGAGCGTCACGAAGTTCGCGACCGCCTGCGGCGCGGCGGCGCCGTCGAGCTCGAAGCCGACGGTGCCCTGCGACAGCGCGAGCTCGCCCGTCCACGTGCGGCCCTCGGCCGCGGCGGGGTCGGGGACCACGCCGCCGTTGCCCGTGCGTGACGTCGCGCCCGGGTCCGGGGTCGTGGCCGGGGGTGTCGTGGCGTCGGCGGTGGGCGGGGCGTCGTCGCGTGTCAGGGCGACCGCGGCACCGATGCCGAGGCCGAGGACCAGCACCCCGACCACGGATCCCGCGATGACGCGCTGACGACGATGGCGCGCCCGCGCCTGCGTCTGACGCTCCTGCCACTTCTCGTACCGGCGGCGCTCGTACTCGCGCTCGCGCTTGCTGGACACGCACACTCCTCGCGTCGACGGTGCGGCACGACAGGCGTCGACCTGCCGCACCGCACGAAGGAACCCCGGACAGTCTAGGCAGCCCGGGCCCTGGTCGAGGCAACGACCGACGCGCGGACGCGCCACGGGCGTCGCGGGCTACGGTGCGGGCCATGCATCTTCTCTCGTTCGTGGCCCCCGTGTTCGCGGCCCGGTGCACCGTCGTCGTCGCCGAGGACGGCGCGTGCGTCGTGGTCGACCCCGGGGCGGGCGTCGCCGCGGCGGTCGCCGCGGAGATCGCGGCGCGCGGCCTGCGGCCGGCTGCGGTGCTCGTCACGCACGGGCACGCCGACCACACGTGGGACGCGGGCGCGCTCGCGGAGACGCTGGACGTCCCGGTCCGCGTGCACGCGGCCGACGCGTACCGCCTCGCGGACCCGTTCGGCACGCTCGGCGCGCTCGGCGGCGCCGCGCATGACCCGTCGGGTCCGCTCGGCCAGGCGCTGACCGCGGCCGGGGTGGACGTGCACGCGTACCACCGGCCGGCGCGGCTCGAGCCGTTCGGCGCCGACGCGACCGACCCGCGCAGCGCCGACGTCACGTGGCAGGTCGGCGAGGTGACGGTGGTCGCGCGTCATGCGCCCGGGCACACGGAGGGGTCGACGCTGTACCTCCTCGACGCGGGCGACGGGCAGCCGGTCGTGCTCACGGGCGACGTGCTGTTCGCGGGGACGATCGGCCGCACCGACCTCCCCGGTGGGGACGGACCGATCATGGCGCGCACGCTGCGCGACGTCGTCGCGCGGCTCGACCCGCGTGCCGTCGTCGTCCCGGGGCACGGCCCGACGAGCGACATGGCGACGGAGCTCGCGACGAACCCGTTCCTCGCGCGCGGCTGACCGCGGCGACCTCCCGACGGCCCCGCCGGGGAGCCGACAGCGGGACGGTGCACCGGCCGCGGGATGCGGACGCGACCCCCGCGGCAGGTCTGGAAGACTTCCACCCCATGGCGCGACCCACACCCCTGTCCGGATTCCCCGAGTGGCTGCCCGACGGCCGCATGGTCGAGCAGCACGTGCTCGACGTCCTGCGGCGGACGTTCGAGCTCCACGGGTTCGCGGGCATCGAGACGCGTGCGGTCGAGCCGCTCGACCAGCTGCTGCGCAAGGGCGAGACGTCGAAGGAGGTCTACGTCCTGTCGCGGCTCCAGGAGGACGCGGCGAACCCGGACCGCGGCGGACGCCTCGGGCTGCACTTCGACCTGACGGTGCCGTTCGCGCGGTACGTGCTCGAGAACGCCGGGCACCTCGCGTTCCCGTTCCGGCGCTACCAGATCCAGAAGGTGTGGCGCGGCGAGCGCCCCCAGGACGGCCGGTTCCGCGAGTTCGTCCAGGCGGACATCGACGTCGTCGCGGCGGGTGACCTGCCGTACCACTACGAGGTCGAGCTGCCGCTCGTCATGGCCGACGCGCTCGGTGCGCTGCAGGAGATCGGCCTGCCGCCCGTGCGGATCCTCGTGAACAACCGCAAGGTCGCGGAGGGCTTCTACCGCGGGCTCGGGCTGACCGACGTCGACGCGGTGCTGCGCGGCATCGACAAGCTCGACAAGATCGGCGGGCCGGCGGTCGCGGAGCTGCTCGTCGCCGAGGCGGGCGCGACCCCGGAGCAGGCGCAGGCGTGCCTCGAGCTCGCGTCCGTGCAGGGCGACGACGAGTCCGTCGTCGACGCCGTCCGGGCGGTCGCCGCGCGGCACGGTGCCGAGCACACGCTGCTCGACGAGGGCCTCGACGAGCTCGGCGCGCTCGTGCGCGCCGCGGCCCAGCGGGCCCCGGGCGTCGTCGTCGCGGACCTCAAGATCGCGCGCGGGCTCGACTACTACACGGGCTCCGTGTACGAGACGGTGCTCGTCGGGCACGAGCAGCTCGGGTCGATCTGCTCCGGCGGGCGCTACGACACGCTCGCGTCCGACGGTGCGACGACCTACCCCGGCGTCGGTCTCTCGATCGGCGTCTCGCGTCTGGTGTCGCGCCTGCTCGGCGCGGGGCTGGTCCGCGCGACGCGCTCGGTGCCGTCGGCCGTGCTGGTCGCGGTGACCGACGAGGCGGACCGGTCGCGCTCGGACGCGGTCGCCACCGCGCTGCGGTCGCGCGGGATCCCCGTCGAGGTGGCGCCGTCGGCGGCGAAGTTCGGCAAGCAGATCCGGCACGCCGACCGTCGTGGGATCCCCTTCGTGTGGTTCCTCGGGCAGCCGGGAGGCGACGAGGGCGACCAGGTCAAGGACATCCGCTCGGGCGAGCAGGTGCCCGCCGACGCCGCGTCGTGGGCGCCGCCGGCGGACGACCTGTGGCCCCGCGTGGTCCCGGCCGAGGCCTGACGCGCACGGCGCCGGTCCGTGCGTCGCCGTGCCGCACGGACCGGCGCCGTCGTGACGCACGGCCCGCGCCGGGATGCGGCACGGGCCGCGTCAGCGAGGGCGCGCCGCGGCCCGTCCCGCTTCACCAGACGCGCACGACCGTGTACGCGAGCGTGTCGTCGCGGAACGTCACCTCGTAGACCGCCGGTCCCTGCGTCATCGGGGTGCGCGGACCGCCGGGCTCGGCCGTCCCGTCGCCGGCGGCGTCGCCGAACGTGACCGCGCCCGTGCCGTCGGTGTCGAGCAGCAGCGCCTCGTCGGGGTGCGCGCCGAACGGCATTGTGAGCCGCCACGTGTGGTCGGCGACCAGCGTCATCGGCACGGGGGCCCACTCGGTGCTCGTGCCGCGCAGCGTCATCGTCGGGTACGTGCTCGCCCACCCGCCGCCGACCGTGCCGAGGTCGACGCGCACGACCGCGCCGCCCGGCCCGACGGACTCGGTCGTGATCGTGATCCCCGCCGCGGCGTCGGTGAACGTCTGGCCCACCTGGAGCGCGGCGTCGTCGTACCCGTCGCCGGGCGTCGTGTCGACGAGCGCGGTTCCGACCTCGCTCGCACGCCGGATCTCGACACCGTTCATCAGCGCGGGGTACAGGCTGACCTTGGCGTCCCAGGTCTGCCCGTAGGGCTGCCGGACGTCGAGGTCGTAGTAGTCGCCCGACGGGAGCGGGACGCGGAGGTCCTGCGGCTCTCCCGTGGGCGCCTCCGACGACGCGAGCGCGTAGGTCCCGGACCGCGTCACGGTCGTCACACGCGACGCGGGGACCCACCCGAGGCGGGCCTTGTAGTTCGCCGAGAACTGCATCTGGTTCCAGGCGTCGCCCATGGCGTCGAAGGGGTCGCCGTACTCCTGGACGAGGCAGGACCCACCCGGCGTCTCGACGGACGTCAGGTGCCCGTCGGCCGCCGTGCAGACGAGCGCGTTGGCGTGGTTGAGGCCGAGGTTGTGGCCGATCTCGTGCTGCGCGACGGCCCGGGTGCCCGAGTCGCCCGCCCAGAGGTTCACCGAGACCTGGCCGCCGATGTAGGCCCACCCGCCGTACCAGCAGCCGCGGTCGGGGGAGTCGAGGACGAACGCGACGTGGTCGTAGCCGGCCAGGTCGAGGCCGGCCGCCTGCGCCGCGTCCGCCCCGGCGGACGCCTCGCCCCAGCAGCCGGTGCCGGCCGGGATCTCGAGGTAGCCGTAGACGTCCCCGTCCGGCCGGTCGCGGCCCCGCAGCTCGAGCTGCGACCACGAGCTCTCGCGGACGTAGGCCGCGACCGAGTCCGGTGCGGTGAAGAACACGCGCCGCGCGTCGTCGACGGGCACAGGCTCGGCGCCCGCGGGTCCGAGGCGGAGCAGGACCACGGCGACCGTGCGCTCGCCGACGGCGGCGGTGCCGGGCGCGGCGGAGAGCGTCCGCACCGCCGTGCCGTCGAAGGTCGCGCCCGCCTCGCCGACATCGGGTGCCTCGGCCGACCGCGTGCCCGTCACGCGCACGCGCTGGCCCGGCGCGACGCCGTCGAAGAGGCCCGCGTCGCCGTCGACCTGGACGCCGGTGCCGTCGGCGAGCCGGACGAGGTCGTGGGTCCGGTCCGGTGCACCCGGGCTCGTCGCGGCTGCGGGACGGGTGGTCTCGCCGGTGCGCGGGGCGCCGGCGTCTGCGGGCGGGGGGAGGGTCGGCTCGGCGGGCGGGGGGAGCGGCGGGTCGGCGGGTGGGGGGAGCGGCGGGTCGGCGTCCAGCCGCTCGTAGGTGCCGGTGAGAGGTCGGGTGTCCGTCGCGGCCGCCGTGGCGGGAGCCGCGACGAGGAGTGCGAGGATCCCGGTCGACGCGAGGGCGGCGACGACGCCTCGGGCGCCATGACGGCGTCCGGGCGGTCGTCCGGTGCGGAGGGCGGCGCTGGACCGGTGCTGGCGCATCGGAGTGCTTCCGTTTCTCGAGACGTGACGGGCGTGGCGAGGGCCGCGACTGCGGCGCCGCGGGACGCACCGGAGCCGACCGCGTCGACGGGTGCGTCGCGCGGGCGGC
>NZ_BHYL01000181.1 GCF_003851725.1 Cellulomonas algicola | reverse complement strand
GCCGGGACGAGCGGCAGGGCGACGAGCCCGGGCGCGCGGGAGCCGGCGGGCGCGACGAGCGTCGCGCCGAACGGGACGCGGCACGCGAGCGGCGCCACGCCGGGCGAGCCGGGCACCGCGAGGGGCCACCGACGGCGTCGGGGTGACGCAGGACCAATCCGTTCGGTCCACCCCTCGCCGGGCTGGCACGATGCGCGGGTGCTGCTCACCCTGACGACCCGCGACGACGCCGCGCGCGACCTCGGCTTCGTGCTGCACAAGCACCCCGACCGCGTGCAGTGGTTCGACCAGGCGTTCGGCGTGGCGCACGTGCTCTACCCGCAGGCCGACGACGACGTGGTCACGGTCGCGCTGGTGCTGGAGGTCGACCCGGTGGCCCTCGTGCGCGGCAAGGGTGCCCGCGACGCGGCGTTCAGCCTCGCGCAGTACGTCAACGACCGCCCGTACGCGGCGTCGTCGATGCTGGCCGTGGCCCTGGGTCGCGTCTTCCGCACGGCGATGGCGGGCCGGTGCGACCAGCGTCCGGAGCTCGCCGAGCGCGCGTGGCCGCTCGAGGTGCACGTGCCGTCGGTGCCGTGCCGCGGTGGCGCCGACGCCGCCGTCCGGCTGTTCGCGCCGCTCGGCTGGGACGTCGAGGTGACACCCGTCCCGCTCGACCCGACGATCCCGGAGTGGGGCGACTCCCGGTACGTCGACCTGCGGCTGCGCGGCACGCTCCGGGTCGCCGACGCGCTCCAGCACCTGTACGTCCTCCTGCCGACGCTCGACGCCGCGAAGCACTACTGGGTCGGCCTGGACGAGGTCGACAAGCTCGTCCGCGCGGGGCAGGGCTGGCTCGCCGACCACCCCGCGCGCGACGAGATCGCCCGCCGCTACCTGGCGCACCGCGGGTCGCTCGTCGCGAGCGCGGTCGCGCGGCTCGCGGAGGTCGACGACGCCGAGCCGGAGGCGCTCGACGACGCCGTGCCTGCGGACCGTGATGCCCTGCCGGGCGAGGACCCGGGGCCCGCGGTGGCAGGCGAGGACGGCGACCCGCCCGCGGCCGTGCCGCTCGCGCGGCGCCGCCTCGACGCGGTCGTCGAGCAGCTGCGGCTGGCCGGGGCGCGCAGCGTCGTCGACCTGGGCTGCGGTGAGGGCCACCTGCTCGGTGCGCTGCTCGACGACCCGCGGTTCGACCGGCTGCTCGGCGTGGACGTCTCGCCGCGTGCGCTGGAGGTCGCCGCGCGGCGCCTGCACCTCGACACGATGCCCGCGCGGCGGCGCGCCCGGATCGAGCTCGCGCAGTCGTCCGTCACGTACACCGACGCGCGCGTCGCGGGCTTCGACGCCGCGGTGCTCATGGAGGTCGTCGAGCACGTCGACCCGCCGCGCCTGGCCGCCCTGGAGCGCGCGGTGCTCGGCGTCGCCGCCCCGCCGACCGTCGTCGTCACGACGCCGAACGCCGAGCACAACGTCCGCTACCCGACACTGGCCGCGGGGACGATGCGGCACCACGACCACCGGTTCGAGTGGACCCGTGCGGAGCTCGCCGCGTGGGCGCGCGCCGCCGCCGACCGGTACGGGTACGACGTCGAGCTGCTGGGCGTCGGCGACGACGACCCCGAGGTCGGCCCGCCGACGCAGCTCGCGGTGTTCCGCCGCACGACCGAGACCACCGGGGAGGAGGCCCGATGACCACGCTGACGGTGCCCGCGCTGTCGCTCGTCGTCCTCGTCGGCGCGTCGGGCTCCGGCAAGTCGACGTTCGCCGCGCGCGCGTTCGGGCCGTTCGAGACCCTGTCGTCCGACTTCTTCCGCGGGCTCGTCGCGAACGACCCGAACGACCAGGGCGCGACCCGCGCCGCCTTCGACGCGCTGCACCACGTCGCGGCCGCGCGGCTCGACGCCGGGCTGCTCACGGTCGTCGACGCGACGAACGTGCAGGCGCAGGCCCGGCGGTCGCTCGTCGACCTGGCCCGCGCGCACGACGTGCTGCCGGTCGCGATCGTCCTCGACCTGCCGGAGGAGGTGTGCGTCGCCCGCAACGCCGCGCGCGACGACCGCGACCTCGGTGCGCACGTCGTGCGGCGGCAGCGCGACCAGCTCCGGCGCTCGCTGCGCGGGCTCGCGAAGGAGGGCTTCCGCACGGTGCACGTGCTGCGGTCGGTCGACGAGGTCGAGGCGGCGGTGATCGCGAGGCAGCCGCTGCGGAGCGACCGGCGCGACGAGCGTGGCCCGTTCGACGTGGTCGGCGACGTGCACGGCTGCCGGTCGGAGCTCGAGGCGCTGCTGGTCCGGCTGGGATACGCGCTCGTCCGGGACGACGCCGGTCGACCCGTCGACGCGGTGCACCCGGCGGGGCGGCGCGCGGTGTTCGTGGGGGACCTCGTGGACCGCGGACCGGACAGCCCGGGCGTGGTGCGCCTCGTCATGGGGATGGTCGCGGCCGGGCACGCGCTCGCCGTGCCCGGGAACCACGAGGAGAAGCTGGTCCGCGCGCTCGACGGGAAGCAGGTGCGCGTCGCGCACGGGCTCGCGGAGACGCTGGAGCAGCTCGCCGGGGAGAGCGAGGAGTTCCGCCGCGAGGTCCGGGACTGGTGCGACGGGCTCGTCGCGCACCTCGTGCTGGACGGCGGTGCGCTCGTCGTCGCGCACGCCGGGCTCAAGGAGTCGTTCCACAACCGGGCGTCGGGCCGGGTGCGGTCGTTCGCGCTGTACGGGGACACGACGGGGGAGACGGACGAGTACGGGCTGCCCGTGCGGCTGCCGTGGGCGGACGACTACCGCGGGCGCGCGACGGTGCTGTACGGGCACACGCCGACGGCCGTCCCGACGTGGGTGAACAACACGATGTGCCTCGACACGGGCTGCGTGTTCGGCGGGCACCTGACGGCCCTGCGCTACCCGGAGCGTGAGGTCGTGCAGGTCCCGGCGGAGCGGACGTGGTGCGAGCCGGCTCGGCCGCTCGACGCGGTGCCGTCCGGCACGGCGCGACGCGACCCGGACGTGCTCGACGTGTCGGACGTGCTCGGCCGCCGCTCGGTCGAGACGACGCTGCTCGGACGCGTCACGGTCGCCGAGGAGAACGCGGCGGGCGCGCTGGAGGTCATGAGCCGGTTCGCGGTCGACCCGCGCTGGCTGCTGTACCTGCCGCCGACGATGAGCCCGTGCGCGACGGCGCCCGACGGCGACCTGCTGGAGCACCCGGCGCAGGCGTTCGACGCCTACCGGTCCGACGGCGTCGGCACGGTCGTGTGCGAGGAGAAGCACATGGGGTCGCGGGCCGTCGTGCTCGTCTGCCGCGACCAGGCGGCGGCGTCGGGACGGTTCGGCATGCCCGACGGTGTCACCGGCGTGGTCCACACCCGGACGGGACGGCCGTTCTTCGACGCCGCGCGCTCCGAGGCGCTGCTCGCGGTCCTCCGCGACGCCGCCACGACCGCCGGGCTGTGGGACACCCTGGGACCCGACGACGGGCCGACGGGCTGGCTGCTGCTCGACGCCGAGCTCATGCCCTGGTCGGTCAAGGCCGGCGACCTGCTGCGCCACCAGTACGCGGCCGTCGGCGCGGCGGCCCGGTCGGCCCTCTCACCGGCCGTCGACGCCCTGCGCGCGGCGGCGGCCCGGGGCCTCGACGTCGCGGGGCTGCTGGACCGTACTGACGCACGGCGGCGCAACGCCGACGCGTTCGCCGACGCCTACCGCCGGTACGTGTGGCCGACCGACGGCCTCGACGGCGTGCGGCTCGCGCCGTTCCAGGTGCTCGCGGCGGACGGCCGGACCTTCGAGACGCAGGACCACCTCTGGCACCTCGACGTCGCGGACCGGCTCGTCGCCGCGGACGCCGCGGGCGTGCTGCAGGGCACCCGACGGCTGGTCGTGGACGTCGACGACGAGGCGTCCGTCGGCGCGGGCGTCGCCTGGTGGACGGACCTGACCGGGGCGGGCGGTGAGGGGATGGTCGTCAAGCCGCTCGGCAACCTCGTGCGCGGCCGCCGGGGCGGACCCGCGCAGCCGGGGATCAAGGTGCGCGGCCGCGAGTACCTGCGGATCATCTACGGCCCGGACTACACCGAGCCGGCGAACCTCGAGCGGCTGCGGTCGCGCAGCCTGGGCCGCAAGCGCGGGCTGGCGCTGCGGGAGTACGCCCTCGGGCTGGAGGGGCTCGCACGCGCGACCTCGGGCGAGCCGCTGTGGCGCGTGCACGAGGCCGTGTTCGCGGTCCTGGCGCTGGAGTCGGAGCCCGTGGATCCTCGCCTCTGACCCTTGCACCTCACGTGACGTGAGGGCCTAGCGTCGGCGGTGCGGGCGCCGGTGCCCGCGGCACGACCGACCGGGAGGCTGCGATGACCCAGCTGGTGCCCTACCTGACCGTGCACGACGCGACGACGGCGATCGACTTCTACGCGACCGCGTTCGGGGCGACGGAGACCGGCGAGCGGTACACCGAGGACGACGGGCGGATCGGCTTCGCGGCGCTCGCGATCGGCGGGCGGCCCTTCTACCTGTCCGACGAGTACCACGACTACGGCGCCTACGCCCCGGCCACGCTCGGGCATGCGACGGCAGCCGTCGTGCTGGAGGTCGACGACGTGGACGCCGTGTACGCGCGGGCGGTGGCGGCGGGCGCGACGGTGGACCGCGAGCCCGCGGACCAGGGCGACGAGCGGCGCGGTTGGCTCGTCGACCCGTTCGGTCACCGCTGGGCGATCCACTCGCCGCTCTGAGCCGCGGCACGGGCCGGCGGGTCCCGACGAGCGCGAGGCGGGCGGGGTGAGCGAGCGGGCGGACGACGACGGCGCGCCGGGCGAGGGGACCGGCGGCGCGGGCTGGCGCGTGGGCGACCTCGCCGCGCTCACGGGGCTGACCGTCCGCACGCTGCACCACTACGACGACGTGGGCCTGCTGCGGCCGGACCGGACCGCCGCCGGTCACCGCGTCTACCGGCGTGCGCACGTCGAGCGCCTGTACCGGATCAGCGTGCTGCGGCGGTTCGGGGTGTCGCTCGACGACATCGCGGCGGCGCTCGACGCGCCCGGGTGGACGCTCGACGGCGCGCTGCGCACGCACCTCGCGGAGCTCGAGGACCAGGTGCTGCGGATGGAGCGCCTGCTGCACCGGCTCAGCGCGACGCGTCCCGACGTCGCCGGCGACGGGACGGCACGGCGCGGCGACGACGCGGGCGACGTGGACGTGTGCCGACGCCTGCTGGCGGTGCTGGAGGACACCGCGGTCGCGTCGACCGAGCCGCTGCGGCGCGTCGCGGTCCTCGTGTACGCCGACCTGGAGGCCGCGCACCGGCACCTCGTCGAGGTCTTCGGGCTGGAGCCCGGGCCGGTGCACCGCGACGACGCGGGGACGGTCGTGCACGGCGAGGTCCGGACGGCCGACGGGATCGTCATGCTGCACCGCGTGGCGCCGGAGTGGCGGCTGGCGTCGCCGGCGACGCTCGGGGCCTCGACGGGGATGCTCGTCGTGACGGTCCGCGACGTCGACGCCCACCACGCGGCGGTCGTCGCGCGCGGCGGCACGGTGACGTACCCGCCGACGGACCAGCCGTACGGCGTGCGCGAGTACGGGGCGCTCGGGCCGGAGGGGGAGCCCTGGTCGTTCTGGTCACCGCTGCCGCCGACCTGACGGGTCCAAGGTGTTGCGAACGATGTATCAACGATATATCGTTCAGGACGTCGGCATCGCGCCGCACCCCTCCCGGGTCCTCCCGGTCGAGCCGTGTCCCGCACCCCCGCCGACGCCCACGCACCTGAGGAGACCACCCATGCGACACCACCACGTCCACCACCGCCCTGCCGGTCCCGACGCCTTCGACGAGGACGCCGCCGGCAGCCCGTCCGGCCCGCCGTTCGGACCCGGGTTCGGCCCGGGCTTCGGCCCCGGCGGGCCCGGGTTCGGACCTGGCGGGCCCGGGTTCGGACCTGGCCCGCGCGGCGGCCGCGGCTTCGGCGGCCACCACGGCGGCCCGCACCCGCGTCACGGC
>NZ_BHYL01000180.1 GCF_003851725.1 Cellulomonas algicola | reverse complement strand
GTGCTCCACGTCGAGCTGACGTGGAGCACCGTCGACGGCGTCGCGACGCCCGACGTCGAGCCGAGCAGCCGGGTGACGGCTCGCGAGGCGCTCACCGTCGCTGCCTGGCTACCGGCGTCTCCGCGCGAGCAGGAGGCCGGCGACGACGAGGAGCAGCAGGACGGCAGCGCCGACCGGGCTGAGCACGTCGCCGAAGAGGGAGGGGAAGACGCGCACGGCCCTGCATCGGCGGAATCACCGCTCGGGATGAGCGCTGCGACGGGCGAGTCGGGGGAGCGCACCACTCGCCTGCCGAGGAGCGGCGACTGGCCGGCCCTCGACGCGTCGGTGGACGCCGGTGCAGGTCCGGGGGCGGGGGTGTGTGCTGCTGATGCCCGCGGCAGCGCGACACTCGACGGTCGGCCTGCGTTCAGCGCGGCCCTGCGCTCGCGTGCGGACCGTCGGGTCCTGGTGCCGGATCCACGAGCCGTCGCACCTTCAGCGGGTGGTGCTCACGGCCCGGCGCTCCCCTCCCGAACAGGTCCCCCAGTGCGGCCAACGAGTCGCCGTCGAGCAACGACGGGTTCTCGAGCATGAGTCGTACGGTCTCGCCGATCTGCTGCGGAGTGGGCGTCTCGAGCAGGTCTCCGAGCGCCACCTCGCCGTCGTCGTCCTCGATCGTCACGCTGCGCAGAAGCCGCATCTGCTCGTCGCTGAACGCCTTCGCCAGGAGGGCTGCGACGAACCGCTCCCGCGCCTCGGCACTGCTCATGCGGGCGCGGTAGTCCTGGAAGGCCACCTCCAGCGCGGTGGAGGACGCGGCCTGGGCCGGGTGATCGCCGACACCTACACCGACGACGTCACGTTCACGGAGCCTGAGGGGACCGTCACGGGCCGCGCCGCCCTCGACGAGCGGGCCGGGGCGCTGCTCGGAAGGGTCCCCGCCACCTTCGAGTTCGCCGAGGACAGCCCCCGATACGTCGGCACCAGCACGGGTGCGCTCGCCTGGAGGTTCGGACCGCCCGGCGCGCCGGTCGTCCGCGGGATCGACGTCATCACGGTCCGTGACGGACGGATCAGCGAGCTCCGCACGATGCTCACCGGCGAGGACTGACACCGCGAGCACCCGCGGCTGCTCGGTCACCTCGTCGTGACACCATCGCCGCATGGCGCCGATCCGCGTGCCGCGCGCTCTCGAGACCGATCGCCTCGTGCTGCGCCCGCGCAGCGTCGACGAGGCGGCGACGTACCGCCGGCTGTGGACGGAGAGGGACCTGCGGGTGCCGGCGCATCGGCGGATCGACGCCGACGGCCGGCCGACTGTGGCGGACGTCGCCGGGCAGCTCGCGGACGAGCCCGGGCTTCTCGCCGTGCGACGCAGGGACACGGCCGAGGTGATCGGGTACTGCGGCCTGATCGACCACGCGGACGCGCCGCCCGACGAGCCCGAGCTGGCCTTCGAGCTGCTGCGGTCGGCGCACGGCCGCGGCTACGCCACCGAGGCCGGCCAGGCGGTGGTCGGCTGGGCGCGCGAGTCGAGCTGCCCCCGGCTGTGGGCGACCGTGTGGGACTGGAACGTGGCGTCGCGCCGGGTGCTGGAGAAGCTCGGGTTCCACGAGACGGGCACGGTGGTGGCCCGGTCCGTCGACGGCCGGAGCCTGCTGACCGTCCGGGAGCTCTGAGCGAGCCGGTAGCTCCGGCCTCCTCGTGTCTCGGTCGTCAGGCGCGCCGTGGGAACAACGGGTGGCCGCCCGGAGTTGAGCCAAGCAGACTCAAGTTCGACGGTCCGAGGTTGCGTCGCCGAGATGCGCGACGCAGACTTGAGCCCGGCGGACTCAAGAGTGGCCCGCTCGCAGCACCGCGACCAGGGCCCCGCAGACCCGGACAGCAGAAGGAAGGCACCACACATGGCACGAGCAGTCGGCATCGACCTCGGCACGACGAACTCCGTCGTCTCGGTCCTCGAGGGTGGCGAGCCCACGGTCATCGCCAACGCGGAGGGGTCGCGCACGACGCCGTCCGTCGTCGCGTTCTCCAAGACGGGTGAGGTGCTGGTCGGCGAGATCGCCAAGCGCCAGGCCGTCACGAACGTCGACCGGACCATCACGTCCGTCAAGCGCCACATGGGCACGGACTGGTCCGTCGCGATCGACGACAAGAAGTACACGGCGCAGGAGATCTCCGCGCGCGTGCTCGGCAAGCTCAAGCGTGACGCCGAGGCGTACCTGGGTGAGCCCGTCACCGACGCGGTCATCACGGTCCCGGCGTACTTCAACGACGCCGAGCGTCAGGCGACGAAGGACGCGGGCGCGATCGCGGGCCTCAACGTGCTGCGCATCATCAACGAGCCCACCGCGGCGGCCCTGGCCTACGGCCTGGAGAAGGGCAAGGAGGACGAGCTCATCCTCGTCTTCGACCTCGGTGGCGGCACGTTCGACGTGTCCCTCCTCGAGGTGGGCAAGGACGACGACGGCTTCTCGACGATCGAGGTCCGCGCGACGTCCGGCGACAACCGCCTCGGCGGCGACGACTGGGACCAGCGCATCGTCGACCACCTCGTGTCCGAGGTGAAGAACACGACGGGCGTCGACCTGTCGAAGGACAAGATCGCGCTGCAGCGTCTGCGCGAGGCGGCGGAGCAGGCCAAGAAGGAGCTGTCGTCCGCGACGGCGACCAACATCTCGCTGCAGTACCTCTCCATGAGCGAGAACGGCCCGGTCCACCTGGACACCAAGCTCACGCGCGCGCAGTTCCAGCAGATGACGCAGGACCTGATCGACCGCACCAAGGCGCCGTTCCACTCGGTCATCCGTGACGCGGGCATCAAGCTCGACCAGATCGACCACGTCGTGCTCGTCGGCGGCTCGACCCGCATGCCCGCGGTGACCGAGGTCGTCAAGGAGCTCACGGGCGGGCAGGAGCCCAACAAGGGCGTCAACCCGGACGAGGTCGTCGCGGTCGGTGCCGCGCTGCAGGCAGGCGTCATGAAGGGCGACCGCAAGGACGTCCTGCTCATCGACGTCACGCCGCTGTCGCTCGGCATCGAGACCAAGGGCGGCGTCATGACGAAGCTCATCGAGCGCAACACGGCGATCCCCACCAAGCGGAGCGAGATCTTCAGCACCGCCGAGGACAACCAGCCGTCGGTCCTCATCCAGGTGTTCCAGGGCGAGCGCGAGTTCGCGCGGGACAACAAGCCGCTCGGCACGTTCGAGCTCACCGGCATCGCGCCGGCGCCGCGCGGCGTGCCGCAGATCGAGGTCACCTTCGACATCGACGCGAACGGCATCGTGCACGTGTCCGCCAAGGACCGCGGCACGGGCAAGGAGCAGTCGATGACGATCACCGGTGGGTCGGCCCTCCCGAAGGAGGACATCGACCGCATGGTGAAGGAGGCCGAGGAGCACGCGGCCGAGGACAAGAAGCGTCGCGAGGACGCCGAGGCCCGCAACTCCGCCGAGCAGCTCGTCTACTCGACCGAGAAGCTCCTCGTCGACAACGCCGACAAGCTGCCCGACGACGTCAAGACCGACGTCCAGGCCGCGGTCGGCGAGCTGAAGACGGCCCTCGAGGGCACCGACGTGGAGGCCGTCAAGGCCAAGACGCAGCACCTCGCGACCGTCAGCCAGCGCATCGGCGAGGCGATCTACTCGCAGCAGCAGTCGGCCCCGGCCGACGCGCCCGGCGCGACGGACAACCCGGGTGAGTCGACGACCTCCGACGAGGACGTCGTCGACGCCGAGATCGTCGACGACGAGGACGACAAGAAGTGACGAGCGAGAACGACCGTCCGGAGGCGGGGTCGGGCCAGCCCGACCCCGCCGAGGGGACGCCCCGGTTCACCGACAAGCGGCGCATCGACCCGGAGACGGGCGAGGTGCGCCAGCCGACGCCCGAGGAGCAGGTGCTCGCGGACGCGGAGTCCATCGCACAAGGTGCGGAGGAGGAGGTCGTCCTGGAGGGCCTGATCGAGTCCCAGAAGCTCGCGGCCGAGCGGCTCGAGGAGCTGCAGCGCGCGCAGGCGGCGCACTACAACCTCGAGCAGCAGTACTCCGCGTACGTGAAGCGGTCCAAGGCCGAGGTCCTGGCCGCCCACGACCGCGGCGTCGCGTCGCTCGCGGAGGCGCTCATCCCGGTGCTCGACGACATCGAGCTGGCCCGCCAGCACGGCGACCTCAGCGGCCCGTTCCTGTCGATCGCCGAGAAGCTGACCACCACGCTCCAGCGCTTCGGCGTCGAGCAGTACGGTCAGGCCGGCGAGGCCTTCGACCCCGCGGTGCACGAGGCGCTCATGCACTCGCACTCCGCGGAGGTCACGGAGCCCACCGTCCAGATGGTGCTCCAGCACGGCTACCGCACGGCCGACCGCATCCTGCGTGCCGCCCGCGTGGCGGTCGTGGACCCGGAGGGCTGACGATCATCACCACCAGGAGGGAGGCGCCGTGACCGGGCAGGACTGGCTCGAGAAGGACTTCTACGCGGTTCTCGGCGTCCCCAAGGACGCCGACGCCGCGACCATCAAGAAGGCGTACCGCAAGCTCGCGCGCAGCATGCACCCGGACCACAACCCGGGTGACGCGGTCGCGGAGGCGAAGTTCAAGGAGATCGGCGAGGCCTACGCGGTCCTGTCCGACACCGAGCAGCGCCAGCAGTACGACCAGCTGCGCGCCATGGCGGGCGGCGCCCGCTTCACGGCGGGCGGTCGCGGCGGCGGCAACGCCGGCTTCGAGGACCTGTTCGGCGGCATGTTCGGCGGGGCCAACGGTCCCGGCGGGCGCGTCCGCTACTCGACGTCCCCGGGTGCGGGCGGCGCCGGCGGGGCCGGGTTCGAGGACCTCCTGGGCGGGCTGTTCAACCAGGGCGGCTTCGGCGGCGCTCGCGGACCGCAGCAGGGGGCCGACCTGGCCGCCGAGGTGACGCTGCCGTTCCGGCAGGCCACCGAGGGGTCGACCGTCGGCCTGACCGTCGAGGGTCGCTCGTTCACCGCCCGCATCCCCGCCGGCGTGCGCGACGGCCAGAAGATCCGGCTGCCCCGCAAGGGGCGCCCCGGTGACGCGGGCGGCCCGCCCGGCGACCTCGTCGTCACCGTGCACGTCACGCCGCACCCCGTCTTCTCGTCGGACGGCCCGAACCTGCGGGTCACCGTGCCCGTCGCGTTCGACGAGGCCGCGCTCGGCGCGACCATCGAGGTGCCGACGCTCGACGGCGGGACCGTCAAGGTCCGCGTGCCCGAGGGCACGCCGTCGGGCCGCGTGCTGCGGGTCAAGGGCAAGGGCATCACCACGCCGAAGGGCGTGGGCGACCTGCTCGTCACCGTGCAGGTCGTCGTGCCGCAGCGGCTGTCCGCCGCGGCACGCGAGGCGGTGCAGGCGTTCGGCATCGCGACGTCCGGCGAGGACGTGCGCGCCGACCTGCTGGACGCCGCGAGGAAGTGAGCCGACGTGAGGTGCCGGTGCGACGACCGCCCGGCACCTCACGTCGACCCGGCAGGCGCCGGGACGGGTCGACGCGAGAGGTGGTGAGGTGACGTGGTGTCGGATGACGCGAAGGTCTACGTGATCTCGGTCGCCGCCGAGCTCGCGGGCATGCACCCGCAGACGCTCCGCCAGTACGACCGGCTCGGCCTGGTGTCGCCGGGGCGGACCAGCGGACGCGGACGGCGTTACTCGCTGCGCGACATCGCGACGCTCCGCGAGGTGCAGCGGCTCTCGCAGGACGAGGGCGTCAACCTCGCCGGCATCAAGCGCATCCTCGAGCTCGAGGCCGAGGTCGACGGGCTGCGCCGCCAGGTCGAGTACCTGCGCGCGTTCGTCGAGCCCGGCCGACGCGTCTTCACCGCCGACCCGCGCGGCGACGTCGTCGCCGTCCAGCGCACGGTCCGCGAGACCCGCCGCCGCCCCCGCGAGGACACGGGCGCCCTGGTGCTCTGGCGCCCCCGCTCCTGACCCGAGGGCCCGGATCGGTGAGGATGGCCGGGTGCTGACCGCGCTCGGGGTGGACGTCGGGACCACCAACACCAAGGTCGCGCTCGTCGACGTCACCGTGCCGCGGGTGCTCGCGGTCGCGTCCGCACCGACCCCGTCGCCGCGGGACGCGGCCACCGTCCTCGCCGGCCTCGTCGCGCGCGTGCTGCCCGCCGGACCCGCGCCGGTCGCGGTCGGGATCGCGTCGATGGCGGAGACGGGCGTCCCGCTCGGGCCCGACGGCACCCCGCGCGGCGACTGGCTGCGCTGGGACGGCCACCGCGCGGGTGCCGCGGCCCACGCGCTCGCGGCCCGGATCGGCCGCGCCGACCTCTTCGCCGCGACCGGAGTCCGCGCGAGCGCGAAGATCCCGCTCGCGACGTGGGAGTGGCTCCGCTCGCACGACCCCGACGCGCTCCACACCGCGGCCGGCACCGGCCGGTGGGCAGGGGCGGCCGACCTCGTCGGGCTGCTGCTCACCGGGCGGCTCGCGACGGACCACACGCTCGCCGGACGCACCGGCGCCTACCGGCTCGGGCGACCAGGTGACCTCCCGACCGCCTTCGACGCCGACCTGCTGGCCGAGGTCGGTCTGCGGCCGTCGCAGGTGCCGGAGGTGCTCGCCCCGGGAGAGCTGCTCGGACCGATCGTCGACGGCCCGTTCACCGACGCCGGGCTGGCGGCCGGGACGCCGGTGACGATCGCGGGCCACGACCACCCGGTCGGCACCTGGGCCGCGGGCGTGCGGCGCCCGGGAGAGGCCGCCGACTCGGTCGGCACCGCGGAGGCGGTCTGCACGATCCTCGCGTCCGACCCCGCTCCCGCCCCCGTCGCGGCGGCCGGGATGAGCCTGGTCCGCACGGTCACCGGCGAGCACCCTGCCCTGCTCGCGGGCTCGTCGAGCGCGGGGGCGGCTGTCGGCTGGTGGCTGCGGACGCGCGCGTCCGGTGTCGACGTCGACGCGCTCATGGCCGACGTCGCGGACCTCGGCGACGCCCCGCTCGACCTGCTCGTCCTGCCGTACGTCTCCGGCCGCCAGACCCCCGACCCGGACCCGACCGCCACACCGCGCGTCCTCGGTGCCGTCGACGGCCGGTCGACCGCGCAGGCGACGTTCGGTTTGCTCGCCGGCCTGGCGCTGCAGGCGCGGCGGATGCTCGACGAGCAGAGCCGTCTCGCCGGGACCGGAGCACCGAGCTCGGTCGCGGTGCTCGGCGGGCCGATGACCGCGAACCCGGCCTGGCTGCGGCTCAAGGCGCGCATGAGCCCCACGGCGCTGCGGCTGGTCGCCGAGGCCGAGCCCGTCGCGGCGGGAGCCGCGCTGCTCGCGGCCGACCGCGTCGGAGCCCTTGACGGGGCCGCCCCAGCGATCCCGTCGTCACCGGTGCCGCGGACCGGCCCTGGCGCCGACGTCGTCGACGCGCTCGCCCGCTTCGTCGCCGCCGCGCGAGAACCCGCTCGGTAGCGCGCCCGCGCCCGGTGGTCCCTGCTGGTGGTGAGCGGCGGTCGCCGCGACGCGACGCGTCAGGCGTCGACCAGCGCCGGTGCGTGCGGAACGCGGGAGGGGGCGTCGTCGGGTGGGGCGGACGGGAGGCGGACGGTGAACGTCGTGCCGCCGCCTGGGGTCGCGCTGACGGTGAGGGTGCCGCCGTGGGCGGTGACGACGGCGTGCGCGATGGACAGACCGAGGCCGGTCGAGCCGGCGGCGCGGTTGCGGGAGGCGTCGCCGCGGACGAAGCGCTCGAAGAGCCGGTCGCGCAGGTCGGCGGGGATGCCGGGGCCGTCGTCGACGACGTCGAGCACGCAGTCGGAGCCGCGACGGGCGACGCGCACGCTGACCGAGGTGCCCGCGGGCGTGTGCAGGCGCGCGTTCGACAGCAGGTTCGCGAGCACCTGGCGGAGGCGGTGGTCGTCGCCCACCACGACGGCGCCCGGGTCGTCGGCGCTCTCGTCGTCCGGCAGGCCGGACAGGTCGAGCGACCACGTGTGGTCGGGGCCGGCGGCGTGCGCGTCGGTGACGGCGTCGACGGCGAGCATCGCGAGGTCGACGGGCTCGGTCTCGAGCGGGCGGCCGGCGTCGAGGCGGGCGAGCAGCAGCATGTCCTCGACGAGCGCGGTCATCCGCTGCGACTCGGACTCGACGCGCGCCATGGCGACGAGGGCCTCGGGCGGCAGGTCGTCGGGCAGGCGGCGGACCAGCTCGGCGTAGCCGCGGATCGACGCGAGCGGCGTGCGCAGCTCGTGCGACGCGTCGGCGACGAACTGCCGGACCTGCGACTCGGACGCGTGCCGGGCGGCGAGCGCACCCTCGACGTGCCCGAGCAGCCGGTTGAGCGCGGCGCCGACGGACCCGACCTCGGTCGCGGTGTCGGTGTCGGCGGCGGGGACGCGGTCGGCGAGGACGACCTCGCCGCGGTCGAGGGGGAGCCGGGACACGCGCGCGGCGGTGGCGGCGACGCGCGTGAGGGGGCGCAGCTCGCGGCGGACGAGGACGAGCCCGGCCGCGGCCGCGGCGAGCACGGCGAGCAGCGCGACGACCCCGACCATGAGCATGTAGGTGGTGATGGTGCTGGTCACGGACGCGGTGGGCATGGCCGTCACGGCGACGTCACCACCGCGCGTGACGGACACGAGCGCGCGGTACTCGCCGATGCCGGCGAGGTCGACCTCACGGATCTGGCCGTCGTGCGGCAGGTCGAGGAGGGCCGCGACGGCCTCGGTCGGGACGACGCGCTGCTCACCGGACCGGAGCAGGTAGGCGGCGGTGACGTCGGCGGCGGTCTGGCCGGGCTCGACGGCGAAGGTCACGGTGCCGACCTCCTGGCCGGGCAGGCCGGCGGGTGGCGCCTCGGTCGGGACGCGGTGGAGGACGACGTCGCCGCCGCCGGACGCAGCGCCGGCGCCGACGGGTCCGTCGTCGGACCACATCATGAAGCGGTTGTGCGCACCCTGGAGGTCGTCGTCGAGCTGGGCGACGAGCGACCCGCGCAGCGCGAGCGTGGTCAGCCCTCCGATGGCGACCGCGACGACGGCGACGAGCGCGACGACGAGCGCGACGAGCCGCCGCCGCAGCGTCCAGCGAGGACGGGGGAGGGACCGGGTCGCCCGTCGCGGGAGCGTCGTGAGCCGCGACCGGAGAGTCGCCGCGGCCCCTGTCAGCGACGTGCTCCCGCGACGGGTGCCGGTCACGCCGGCTTCAGGACGTACCCGACGCCGCGCAGCGTGTGCAGCATCGGGGTGCGGCCCTTGTCGATCTTGCGGCGCAGGTAGGAGACGTAGAGCTCGACGATGTTGGCCTGCCCGCCGAAGTCGTACTGCCAGACGCGATCGAGGATCTGCGCCTTGGACAGGACGCGCTTGGGGTTGCGCATGAAGTACCGCAGCAGCTCGAACTCGGTCGCGGTGAGGCGGATGTCGTCGCCGCCGCGCGTGACCTCGTGCGAGTCCTCGTCGAGGGTCAGGTCGCCGACCCGCAGCACGGCCTCCTCGCGCGCGGACACGGCACCGGCGCGGCGCAGCAGCGAGCGGAGGCGGGCGACGACCTCTTCGAGGCTGAACGGCTTCGTGACGTAGTCGTCGCCGCCCGCGGTGAGGCCGGTGATGCGGTCCTCGACGGCGTCCTTGGCGGTGAGGAACAGGACCGGCACGTTCGGGTGGGTGGCGCGGATGCGGCGCAGGACGTCGAGGCCCGTGAGGTCGGGGAGCATGACGTCGAGCACGATGACGTCGGGCGACGACGCCTTGGCCTGGCGGATGGCGGCGTGCCCGGTGAGCGCGTGCTCGACGGTCCAGCCCTCGTAGCGCAGGGCGGTGGACAGGAGCTCGGCGAGGGTGGGCTCGTCGTCGACGACGAGCGCCCGGACGGGGGTGCCGTCGGCGCGGGTGAGGGTGTCGGGCCGGCGCAGGGTCGAGGTCGTCATGACCTGATCGTCGGTGCGCGACCTTGGCCGCCCCTGAACCGTTCCTGTGAATCTGCTGAGCGCGGCCGATGCCCGCAGAGGCGCTGGTCAGTGCAGCGGGTGCGGCCTGCCGGTGCCGGCGAGCGCGGCGGTGAGGATCGCCTCGATCGCGAACGCGGTGGACTCGGACAGGTCGACGGCGTCGTCGAGCAGCCACTGCACCTGGAGACCGTCCATGACGCCGATGATCGCGCTCGCGGCGCGCTCGGCGGTCTCGCGGTCGACGCCGGGACCGCCGACCTCGCCGATCGCGTCGGCGATCTCGCCGCGCAGGATGCTGAAGCGGTTGGTCACCCAGCCGCGCGCGGGGTGGTTCTCGGTGACGGACTCGCCGGTGAGGACGGTGTAGCCCTGGACGATGCCGCGGCGCTCGGCGTTCATGCGGGCGGTCCGCACGAGGTGCCGGAACAGCTCGATGCCGCCGGGGATGTGCTGGCCCTCGAGGTCGCGGACGTCCTCCTTGTCGCGGTACTCGAGGACCTCGACGAGCAGCTGCTCCTTGGACCCGAAGTGGTGCAGGACGCCGGCGTGCGTGATCCCGACCTGCTCGGCGACCTCGGCGAGGGACCCGGTCTTGTAGCCCTTCGAGCCGAAGGTGTGCGCGGCGGCGCGCAGGATCTCCGCGCGGCGCTCGGCGGTGGCCTGCCGGGGTCGGCGGGTGCGCTTGGCGGGCGCGGGGGAGCCCGTCCCGGGGGTGACGGCGTCGTCCATGGCCGAAACCATACTGTGACCTACCAACTTACTAACAAGTCAGTAAGTTGTGCTTGACTGCGCACGACGGCAACGACGACGTCCGGACGGAGAGCACATCCCGTGTCGACCGACACCACCGCGGCCACCCGGCCCGACGCCCACCTCGACGGGCTGCTCCGGCAGCTCACGACCGAGGAGAAGGTGCGTCTGGTCGTCGGGGCGGGCCTGTGGTCCACGACCGCGATCGACCGCATCGGCCTGCGCGCCATGCACGTCTCCGACGGCCCTGCCGGCGTCCGTGGCGTGAGCGACGACCCCACCGAGACGGCCGCGTCGTTCCCCGCACCGAGCGCGCTCGCCGCGACGTGGGACGTCGACCTCGCCGGCGAGGTGGGCGCGCTGTTCGCCGCCGAGGCCCGCCGGCACGGCGTCGACCTCGTCCTCGCCCCGCAGGTCAACCTCCAGCGCACGCCCGTCGGCGGCCGGCACTTCGAGTGCTACTCCGAGGACCCGCAGCTCACCGGCGAGATCGCCGTGCACGTCGTGCGCAGCGCGCAGGACCGCGGCGTCGGCATGTGCGTCAAGCACTTCGTCGCCAACGACTCCGAGACCGAGCGCACCACCTACCTGTCCCGCGTCGACGAGCGCACGCTCCGCGAGGTCTACCTCGCCCCCTTCGAGCGGCTCGTCCGCGAGGCGCGCGCGTGGTCCGTCATGGGTGCGTACTCGGGCGTCGACGACGGCACCACCGCCGCGCCCGTCCTCGAGCACCGGCCGCTGCTCACCGGCGTCCTCAAGGACGAGTGGGGCTTCGACGGCGTCGTCGTGTCCGACTGGGTTGCGACGAACACGGTCGAGAAGGCCGCGTACGGCGGCCTCGACCTGCAGATGCCCGGCCCCGACGGGCCCTGGGGCGACGGGCTGCTCGAGGCAGTCCGCGCGCGCCGCGTCAGCGAGGCGGTGCTCGACGACAAGGTGCTCCGCATCCTGCGGCTCGCGCAGCGGGTGGGTGCGCTCGACGGCGTCGAGGCGTCCGGCGAGCACCGCGACGAGGTCGCCGACGTCGACGTGCGCGGCACCCTGCGCCGGCTCGTCGGCCGCTCGATGGTCGTGCTGCGCGACGACGAGCGCGCCCTCCCGCTGGCCGCCGACGACGTCCGCCGCATCGCGCTGCTCGGCCCCAACGCGGTGAGCCCGTTCGTCCAGGGCGGCGGCTCCGCGTACGTCCGGCCCGAGCGCTCGTCGACCCCGGCCGAGGCCCTGACGGGCGCGTTCGACGGCGCCACGGTCGACGTCCACCCCGGTGCCGTGTCCCGCCTGCTGCCCCCGCAGCTCGACCTCGCCGGACGCTGCACCACGCCCGACGGCGACGCCGGGGTGCTCGTCGAGCTGCTCGACGCCGACGGCACCGTGCTCGACGCGCATACGACCACCACGTGGGGCGGCTGGCTGCGCGACGTCCGGGACGACGCCGTCACCGTCCGCCTGCGCACGACGGTCCGGCTCGACGAGCCCGGCCGGCACGAGGTCGGCGTCGGCACCGTCGGGCGGCACCTGATCGCGATCGGGGGCCAGGTCGTCTCGACCGGCGACCAGGTCGTCGGCGCCGAGGTGATCCTCGACTCGTCCGTCAACCAGCCCGTCCCCGCGACGCTCGTGCTCGACGTGACCGAGCCGACGACCGTCGACGTGGACGCGCACGTGCAGGCCGTGCACCCCGTCGGGTACGCGTCGTTCGCGCGCGCCGAGCTCGTGCACCGCGTCCCCGGCACGTCGCCCGACGAGCTGCTGGCCGTCGCCGTCGCGGCCGCCGAGCAGGCCGACCTCGCGGTCGTCGTCGTCGGCACCAACGAGGAGATCGAGTCCGAGGGCTACGACCGCACGAGCCTCGCGCTTCCCGGGACCCAGGACCAGCTCGTCAAGGCCGTGCTCGCCGCGAACCCCCGCACGGTCGTCGTCGTCAACGCCGGTGCGCCCGTGCTGCTGCCGTGGCTCGACGAGGTGCCGTGCGTCGTGTGGGCGTGGCTCGGCGGGCAGGAGTGGCCCGAGGCGCTCGCGGACGTGCTGACCGGAGTGACCGAGCCGTCGGGCCGGCTGCCGTGGACGCTCCCAGCGCACGAGGACGACGTGCCCGTGCCCGACGCGGTGCCCGTCGACGGCGTCGTCGAGTACCACGAGGGCGTGCACGTCGGGTACCGGTCGTGGCTGCGGCTGGGCCGCACGCCCGCCGCGCCGTTCGGGCACGGGCTCGGGTGGACGACGTGGGAGCACGAGTCGGCCGAGGTCGTCCCCGCCGGCACGGACGCCACCTCGGCGGACCACGGGATCGACCTCGACGTCATCGTCGTCAACACCGGACCCCGCGCCGGGCGCGAGGTCGTCCAGGTCTACGTCGAGCCCCCCGCCGACCCCGCGCAGGCGCCCGGCGCCGACCGCCCGGTCCGCTGGCTCGGCGGCTTCACCGTCGTGCACGCCGCCCCCGGCGAGCGCACGACCGCCCGGGTGCACGTGCCCGCCGACACGCTGCGCACCTGGGACACCGCAGGCCACGGCTGGGTCACCCCCGCCGGGACGTACACGCTCCGCGTCGGTCGCTCCTCGGGCGACCTGCGCCTCACGGTCGACGTCGAGATCCCGTCGACCGCCCCCTGATCCCACAGCGCAGCACCGCAGGACCCCACAACCAGCAGTCAGTGCAAGGAGGCACTCGTGAGAACGCGCAAGCTCGCAACGATGGTGGCCGGTGTCGCGACCGTCGCGCTGCTCGCCACCGCCTGCTCGGGTGGCGGCGGCACGTCGGACGACGGCACCGGCGGTGACGGTGCCGTCCTGACGGTCGGCATGCCGAACGGCCCGCAGAACGAGAACCAGAGCCCGCTGATCCCGACGGGCTCGGCGGCGAAGTCGCTCGGCTACGCGTGGGTGATCTACGAGTCGCTCATGCAGGTCAACGACGTGAACCCGCTCGAGGACCCGGAGCCGTGGCTCGCGGAGTCGGTCGAGTGGAACGACGACTACACGGCCGCGACGATCACCCCGCGCGACGGCGTGAAGTGGTCCGACGGCGAGGACTTCACGGCGGACGACGTCGCGTTCACGCTGCAGCTGCTCATCGACTACCCGGCGATCAACAACAACTTCCCCGACCAGATCGACAAGGTCGAGAACGCCGACGGCAAGGTGACGATCACGTTCACCGAGTCGCAGTACGTGAACCAGGTCAAGCTGCTCCAGCAGGTCATCGTCCCGGAGCACCTCTGGAAGGACGAGGACCCGACGACGTTCACGGACACCGAGCCGGTCGGCACGGGCCCGTACCTGCTCGACACCTGGACGCCGCAGGCCGCGACGCTGGTCCCGAACCCCGACTACTGGGGCGGCGAGCCGAAGGTCGCGAAGCTGCAGTACTCGTCGTACAACGACAACAACGCGCTGACGACGGCCCTCACGACGGGCGAGGCGCAGTGGGGCTGGACGTTCATCGCGGACTACGAGGACGTCTTCATCGCGAAGGACCCCGACCACCACCACCAGGTCGCGGGCGGTGGCTTCGGCTCCGACATCCTCTACCTCAACAACGAGACGAAGCCGTTCGACGACGTCGCGTTCCGCAAGGCGCTCAACCTCGTCGTCGACCGTGCGCAGATCTCCGAGCTCGCCGGCTCGGGCGTGTGGCCCGTCATCTACTCGGTGACCGGCATGCCGATGCCGTCGGGCGAGCAGTACCTCGCGCCCGAGTTCAAGGGCGACGAGCTGAAGGTCGACGTCGACGAGGCGAAGCAGATCCTCACGGACGCCGGCTACACGTGGAACGGGTCCGACAAGCTCGTCGACCCGGACGGCGAGGTCGTGACGTTCGAGCTCGTGAACCCCGCGGGCTGGAACGACTACCTGACCGCGCTCGACCTCATCAAGACGGGTGCCGCGCAGCTCGGCGTCGACGCCACGGTCAACGCCGCGAACCAGGACGCCTGGTTCGACGACATCATCCCGTTCGGCAACTTCCAGGCGACGCTGCACTGGACCGACGGCGGCGCGACCCCGTGGAACATGTACGCCAACCTCATGGACGGCAACTCGTACGTGCCGCTCGGCGAGACGGCGACGTGGAACTTCGGCCGGTACAAGAACGACGCCGTCACGCAGGCCCTGGCCGACTTCAAGGGCGCGTCCGACGACGCCGCGCGGCAGACCGCGATCGAGACGATCCAGAAGGCGTACGTCGAGGACGTGCCCGGCCTGGTCATCTGGTCGCGCCCGGCCGTCGCGCAGTACTCGACGAAGAACTACACGGGCTTCCCGACGGCCGACGACCTGTACGCGAACCCGCAGCCGACGGGTCCGCAGGCGGCGCGGATCGTCATGAAGCTCGAGCCGACGCAGGACTGACCGACCCGGTCCCCGGGTGCGCGCGGCCGACTCCCCGTCGCGCACCCGGGGCCACCCCTCGTCGACCCTCCACCAGCCGACAGGTGAGCTCCATGACCCTCCCCGCCACGCCGGACACCCGCCCGGCGGATCCCGGCGCCCCCGACACCCCCGTCCTGCAGGCCGTCGACCTGCGCAAGCACTTCGTCACCGGCTCCTTCCGGCGTCGTGCGCTCGTGCACGCGGTCGACGACGTGAACCTCGCGCTGCACCGCGGCCGCGTCGTCGCGCTCGTCGGCGAGTCGGGCTCGGGCAAGTCGACGATCGCGCGCCTGCTGTCCCAGCTCACGCCCGCGACGAGCGGGCAGATCCTGCTGCACGGCCAGGACGCGACCGCGCGCAGCCGCCGGGCGTTCCGCCGCTACGTGCGCCGCGTCCAGATGATCTTCCAGGACCCGTTCGGGTCGCTGAACCCCGTGCACACCGTGCGCTACACGCTGACCCGCAGCGTCCGGATCCACCAGGGCAGGCTGCGCGGCGCGGACCTCGAGGACGCGCTCACGACCCTCCTGGAGCGCGTGCAGCTCACGCCCGTCGAGCGGTACGTCGACAAGTTCCCGCACGAGCTGTCGGGCGGGCAGCGGCAGCGCGTCGCGATCGCCCGCGCGCTCGCCGCGGACCCCGAGGTGCTGCTGGCCGACGAGCCGATCTCGATGCTCGACGTGTCGATCCGCCTCGGCATCCTCAACCTGCTGCGCGACCTGCGCGACCGCCTGCAGATCGCGATCCTCTACATCACGCACGACATCGCGTCGGCCCGGTACTTCGCCGACCGGACGATGGTCATGTACGCCGGGCGCATCGTCGAGACCGGCGACTCCGAGTCGGTGACGCAGGACCCGAAGCACCCGTACACGCAGCTCCTCGTGCGGTCCGCACCCGACCCCGACGACCTCGACGCGCGCGCCCGGGGTGCCCGCGGGGAGGCGCCGTCGCTCGTGCGCCCGCCGACCGGGTGCCGGTTCAACCCGCGCTGCCCGTTCGCCGTCGACCTGTGCCGCACCGAGGTGCCGCCGCTGCTCGCTGTCGGCGAGGGCCGCGAGGCCGCGTGCTGGGGCTACTCCGACCGGCCCGACCGCCCGCGCCTCGGCGACGTGCTCGACGCATACGGGGAGCGGCCGCCGATCGACGTCGACCTGCTGCACGTCGGCGAGGACGAGGCGCAGGCCGAGACCGTCGCCGTCGAGAACCTTCCCGTCGAGACCCTGAAGTCGAAGGAGGGCGACCGGTGAGGTTCTTCGTCCGCCGCGGCATCTTCTACGTCGTCACCGCCTGGGCCGCGGTGACCATCAACTTCATCATCCCGAGGCTCATGCCCGGCGACCCCGTCAAGGCGATCATGGCGAAGAGCCAGGGCCGTCTGGACTCGTCCGCCGAGGCCGCGATCCGCACGCTCTTCGGCCTCGACGAGCAGAGGTCGGTCTGGCAGCAGTACCTCGACTACTGGAACCTGCTGCTGCACGGGAACCTCGGCGTCTCGTTCACCTACTACCCGACGCCCGTCGCGGAGATGATCCAGCAGACGCTGCCGTGGACGGTCGGCCTGGTCGGCGTCGCGACGATCATCGCGTTCGTCGTCGGGACCCTGCTCGGCACGGGCATCGGGTGGCGGCGCGGCACGTGGGCCGACTCGCTGCTGCCGATCTCGACGTTCTTCTCCGCGGTCCCGTACTTCTGGCTCGGGCTCGTCGTCATCGCGATCTTCTCGGTGAACCTCGGCTGGTTCCCGTCGTCGGGCGCCTACGACCGGTCGATGGTGCCCGCGTTCACCCCCGAGTTCATCGGGTCCGTCCTCTACTACGGGACGCTGCCCGCGCTCACGATCGTCGTGTCGTCGATCGCCGGCTGGATCCTCGGGATGCGCAACATGATGGTGACGGTCTCGTCGGAGGACTACGTGACGGTCGCGCAGGCGAAGGGCCTGTCGGAGCGGGCCGTGATCTTCGGCTACGCCGCCCGCAACGCGGTGCTCCCGCAGATCTCGTCGTTCGCCCTGTCCCTCGGCTTCATCGTCGGCGGGACGCTCATCATGGAGATGGTCTTCTCCTACCCGGGCATCGGCTTCCTGCTCTACAACGCGACGACCAACCACGACTACACGCTCATGCAGGGCTGCTTCCTCGTGATCACCCTGTCCGTGCTGGTCGCGAACATCGTCGCGGACTTCGTCTACGCCGCGCTCGACCCGCGCACCCGGCAGGAGGGCTGACATGGCCGTCGAGACATCCGTCCTCACCGACACCGAGGACGTCGCGACCGACGCGACCGCACCCGTCGCCGGCAAGCGCAAGCTGCTGTTCCTGCGCAACGGCAAGGCCCTCACCGGCCTGGCGATCCTCGGGTTCTTCGCGGTGCTCGCCGTCATCGGCGACTGGATCGCGCCCTACGACCCCAGCGCCGTGAGCCCCGACATCCTGCAGCCGCCGTCGGGTGCGCACTGGTTCGGCACGACGCACCTGGGCCAGGACATCCTGTCGCAGGTGCTCGTCGGCACCCGGGGCGTGCTGGTGGTCGGGCTCGTCGCGGGCGTGCTGGCGACCGTGATCGGCGTCCTCATCGGCGTCACCGCGGGGTTCGTCGGGGGAGCGGGCGACGAGACCCTGTCCGCGCTGTCGAACATCTTCCTGGTGATCCCGCAGCTCCCGCTCATCATCCTCATCGCGGGCCAGCTCCCGTCGGCGGGCGGGCTCACGGTCGCCGCCGTCATCGCGGTCACCGGCTGGGCGTGGGGCGCGCGCGTCCTGCGCGCCCAGACGCTGTCCCTGCGCAAGCGCGACTTCGTCGAGGCCGCACGCGCCAACGGCGAGCGGACCTGGCGCATCGTGCTCGCGGAGATCCTGCCGAACCTCACCGCGATCATCGCCGCCGGGTTCGTCGGCACCGTGACGTTCGCGGTCCTGTCGCAGATCACGCTCGCGTTCATCGGCGTCACGTCGGTGTCCGAGTGGAACTGGGGGACCATCCTGTTCTGGGCGCAGGGCAACCTCGCGCTCCAGCGCGGCGCGTGGTGGTGGTTCGTCCCCGCGGGCCTGTGCATCGCCCTGCTCGGCATGGCCCTCACGCTCATCAACTTCGGCATCGACGAGTTCGTCAACCCGCGTCTGCGCTCGACGGGCCTGCACGCCCGCACGCTGCGCAAGCGCGGCATCCGCCCGCGCATCGGCTTCACGCCGGTCGTGCACGAGGCCAAGGAGGACCGGTCGTGAGCGCCGTCCCCGTCGCCCCGGGTCGGCGCACCGCCGACCCGGTGCTCGAGATCCGCAACCTGTCCGTCGACTACGGCTACGACGAGATCCCGGTGCACGTGCTGCGCCAGGCGTCGCTCACCCTGAACCGGGGCGAGGTCCTCGGCCTGGCCGGGGAGTCCGGCTGCGGCAAGTCGACCCTCGCGTACGCCGCGACCCGCCTGCTGCCCCCGCCGGGCCTCATCACCGGTGGCCAGGTGCTGTTCCACGGCCGCGACGGCGGCTCCGCCGACATCCTCGCGATGTCCGACGCGGAGCTCCGTGCGTCCCGCTGGCAGGACCTGGCGATCGTCTTCCAGGGCGCGATGAACTCGCTCAACCCCGTGTTCCGGGTCGGGCGGCAGATCGCCGACGCGATCCGCGCGCACCGGCCGTCGGTGTCGCAGAAGGAGGCGCTCGAGCGCGCCGCCGACCTGCTCGACATGGTCGGCATCTCGCCCGACCGGCTCCGCGCCTACCCGCACCAGCTGTCCGGCGGCATGCGGCAGCGCGTGATGATCGCGATGGCGCTCGCCCTGGACCCGCAGGTCCTCATCATGGACGAGCCCACCACGGCCCTCGACGTCGTCATGCAGCGGCAGATCGTCGAGCAGATCGCCGAGCTCCGCGACCGCCTCGGGTTCTCGGTCATCTTCATCACGCACGACGTCTCGCTCCTGATCGAGATCGCCGACCGCATCGCGATCATGTACGCCGGCGAGATCGTCGAGGACGCCACCGCGCAGGACGTCTACCGCCGCCCCCGCCACCCCTACTCGAACGGGCTGCTGCACTCCTTCCCGCCCCTGCGCGGTCCTCGTCGCGAGCTCGGCGGCATCCCCGGCTCCCCGCCGGACCTCGCCCGGCTGCCCTCCGGGTGCCCGTTCCGCGCCCGCTGCGCGTTCGTCTTCGACGCGTGCGCGCACGTCCAGCCCGAGCTCGTCGCCCCCGACGTCCCCGGCGACGACCCCCGCCGGACCGTCGCCTGCCTGCGCCACGACCCGGCCCGCGTCGAGGCCGCGGGCTTCACCCCCGTCCCCGTCCCCCCGGAGCTCGCCCTGCGCTGAGCCCCGCCCGCCCGAACCCGCCCGCCCGACGCCGTCGGGCCC
>NZ_BHYL01000179.1 GCF_003851725.1 Cellulomonas algicola | reverse complement strand
GGCGGGGCTCCGTGCGGGGGTCCCGGGGTGCGGGACGGGGGCTCAGCCCTGGCGGATCGCCGAGACGTCGAGCGCGATGACGACCTTGTCGGCGACCAGGACGCCACCGGCCTCGAGGGCCGCGTTCCAGGTCAGGCCGAAGTCCTTGCGCGAGATCGTGACGGTGGCCTCGAACCCGGCGCGCGTGTTGCCGAACGGGTCGACGGCGGTGCCGTTGAACTCGGTGGCGAGCTCGACGGACTGCGTCACGCCGTGGATGGTGAGGTCGCCGACGATGACGTAGTCGCTGCCCTCGCCGCGGATCTCGGTCGAGACGAAGGTCCACTGGCCGAACTTCTCGACGTCGAAGAAGTCGCCCGACTTGAGGTGGCCGTCGCGGTTGGCGTCGCCGGTGGAGACGGTCGACGGGTCGAGCGTGACGGAGACGGAGGTCTCCGCGAGGGTCTCGCCGACGGTGATGGTGCCCTCGGAGACGGCGACCGAGCCGCGCACCTTGGAGATGCCCGCGTGGCGGACGGTGAAGGAGGCCTCGGTGTGGGAGGCGTCGACGGCCCAGACGCCGGTGGTGAGGCCGGTGGGGAGGGCGGTGGCGGTGGCGGTCATGGGGGGGCTCCTCAGTCGTTGAAAGGTCAACTACTCTCGTTAGTTGACGATTGAACTACACTTGTCGGCAGAGCGCAACACCTGTCCCGGGATGGAGATCGTGATGAGCACCACCGAGCCCTCGCCGCGCGGCGGCTGGCTCACGGCCGAGCAGCAGACCCACTGGCGGTCGTTCCGGTCCGGCGTCGCCCGCCTGACCGCCGTCCTCGAGCACGAGCTCGAGGCGCGCACCGGGCTGTCCACGCACGAGTACGAGGTCCTCGTCCGCCTGTCCGAGCAGCCCGGCCGCACCATGCGCATGTCCGAGCTGGCCGACGGCATCGTGCACTCGCGCAGCCGCCTCACGCACACCGTCCGCCGCATGGAGGAGGCCGGCCTGGTCCGGCGCGCGCCCTGCGCCGAGGACGCGCGCGGCGTCAACGCGACCATGACCGACGCGGGGTGGAAGCGGCTCGTCGATGCGGCCCCCGAGCACGTCCAGTCCGTGCGCGACCACCTGGTCGACGTCCTCACGCCCGAGCAGTTCGCCGCGCTCGGCGCCGCCATGCAGGTGGTGGCCGACCGGATCGTCGGCGGGTGCGACGACGACCCGGGTGTCCCGTGTCACGTCGCCTGACGGGCCGAACCGTCCGGGACACACAGCCGGGTTTGCGACACTGACCCCATGGTCGCCACCACCGTCCACCTGCTGCGCCACGGCGAGGTGCACAACCCCGCGGGCGTGCTGTACGGGCGCCTGCCGGGCTACCACCTGTCCGAGCGGGGGCACGCCATGGCGCGCGCCGTCGCCGACGCGCTCGCGGGCGAGCCCGGGACGACCGGCGGGTCCGCGAGGCCGCGGCACGACGTCGTCGCCGTCATCGCCTCCCCGCTGCAGCGCGCGCAGGAGACCGCCACCCCGATCGCCGCCGCGTTCGGCCTCGACGTCGGCGTCGACGAGCGGCTCATCGAGGCCGCCAACCACTTCCAGGGCAAGACGTTCGGCGTCGGCGACGGGTCGCTGCGCCACCCCGAGCACTGGCCCTACCTGCGCAACCCGTTCAAGCCGTCGTGGGGCGAGCCGTACCGGGAGCAGGTCGACCGCATGCTCGCCGCGGTCGCCGACGCCCGCCGGCAGGCCCGCGGCCACGAGGCCGTGCTCGTCAGCCACCAGCTGCCCGTGTGGGTCACGCGCCTCGCGCTCGAGAACCGCCGCCTGTGGCACGACCCGCGCCGCCGCCAGTGCAGCCTCGCCTCGCTGACGTCCCTGCGCTACGAGGACGACCGCCTCGTCGGCGTCGGCTACTCCGAGCCTGCCGCCGCGCTGCTGCCCGGCGCGTCCCACGTGGCGGGGGCATGACCGTGCACCGAGCCTCCCTCCTGACCAGCCCGTCGCGCGCGACCCGCCCGTCGACGGCCCGCCCGTCCGCGCCGTGTCGGTCCCGCGCGCTCGCCCGGACCGCCGCCGCGCTCGCGGTCGTCGCCGCGCTCGCCGCCGGCTGCACGTCCGCGTCCGAGGGC
>NZ_BHYL01000178.1 GCF_003851725.1 Cellulomonas algicola | reverse complement strand
CAGCCGGTCGTCGGCCCTGCCGATGGGGTCGGTGTCGGCACGTGTCACCGTGCCGGCGCCAGGACCAGCACCACCGGGACGGACCGACCATGCACGACCTCGAACGATGCGCGCTCACGGTGCGCGACCGCACCACCGTGGTCGAGGGGTACGTCGCGGCGTTCGACGGCGAGACCATGACGGTCGCGGCCGAGCACGGGGTCGTCCCCGGCGGGGTGCGGCCCGGTGACGACGTCCAGGTGCTCGTGCTCGACGAGGTGCGCGGCGAGGTCCGCTACGTCGGCACGGTGTCGCGCGTGGGCGCGTCGACGGTCGCCCTGGTCGACCTCGAGCTCGTCTCGATGCTGCAGAAGCGGCAGGGTGCGCGCGTCCGGACGCTCCAGCTGTGCACGGGCGTCGCGACCGGCCCCGACGGCGCCGGCCCGGGCCGCCCGATCTCGTTCGTGGTCGTCGACATCAGCGCGCACGGCATGCGCCTGTCGACGACGTCGACGCTCGCGGTGCACGACCGCGTCGCGTTCGAGTTCCCGACCGGTCGCGGTGCGGTGAAGCTCGACGCCGAGGTGCTGCGCACCCAGCGGACCAGCACCGGCGGGACGCAGTACGGGTGCCGGTTCGTCGACATCCGCGAGAACGACGTCGACGCGCTGTTCCGGTTCGTGCTGCGCACGCAGGGCGCACAGCGGCGGATGCGCCTCGACGCCTGACGGAACCCGGCCTGTCCCGGCCCCGTCCGGCCGGTCGGCGGTGCGGGCGGGGCCGGCGCCCGTCGAGCCGCCCCCGCCCCGCCCGCACGCTCCCGTCAGGCCGTCGCCGGCGCGCTGCTCGACTCGGTCGCGTCCGCCTCCGCGGCCTCACGCCGCA
>NZ_BHYL01000177.1 GCF_003851725.1 Cellulomonas algicola | reverse complement strand
GCCGTCGCGCGCGACGCGATCCCCGACGCGCTGGACCGCGCCGTCGTCGCGTCGGCGCCCGCGGGTGCGCGCGACCCACGCTGGTGGCGCGCCGTCGGGGTCGTCCAGTGGGTGCTGCTCGCGGTCGCGATCGCGGGCGCGGCATGGCTCGCGGCGCTCGCCGGGCTGGCCTACCTGCGGCTGCCCGAGCCTCCCACTCCGACGTGGGGCGAGATCCCGTGGCCGACCGTGCTCACCGTCGGGGGTCTGCTGCTCGGCGTGCTCCTCGCGCTCGTGTCGCGCGTCCTCGCGGGCGTGGGGGCGCGGCGACGTGCCGCGCGGGTCCGGCGACGGCTGCGGTCGGGCGTCGAGGACGTCGCGCGGGACCTGGTCGTGCGCCCGGTGACCGACGAGCTGGGCGCGTGGGCCGCGTGCGCCGCCGCCGCCGAGCGGGCCGCGGCGTGACGCACGCCCGCTCGGCGGGCTCGTAGGATCGCTGGTCGGCGAAGGAGGTCGTGTGGCTCGGCTCGAGGTCCCCGTGCAGCTGCGCTGGTCCGACATGGACGCGTACGCGCACGTCAACAACGTGGAGATGCTGCGCCTGCTCGAGGAGGCGCGGATCGAGGCGTTCTGGCGCCACCCCGAGGCGCAGGACGGCACACGACCGGACGCGACGTGGCCGACGGCGGTGCTCGACGCGGGCCCCGGCGCGCAGACGTCGACGCTCGTCGCGCGGCAGGAGATCGAGTACCTCGTCCCGCTCGGGTACCGGCGCTCGCCCGTGGTCGTCGAGATGTGGCTCGGTCACCTCGGCGGTGCGAGCCTCGACGTCTGCTACGAGGTGCGCGACCGCCCGGCCGCCGACCCGACGAGCACCGTGTACGCGCGTGCGACGACGACGCTCGTGCTCGTCGACTCCGCGACCGGGCGCCCGCGACGGCTCGGCGACGTCGAGCGCGCGGCGTGGCAGAAGTACGTCGAGGCGCCCGTGCGGCACCGGCGCCGTCCGGAGGCCTGACCGGGCCACGAGGTCGACGCGTCCGCACGCGCGAGCCCGGTCACGCCCGGTCCGGGTCCCACACCGTCGAGGCGCGCGGCGGCTCGCACACCCGGCTCAGAGCGCCGCGCGTCCCGGGCGAGCCGCCCGCCAGCGCCGCAGGTGACGGCGCGACGGGGCGTCGTCGGGGCGGTGCAGGTCGATCGTGCGCAGCCCGCGCCGGACGCGCCCCCACAGCCCGCGCCAGTCGCGCAGCGGGCGTGCCGAGATGCCCACCACGAGCGTGGGGTCGTGCCGGATCGTCCCGACGTCGCCCACGTGGTAGCTGAGGTCGACGTCGTCGTGCAGGTCCTGGCGCGTCCGGTGGACGTCGTGCGCGACGTGCTCCCACACCGTCCGGCGCATCGCGAAGTTCGAGCCGAAGAGCGGCGGGTGCGCGAGCGCGCCGCCCATGAGGACGCGGTACGCGCGCATGTAGAGCACGTCGCCGAGGACCCGCAGCAGCCGCGACGGCCCGACGAACCGCCCGGGCCCTGTGACCGCCGCGAGCTCCGGGTCGGCGTCGAACGCCGCGGCCAGGTGCTCGACCCAGTCGGGCGGCGGCACGCTGTCGGCGTCGCAGCGGGCGATGACGTCACCGACGGCCGCGTCGTAGCCGGTCGCGGCCGCGGCCCAGATGCCCGTCGTGGCCTCGTGCAGGCACGTCGCGCCGTACCGCCGCGCGACGTCCGCGGTGTCGTCGCGCGAGGCGTTGTCCACGACGACGACCTGGACGGGGGCGACGGTCTGCGCGGCCAGCGCCGTGAGGCACCGGTCGAGCAGCGTCGCGTCGTCGCGCGAGGGGACGACCACGGAGACGGTCGGCAGGGTCATGCGCCCGCCGCCGCGTCCGAGCGGGTGGTGCCCGCACCGGGCGAGTCGGCGCCGGTCCGGTCTCGGTCACGACGGACCCGCGACCGGTCCGTCCGCGCCTGCTCGGCGCGCTCGGCCGCACGGGCCATGTTGCGCTGCATGCCGCCGAACACGACGCCGTGGAACGGCGCGACGGACCACCAGTAGAGCTGCCCCAGCAGCCCGCGCGGGTGGAACAGCGCACGCTGCGCGAAGACGGCGGGCGGGCGCAGCCACCGCGCGTCGTCGCCGGGTCGCACGACGCTGCCCGGGTCGTCGCCGGCCGGTGCGCCACCACCGCGGAGGTCGTCGGTGACGTCGCCGTTCGCGCCGGGCTTCGCGTCGGCGTCCGGGTCCGGCTCCGCCCTGCCGCTCCCGACGGCGTCGTCGTCCGTCTCCACCCGGAGCTCGAGCCACGCGAGCCCGGGGACGCGCATCTCGGCGCGCAGGCGCAGGAGCCGCCCGGGCTCGACCTCCTCGACGCGCCAGAAGTCCACGGCGTCGTCGACGAGCAGCCGCCACGGGTCCCTCCGTCCGCGTCGCAGGCCCGGGCCGCCGACCAGCCGGTCGCCGAGCCCGCGGACGCGCCACGCGAGCGGCCACGAGTACCACCCGTTCTCGCCGCCGACGGACTCCAGGACGCGCCACAGCGCGGCCGGCGACGCGTCGACGGTCACACGCCGTTCGTCGACGTAGAGCGAGCCGCCCGCCCAGCCCGGGTCCGACGGCAGCGGGTCGCTCGGGGTCCCCGGCGCCGACGCCGACGACCACCGGGTCGAGACGGCCGCGTCGTGCACGCGCCGCAGCGCGAGCCGCACCGCGCGGTCGAAGCCGACGAGCCCGTCGGGCGGGTCGGGCACCCAGCGGGCGATGTCGTGCTCGTCGCACACGACCTCGTGCACGAGCGACTCGACGAGCGGACGCGCGAGCCCGCCCGGCACAGGCGTGACGAGCGAGACCCAGAGGCTCGACAGCCGCGGCGTGAGGACGCCGACGCCCACGATCACCCGTCGCGGCAGCCCGGCGGCGGCGGCGTAGCGCTGCATCATGTCGCGGTACGTGAGGACGTCGGGACCGCCGATGTCGAACCCGCGGCTCACCTCGGGCGGCATCGCCGCGGCACCGACGAGGTAGCGCAGCACGTCGCGGATCGCGATGGGCTGGATGCGGTTCTCGACCCAGCGCGGCACCGTCATCGCGGGCAGGCGCTCGGTGAGGTAGCGCATCATCTCGAACGACGCCGAGCCGGACCCGAGGATGACGGCGGCCCGCAGCACGGTCGTCGGGACGCCCGACGCGAGCAGGATCTCGCCGACCTCGGTGCGCGACGCGAGGTGCGGCGACAGGTCCTCGCCCTCGGGGTAGAGGCCGCCGAGGTAGACGATCCGGCGCACGCCGGCCTCGCGCGCCGCACGCGCGAACGTGAGCGCGGTCGTCCGGTCGCGCGACTCGAACGTCCGGCCCGACCCGAGCGAGTGGATGAGGTAGTACGCGACCTCGACGCCCTCGAGCGCCGCACGGGTCTGCTCGAGGTCCGACGCGTCCGCCTCGACGGCCTCGACCTCGCCGACCCACGGGCGCCCGCGCAGCCGCTGCGGTGACCGCGCGAGCGCGCGCACCCGATAGCCGGCCGACAGCAGCTCGGGGACGAGGCGTCCGCCCACGTAGCCGGTCACGCCGGTGACGGCGACGAGCGGGGCGTCGGGGCGCGGGCGCCCGTCCGGCCCGGGACCCGGCACGAGGCCCGGCAGCGTGGCGGCGACGGGCTCGGGCGCGAGGGCGGCGTCGTCGGCG
>NZ_BHYL01000176.1 GCF_003851725.1 Cellulomonas algicola | reverse complement strand
CGGGCATTAGCGTGAGACACGAGAGACCTCCGTTGATGCGAGCCGGGTTCCTAGACAGCTCCCACTCGACCCGGAGGTCTCTCGCTACGTCAACAACGGTCGTGGTCAGTACACCTAGCGCGATCGGCCGGCGGTGCGCTCTGCGCTCCGCGGCCGACGCCCGCGTGGTCGGCGATTCGGGCCCCATCAACGTCCGAGCGCGCACGCCCTGCCAGTTGACCAGCACAAGGGCGCCCCCGGGTCTACGTTCGAGGCGGATGCGGGAGCCGGACCGAGTCACGCCGGGCGTCCAGGAACCAGTTGGCAGCGGTCTGTCCCGACGAGACTGAGGACTGGCATGGCCTTCTCCGACCACCTCGACGTCATCGGCCCCTCACGTGAGCTCGGGTCGGTCAGGTTCGACGTCACCGCGGACCCCCCCGACCGCCCTCAGGTGTGGCTGGTCGCGCCCGACGGTCCCCTGCCCGACGGCGTGTCCTGGGAGGAGTTGCGTGCAGCGGGTTTCTCGGGCTCGGTCCGCAGCGTGCACGTCGTCGCGTCCCCGACGTCGCACGTCCTCGCCGGGACCGGTCCCGCACCCACGGTCGACGACTGGCGCGACGCGGCCGGGCTCGGGTCACGGGCCGCGTCGCCGCACACCGACCTGGCCGTGCGGCTGCCCGACGACGTCACGGGCGAGGTCGTGCGCGCGGTCGTCGAAGGGATCTTGCTCGCGCGCTATCGCTACGACGCGTTGCGCGCCGAGCCCCAGGGCCACCGGCTGACGCACCTGGCACTGGTCACCGGCGCCGCGCACGACGAGACGGCTGCGGCCGCGGCGCTCGGGGTCGCGTCCGCCGGGGCGACCGCGCTCGCCCGGGACCTGGCCAACACCCCGCACAACCACCTCACCGCGTCCCGGCTGGCCCGGATCGCGGTCGACCTGGGCGCCGAGGCAGACCTCGAGGTCGAGGTGTGGGAGCAGCAGCGGTGCCGCGACGAGCGGCTGGGCGGGCTCCTCGCGATCAACGCGGGCAGCGAGCAGGAGGCTCGGTTCGTGCGCCTGCGCTACGTGCCGCCCGGCGCCCCCACCGGCCGCCTCGGGCTGGTCGGGAAGGGGATCATGTACGACTCGGGCGGGATCGGGCTGAAGCCCAACGACGACTCGCACGCGCAGATGAAGAACGACATGTCGGGCGCGGCAGCGATCCTCGCCGCGATGCTCGCCCTGCCCGCGGCGCATGGGACTGCCGAGGTCGTCGGCTACCTCATGTGCACCGACAACATGCCGTCGGCGACGGCCACCGCACTCGGAGACGTCGTGCGCGGTCGCTCCGGTCGCACCATCGAGATCGTCAACACCGACGCCGAGGGCAGGGTCGTCATGAGCGACGGGCTCGCGCTGGCTGTGGAGGACGGCGTCGACGCGATCGTGGACATCGCCACCCTGACCGGGGCGGTGGCACGGGCGTTCGGCTCGCTGCTCTCGGGCATCACAGGCTCCGACGAGGCACTCGTCGCCTCCGTCGCAGCCGCCGCCACCTCGAGCGGCGAGCCGGTGGCCAGGGTGCCGCTGGAGCACCGGTACCGTCCGCAGCTGACCTCGCAGGTGGCCGACCTGCGCAACCTCGGACCGACCGGCCAGCCCGACGGCATCATCTCGGCGCTGTTCCTGCACGAGTTCACCGAAGGCGTTCCGTGGGCGCACCTCGACATCGCCGGCACCGCCTGGTCCACGGTCGACGCCGGCTGGCAGACCCCCGGATGCACCGGTGTGGGCGCGCGGACCATCCTGGCGGCCGCCGCAGGGTTCACGGCGTGACCACACCACGGCCCGCCCACGAGGCAACCGACATGGTCGAGGAGCGGCGATGAACTCGGTGGTGGCGTTCGTCGTCGTCATGCTCGTGTGGACCGTCAGTGACTTCGTCGCGAAGAAGACGAAGTCACTGCTCTCGTCGCTGTTCGTCGCCTCGATCATCTTCCTGATCGGCTTCCTGACGAACGTCTTCCCCGACGACCTGCTCGCGAGCTCGTCGCTCCTGGCGCTGGCGGGCGTGGTCGTGGGCTTCATCATCGTGCACCTCGGCACGATGATCAGCCTCGACGACTTCAAGAAGCAGTGGCGGACGCTGCTCGTGGGAATCGCGGCAGTCGTCGGCATCGCCGTCTTCCTGCTCGTCGCCGGGCTCGTCTTCGGTGGTGGTGTCCAGCCCGGCGAGTACGGCGAGGTCGCGGCACAGCCGCTCGACTTCGTGATCGCCGGGGTCGGGGCGATCAGCGGCGGGACGATCTCGGTCATCATCATCCAGGAGGCGGCGCTCGGGGTCGGCCTGACCACCGTCGCGATCTTCCCGGTGCTCATCGTGGCGCTGCAAGGGCTCATCGGCTTCCCCCTGACCTCGGTCATCCTGCGTCGGGAAGCGTCACGCGTGAAGGCCCAGGTCCGTCCTGGCGAGCTCAGCGTGGACGAGGCAGAGGAGGCCGCGACAGCGAGCACGAGCCGGCTCCCGGACGCGTTCCGGACCACTGCCGGCACGCTCTTCGTCGTCGGCGTGGTCGTCCTGGCCGCCATCGGGATCAACAACCTCACGGACGGCGTCCTCAACACCTTCGTGGTGGCCCTCATCTTCGGCATCGCGCTGCGCACCACGGGGATCTTCAAGCCGTCGGTCCTGGCGGGCATCGACTCGCTCGGCCTCATGATGATCGCGATCCTCATCCTGGTGTTCGGGCCGCTCGCGACGGTCGAGCTGTCCGACCTGGCGAGCCTGGCGGTGCCCCTGCTCCTCGCGTTCGTGTGCGGGCTCGCGGGGATCGCGGTCTTCGCGGCGGTGACCGGCAAGCTCGTCGGGTACAGCGTCTCGATGTCGATCGCCATCGGCCTGACGGCGCTGTTCGGCTTCCCGGGCACGATGATCCTGTCCCAGGAGGCCGCACGGGGTGCCGGCGAGTCGCCCGAAGAGGTCGCCGCGATCGAGGGGCAGATCCTGCCGAAGATGATCGTGGCGGGTTTCTCCACCGTGACCATCACGTCGGTGATCGTGACGAGCATCATCGCGGGCCACATCGGGCGCTGACCCGGCAGCGCTGCCGGAAAGGACGAGCATGTCGGACGCGACGGTCAGCCTCCTCGTTCTGGCCGGGTGCGTCGGTCTCCTGGCCGCGATCTTCCTGCTCACGCTCCTGCTCGGCCTGGTGGTCAGCAACACGGCGACCGTGCTCATCGTGGTGCCGATCGCGGTGGCCATGGCCGACGAGGCGGGCGTCCCGCTCGCTCCGGTGCTCATGCTCGTCGCAGTCGCCGGGGCCGCGTCTTTCCTCACCCCGATCGCCACCCCCGCAAACCTCATGGTGACCGGGCCTCATGGTGACCGGGCCGGGCGACTACAAGTTCTCGGACTTCTGGAAGCTCGGGCTGGCCACGACCGTGGCGTGGTTCGTGGTCGCCATCGCGCTCATTCCCGTCATCTGGAGGGCATGAGTCGTGCGAGGTGCCAGTCGTGCCGCGATGTGCCGCTACCAGGGTGTGCCAGGGCTGCTCGTCCTGCGCGTCGTGGCACCGCCGCAGGATGTCCCGGAGTCGCAACGACTCTTGCCAGGACATGGGTAGCAGCGACGCTGTCGCCGAGAACTCGACGACGTCTAGCGAGGGCCATCGCGATCAGGCCGACACCCACGACGATCACCAGACCGCGGTTCGATCCACCCAGGTGGTCGTCCAGAGCGAGACCGATCACAAACGGGAAGACCACCTGCCCCGCCGCTTCGGCCATGACCAAGAGCAATGACAGCGTGACGCGCGCGGTAGCCCTGCAGCATCTGCCACACGCCAGCGGCCTAGGTGTACTGACCACGACCGTTGTTGACGTAGCGAGAGACCTCCGGGTCGAGTGGGAGCTGTCTAGGAACCCGGCTCGCATCAACGGAGGTCTCTCGTGTCTCACGCTAATGCCCG
>NZ_BHYL01000175.1 GCF_003851725.1 Cellulomonas algicola | reverse complement strand
GGTCGCGCCCGCGGACGTCCTGCCGCGCCCCGAGCTCAAGCGCATGGACCCCTCCGCGCAGTACGCCGTGATCGCGGCGCGCGAGGCGTGGGCCGACGCGGGCTCCCCCGAGGTCGACGGCGAGCGGCTCGGTGCCGTGGTGTCGTCCGGCATCGGCGGCATCTGGACGATGCTCGACGGCTGGGACACGCTCCGCGAGAAGGGCGCCCGGCGCATGCTGCCGATGACGGTGCCCATGCTCATGCCGAACTCCCCCGTCGCGTTCGTGTCGCTCGACCTGGGCGCCCGCGCCGGTGCGCACGCCCTGGTCTCGGCGTGCGCGTCGGGTGCCGAGGCGATCGGGTACGGCGTCGACATGATCCGCTCGGGCCGCGCCGACGTGGTCGTCGCGGGCGGCACCGAGGCTCCGATCCACCCCATGCCGATCGGCGCGTTCGCCGCGTCGCGCACGCTGTCGCAGCGCAACGACGACCCGCAGCGCGCGTCGCGCCCGTACGACACCGCCCGGGACGGCTTCGTCGTCGGTGAGGGCGCCGGCGTCGTCGTGCTGGAGAGCGCCGAGCACGCCGCCGCGCGCGGCGCCCGCGTGTACGCGCGCATCGCCGGTGTCGGACTGTCCGCCGACGGGTACCACATCACGTCCCCCGAGCCCTCGGGCGACGGGCAGATCCGTGCGATGCGCTCCGCGCTGCAGGAGGCGGGCGTCTCGCACCGCGACATCGTGCACGTCAACGCGCACGCGACCTCCACGGTGGTGGGCGACCTCATCGAGGCGCGCAGCATCCGCGGCGTGCTCGGCGACGAGGCGGACCACGTCGCCCTGTCCGCGACGAAGTCGATGACGGGCCATCTGCTCGGCGGCGCGGGCGCGCTCGAGTCGGTGTTCACGATCCTCGCGCTGCACGACCGGCAGGCGCCGCCGACGATCAACGTCGACGACCCCGACCCGGAGCTCGTGCTCGACCTGGTGCGCGACAAGCCGCGCGCGCTGCCCGACGGGCAGATCGCCGCGATCAACAACTCGTTCGGGTTCGGCGGCCACAACGTGGCGCTCGTCGTCACGTCGGTCTGACCCGCCGCACCACCCGTCCGCCCCGGCGGACCGAGGGCGCGCCTCCCCTGCCGGGTGGCGCGCCCTCGGCGTCTGCGACGACGGCACGCGCGTCGCGTCGGCGGGGCCGCGCACGGCACGCGGCGCGTCGCGTCGGCAGCACGGCGCACGCGGCGCGTCTGCGG
>NZ_BHYL01000174.1 GCF_003851725.1 Cellulomonas algicola | reverse complement strand
GCCGACGCCTGACGCCTGACGCACGAAGGGCGCGCATCCCGGACGGGGTGCGCGCCCTTCGGCGTATCGGCGCCGCCGCGCCTGTCTGCGGCAGGCCGCGGCAGCGCGGCGGACGGGCGGTCCGCGGCGCGACGCGCCGGTCCAAACGACAACCCGCGTTCCGCGGCGGGGCGACCGGGTCAGGCGGCCTTGATGAACGCCTCGACGGCGTCGGCGACGAGCTGCACGGCGATCGCGGCGAGGAGCAGGCCGGCGATCCGGGTGACGAGGATCGTGCCCGACTCCCCCAGCACGCGATGGATGACGTTCGCGAACCGCATGGCGAGGTAGAGGCAGACGTGCACCGCGAGGACGCCGAGCGCGATGGCCACCCAGTCGGCCGCGGACCCGTCGGACTGCGTCACGAAGACCATGGTCGCGACGATCGCGCCGGGACCGGCGAGCAGCGGCGTGCCGAGCGGGACGAGCGCCACGTTGACGTTCGTGTTGCCCGACGGCTGCGGCTCCTCCATCTTGCCGGTCAGCAGCTCCATCGCGACGAGCAGCAGCAGCAGGCCGCCGGACGCCTGCAGCGCGGGCAGCGAGACGTGCATGTAGCTGAGCAGCGACTGCCCGAACAGCGCGAACGCCACGACGACGCCGAACGCGACGGCGACGGCCTGGCGGGCGGCGCGGTTGCGCTGCACCCGGGACATCGCGCTCGTCAGCCCGAGGAAGATCGGCACGGTCCCCGGGGGGTCCATGATGACGAACAGCGTGATGAACACCGACGCGAACAGGTGCACGTCGAGGACGTCCGACACGCGACCTCCTTATCCTCCGAGCACCGGCAGACGCCCCTGCTCCTCGATCGCCGCCAGGACGTGCGGCTCGGTGAGATTCTCCCCCAGCCGGTTGACCTTCCCGTCCCCGTGGTAGTCGCTCGACCCCGTGACGAGCAGCCCGAGGCGCTCGGCGATCGCCGTGAGGCGCTCGACCTGCGCCGGCGAGTGGTCGCGGTGGTGGACCTCCAGCCCGGCGAGACCGGCGTCGGCGAGCTCCTCGAAGACCTCGTCCGGCACGACCCGCCCGCGCGCGTCGGCGCCGGGGTGCGCGAAGACCGGCACGCCCCCGGCCGCCCGGATCGCCCGCACGGCGGTGGCCGCCGACGGCGCGTAGTGCGGCACGTGGTACGGGCCGTCGGACCGCAGCAGGTGCGCGAACGCCGCCGACCGGTCCGGCACGACGCCCCGCGCGACGAGCGCGTCGGCGATGTGCGGGCGGCCTACCACGACGGCGTCCGCGCTGTGGTCGAGCACGTCCTGCCAGGTGATGGGCACGTCTGCCGCGAGCAGCTCGACCATCGCCTCCGCGCGGTGCACGCGCGAGCGCCGCGACCGCTCGAGCTCGCGATGCAGGGCAGGCGCGTCGGGGTCGTGGAGGTAGGACAGCACGTGCACGCTGATGCCTGCGGACCTCGCGGAGACCTCGGTGCCACGCACGAGCCGCACGCCGTGCCGGGCCGCCGCGTCCGCGGCCTCGTCCCACCCGACCGTCGTGTCGTGGTCCGTCAGGGCGACCACGGCCAGACCCGCCTGCGCGGCCGCCGCGACGAGGTCCCCGGGGGCGTCCGTGCCGTCGGACGCGGACGAGTGGGCGTGCAGGTCGATGCGCATCCGCACACCGTAACCGCGCGACCACGGCGTCCACGGGCCCGGTGCGCAGCGCGCACGCCGCCGGCGCGACCCGACCCCGGGCACGGCCGGACGCCGGGTCGAGCACCTCCGCGGACGCGTCCCGTCGTCGTCGCGCCCGCCGATGGGACAATGGCGCGATGACCACGGAGCCCACGCCCGAGACCGCCACCCCCGCCGTCGACCCGGCTGTCGCGCACGGCGACGAGCAGCCCCTCGCGGACCGCGGCAGCAACCGGTCGCAGCGCCCGGGCTCGGCCGAGTTCCTGCGGTTCGTGACGTCGGGCTGGGGCGAGCGGCCCGCGTCGACGGCGACCCGCAACCCCGCCGCCGACCACACCGAGCGTCGGCGCGCCGCGCTCTCCGCGCACTTCCCCGGCGAGCGGCTCGTGATCCCCGCGGGCACGTTCAAGGTGCGCTCCAACGACACCGACTACCGGTTCCGCCCGCACTCGGCGTTCGCGCACCTCACGGGCCTGGGCGTCGAGCAGGAGCCCGACGCGGTGCTCGTGCTGCACCCCGTCCCGGACGGCGAGGGCGACGGCGGGTCCGGCCACCGCGCGGTGCTCTACCTGCGGCCCCTCGCGGGCCGGGACACCGCGGAGTTCTTCTCCGACTCCCGCTACGGGGAGTTCTGGGTCGGCGCACGGCCCACGCTCGAGGACGTCGAGACCGAGACCGGGATCCGCACCGCGCACCTCGACGACCTGCGCGACGCGCTCGCCAAGGACGCGGGCGCCGACGGCGTGCAGGTCCTCGTCGTGCCGGACGTCGACGAGGCGGTGGAGGAGGTCGTCGAGGAGATCCGCGCGACCGAGGCCGCGGGTGCGCGCGACGAGCGGCTGGCCGAGGCGCTGTCCGAGCTGCGGCTGCTCAAGGACGCGTACGAGGTCGAGCAGATGCGCCTCGCGGTCGACACGACGATCGAGGGCTTCGAGAAGATCGTGCGCGCGCTGCCCGCCGCGCAGGAGCACCGCCGCGGCGAGCGCGTCATCGAGGGCACGTTCGTCGGGCACGCCCGCCAGGAGGGCAACGCCGTCGGGTACGAGACCATCGCGGCCGCGGGCGAGCACGCGACGACGCTGCACTGGATCGACAACGACGGCCCCGTGCGCGCGGGCGACCTCGTCCTCGTCGACGCGGGCGTCGAGGTCGACTCGCTCTACACCGCGGACGTCACGCGCACGCTGCCCGTCGACGGCACGTTCACCGAGGTCCAGCGCCGCGTCTACCAGGCCGTGCTCGACGCCGCCGACGCCGCGTTCGCCGTCGCGAGGCCGGGGACGAGGTTCCGCGACGTGCACGACGCCGCGATGCGCGTCATCGCCGCGCGGCTCGAGGAGTGGGGCCTGCTGCCGATCTCCGCGGAGGACTCGCTCAAGCCCGAGAACCAGCACCACCGCCGGTGGATGGTGCACGGGACGAGCCACCACCTGGGCCTCGACGTGCACGACTGCGCGCAGGCGCGCGCCGAGCTCTACCTCGACGCGGAGCTGCAGCCCGGCATGGTGTTCACGATCGAGCCCGGCCTGTACTTCAAGTCCGACGACCTGCTCGTGCCCGAGGAGTACCGCGGCATCGGCGTGCGGATCGAGGACGACGTGCTCGTCACCGCTGACGGGAACGAGAACCTGTCCGCGGCGCTGCCGCGCGACCCCGACGCCGTCGAGGCGTGGATGCAGGGACTGCTCGGGCGCTGACGCTCAGCGGCCGTCGGCGTCGCCCGCGGGGGGCGTCGGCGGCTGCGGCGCGCTCGTCGTCGGGCCCTGCGGTGCGTCGGTCGGGGGCACCGGCGGCTGGGGCTCGGGCACGTGGGGCGCCGGCGGCGCGACGGGCGGCACGCTCGGTGACGCAGCGGGCTGGGTG
>NZ_BHYL01000173.1 GCF_003851725.1 Cellulomonas algicola | reverse complement strand
CCCCCGGACGTGCTGCGCGCCCTGTCCCTCGAGCTCGTCGTCACCGACCTCGCGGCGTCACGGCACTTCTACGTCGACGTGCTCGGCCTGGTCGTGACCGCGCAGGACGCGACGACGCTGCACCTGCGCACGTTCGACGAGTTCCTCCACCACAACCTCGTGCTGCGCCAGGGGCCCGTCGCGGCGGCCGCCGCGTTCACGTACCGCGTGCGCACGCCGCAGGACCTCGAGCGGGCCGTCGCGTTCTACTCCGAGCTCGGGTGCCGGGTCGAGCGGCGCCGCGACGGGTGGACGGCAGGCGTCGGCGACGCGGTGCGCGTGCAGGACCCGCTCGGCTTCCCGTACGAGTTCGTGCACGACGTCGCGCACGTCGAGCGGCTGTCCTGGCGGTACGACCTGCAACCACCCGGCCCGCTCGTGCGGCTCGACCACTTCAACCAGGTCACGCCCGACGTGCCGCGCGCGGTGCGCTACATGGAGGACCTCGGGTTCCGCGTGACCGAGGACATCCAGGACGCCGACGGGACGACGTACGCCGCGTGGATGCGCCGCAAGCCGACGGTGCACGACACCGCGATGACCGGCGGCGACGGGCCGCGGCTGCACCACGTCGCGTTCGCGACGCACGAGAAGCACGACGTCCTCGCGCTCTGCGACCGCCTCGGCGCGCTGCGGCTGTCCGACCGGATCGAGCGCGGACCCGGCCGGCACGGCGTGTCCAACGCGTTCTACCTGTACCTGCGCGATCCCGACGGGCACCGCGTCGAGATCTACACGCAGGACTACTGGACCGGCGACCCCGACAACCCCGTCGTCACGTGGGACGTGCACGACAACCAGCGGCGCGACTGGTGGGGCAACCCCGTCGTGCCGTCCTGGTACACCGAGGCGTCCCTCGTGCTCGACCTCGACGGTGAGCCGCAGCCCGTCGTCGCGCGCACCGACTCGAGCGAGATGGCCGTGACGATCGGCGCCGACGGGTTCTCCTACACGCGCGCGGGCGACGACGCCGACGCCCTGCCCGAGTGGAAGCAGGGCGAGTACAAGCTGGGGCACCAGCTGTGACCCGCGCACGCCCTCGACCCCACCAGCCGCACCGGCCGCAGCGGGGCGTCCCGTGCTGACGCCCGACGCGATCGCCGACATCGCCGACGAGCTCGCCGCCGCCGAGCGCGACCGCACCACCGTGCCCCTGCTCACGGCCCGCCACCCCGGCATGACCGTCGACGACGCGTACGCGGTGCAGGCCGAGTGGCGGCGGCGTGCCCTGGCCGCCGGGAGGCGGCACGTCGGCCGCAAGATCGGGCTCACGTCGAAGGTCATGCAGGCCGCGACCGGCATCGACGAGCCCGACTACGGCGCGATCCTCGCCGACATGGTCCACGAGGACGGCGCCGTCCTCGAGCACGCGCGGTTCTCGAACGTGCGCGTCGAGGTCGAGCTCGCGTTCCTCCTCGCCGAGCCCGTCGACGGGCCCGACGCGACGATCTTCGACGTGCTGCGCGCGACCGGGTACGTCGTCCCCGCGCTCGAGATCCTGTCGTCGCGCATCGCGCTCGACGGCCGCACGATCGTCGACACCATCAGCGACAACGCGGCGATGGGCGCCATGGTCCACGGCGGGACCCCCGTGCGGCCCGACGACGTCGACCTGCGCTGGGTCGCCGCGCTGCTGCACCGCAACGGGACCGTCGAGGAGTCGGGCGTCGCGGGCGCCGTGCTCGGCCACCCCGCGCGCGGCGTCGCGTGGCTCGCGAACAAGCTCGCGCAGCACGGCGAGCGCCTCGACGCGGGCGAGCTCGTCCTCGCCGGCTCGTTCACGCGCCCGCTGTGGGTGCACCGGGGCGACACCGTCCTGGCCGACTTCCACGACCTGGGGACGCTCTCGTGCCGCTTCGACTGACGCCGACCTTCCGCGACGCCCTCGCGACCGAGCAGGCCCACGGCGACGCCGCGCGGCCGCTCGTCGGCCTGTGGGTCTGCACCGGCAGCCCGCTCGTCGCCGAGATCTGCGCCGGGTCCGGGGTCGACTGGGTGCTCGTCGACATGGAGCACGCGCCCAACGGGCTCGAGTCGGTGCTCGCCCAGCTCCAGGCGCTCGCCGCGTACCCGGTGACGCCCGTCGTCCGCGTCCCGGCGGCCGACCCCGTGCTGATCACGCAGGTCCTCGACCTCGGCGCGCAGAACCTTCTCGTCCCCATGGTGTCCACCGCGGACGAGGCGCGCGCCGTCGTCGAGGCCGTCCGCTACCCGCCGCACGGGCGACGCGGCGTCGGCGGCGCGCTCGCCCGCTCCACCCGGTGGAGCCGCGTCGACGGGTACCTCCGGGACGCCGACCGGCACGTGTCCGTCGTCGTCCAGGTCGAGACCGCGCAGGGCGTCGACGCCGCAGGCGAGATCGCGGCGGTCGACGGCGTCGACGGCGTCTTCGTCGGCCCGTCCGACCTCGCGGCCTCCCTCGGGCGGCTCGGGCAGCAGGACCACCCCGACGTCGTCGCGGCCGTCCACCGCACGTTCGACGCGGTCCGCGCGGCCGGCACACCCGTCGGCGTCAACGCGTTCGACCCGGCCCTCGCCGACGCGTACGTGCAGGCCGGGGCGTCGTTCGTGGCCGTCGGCGCCGACGTCGTCCTGCTCGCCCGCGGCTCCGAGCGCCTCGCCGCGCGGTTCACCCCCGACCGACCGCCGGACGCCTGAACGACCGACAGGCGGACCGACCCCTCGCAGGGCTCGCCTCCCCGCGCCGGGTGCCCCACCATCGACCTAGCTGTACTGACCACGACCGTTGTTGACGTAGCGAGAGACCTCCGGGTCGAGTGGGAGCTGTCTAGGAACCCGGCTCGCATCAACGGAGGTCTCTCGTGTCTCACGCTAATGCCCGGCTGA
>NZ_BHYL01000172.1 GCF_003851725.1 Cellulomonas algicola | reverse complement strand
GCCGCCGGGGGCGGGCGGCGGCGGGTAGGCACCGGGCGCCGGGGCGGGCGGCGGCGGGTACGTGCCGCCGGCGGGCGGCGGCGCGTCGGGCTGCGCGGGCGTGGGTTTGTCGAGCGGCACGTCGGGCCGCTGGTCGTCGTCGCGGCGCTCTCCGCCGGGGTTCTCGCTCATGCGTCGCCTCCTGTCGCGGGCCGAGTCGCCCAGTCGGATCGAATCGGCGCGGCGCACGGCGTGTCAAGGAACCACGCGTACCGGACATCTCACCTCCGGGTGAACCCTGGGCGCGCGTCCCCCCGGGTCGGTAGGCTCGCGCTGCCTTCCCCGCCCCTGACGTGGGGAGGCACGCGGCCACCAGGCCCGCCCCGTCCCGGCCGGCCCCGCGCCGGTCGGCCCCTGCACGAGGAGCGCGATGTCGTACCAGCAGCAGCCCGCCCACCACCCGTCCGGCGCGGACCAGACCCGCACGTGGGCGACCCTCGCGCACCTGGGCGGGATCCTCGCCTACTTCTTCATCGGGTGGGTCCCGGCGCTCGTCATCTGGCTCGTGCACCGCGAGCGCGGCGGCCAGGCGGCCGAGCAGGCCCGCGTCGCCCTCAACTTCCAGCTCACGCTGCTGGTGGGTCTCGTCGTCGCCAAGATCGTCGAGAACCTGCCCGCCATCGGAGTGATCGGCTGGATCGCGATCATCGGCATCGGCATCATCAGCCTCGTCCTGTCGATCCTCGCAGCCGTAGCCGTCAACAAGGGCGGCTCGTACCGTTACCCCTTCTCGCTGGAGCTCGTGCGATGACCACCCCGCAGCCCGACCCGTGGGCCAAGCAGCCCGACCCGAACGCCACCCCCGGCCAGCCCGCGGGTGACCCCGCCGGCCAGCCGTACGGTGCGCAGCAGCCCTACGGCGCGCAGTACGGCGCCCAGCAGCCCTACACCGGCGCCCCGCAGGGCTCCCCGGCCGGCTACGCGCAGCCCGCGGCGCCCCTGCGGCCGGACGACGAGAAGACGTGGGCGATCGTCGGCCACCTCCTGCCGCTGGTCGGCGTGGGCTTCATCGCCCCGCTGGTCATCTGGCTCGTGTTCCGCGGCCGCGGCCCGTTCCTCGAGCACCACGCGAAGGAGTCGCTGAACTTCCAGCTCACGCTCCTCATCGCGTACGTGGTCGGCGGCATCCTCAGCGTGATCGGCATCGGCGTGCTGCTCATCCTCGCGGTGTGGGTCGTGCAGCTCGTCTTCGGCATCCTGGCCGCCGTCGCCACGAGCCGCTGGGAGTGGTACCGCTACCCGATGACCATCCGCATGGTCAGCTGACCCGCAGCACCTCACGTCGAGGGCGTCACCCGTTCCGCGGGTGGCGCCCTCGTCGCGTCGGGCGCCTCGCGATGACGGGAGGCGCCGCGGCGACGCATCCCCGGTCAGGCCGCGAGCGTCCGCACGACGGCGTCGGCGAGCAGGCGCCCACGACGCGTCAGGACGATCCTCCCGCCGGGCGTCGACGACCCCGCGGCCGCTCGGGCGAGCGCGGCGCGACCGTCGACGAGCCCGTCGGCGACGAGACCGGCGACCTCGCGGCGGGCGTCGGCCGGGAGGTCGGCGATCGGCAGTCCCTCGGCCATGCGGACACCCAGCATGAGGCGCTCGAGCGCCGCGGACTCCCCGTCGACAGTCTCGCGCCCGGCGGCCGGGCTCACGCCACGGGCCAGGCGGTCGGCGTACGCCCGGGGTTGCTTGACGTTCCACCAGCGCACGCCGCCGACGTGGCTGTGCGCGCCCGGTCCGATCCCCCACCAGTCGTCGCCGCGCCAGTACGCGAGGTTGTGGCGGCACGCGTCGGCGGGCGTGCGGGCCCAGTTGCTGACCTCGTACCAGCCGAGCCCCGCCGCGGCGAGCAGGTCGTCCGCGAGCTCGTACTTCGCGGCCTGGTCGTCGGGGTCCGTCGGCGGGAGGTCGCCGCGGCGGACCTGGACGGCCATGCGCGTGCCCTCCTCGACGACGAGCGCGTACGCGGACACGTGGTCGACGCCGGTCGCGAGGGCCGTCTCGACGCTCGCGCGCCAGTCGTCGAGGGACTCGCCGGGCGTGCCGTAGATGAGGTCGAGCGAGACCGCGAGGCCGGCGTCGCGGGCCCAGCGGACGACGTCGGGGATGCGGCGCGGGTCGTGCGTGCGGTCGAGCGTCGCGAGGACGTGCGGCACCGCGGACTGCATGCCGAACGAGACACGCGTGAAGCCGGCCGCCGCGAGCGCGGCCAACGACTCCGGTGTCACGGAGTCGGGGTTGGCCTCGGTCGTCACCTCGACGTCCAACGCGAGGCCCCACGTGTCGCGGACACCGCCCAGCAGACGCGCGAGGTCGTCGACGGGGAGCACGGTGGGCGTCCCGCCGCCGACGAACACCGTCGAGACGGGCCGTGCGGGCAGGCCGGCTGCGGCGAGCACGCGCCCGGCGAGGTCGATCTCGGCGAGGGCCGTCGACGCGTACGACGACTGGCTGGCGCCTCCCCCGAGCTCGGTCGCGGTGTAGGTGTTGAAGTCGCAGTACCCGCAGCGCACGGTGCAGAACGGGACGTGCAGGTAGACGCCGAACGCGCGCCTCTCGGCCCCGGCGAGAACGGAGGCGGGCAGGGCGCCGTCGTCGGGGGCGGCGTCGCCGTCGGGCAGCGCGGGAGCCATCAGCGGAACGCCTCACGGTCGGCGGACGTGAGGCCGCGCCGACGGAACGTGGTGGTGCCGTCCGTACGCAGCTCGCGCGCGGCGGCGACGAGCGCGCCGTAGGCGGCGGACGCGAGCGCCCCGCCGACGGACACCCGGCGCGCACCCGCGGCGGCGATCTCGGCGACCGTCGGGCCGTCGGGCCACGCGAGGACGTTGACCGGCACGTCGACCGCGGTCACGACGGTGCGGATCTGCTCGACGGTCGTGAGCCCGGGCGCGTAGACGCAGTCGGCGCCCGCGGCGGCGTAGGCGCGCAGCCGCGTCACGGTGTCGTCGAGGTCGTCGACGCCGTACAGATGGTTCTCGCAGCGTGCCGTGACGACCATCGGGTCCCCGGCGCGGTGGGCGGCGTCCGCAGCAGCGGCCACGCGGGCGACGGCGATCTCGAGCGGCTCGACGGCGCCCGCGGCCGGGTCGTAGTCCTCGATCGAGCAGCCTGCGGCACCCGCGTCGTGCAGGAGCGCGACGGTCTCCGCCACGCCGGTCGGGTCGTCGGCGTAGCCACGCTCGGCGTCGACCTGCACGGGCACGTCGACGGCCGCGACGAGGGTCCGCACGTGCGCGAGCAGCTGGTCGCGCGTGACCTGCTGGTCCTCGGTACCGAGCGACCACGCGAGGCCCGAGCTCGTCGTCGCGAGCGCCTCGAAGCCCTCGTGCACGAGCAGCCGCGCCGACCCGACGTCCCACGGGTTCGGCAGCAGGAACGTCGCCGGGCCGGCGTGCAGCTCGGCGAACCGGCGGCGACGACGGGCGGCGTCGGTCACTTCTTCTTCGCGTCCTTCGCGTCCTTGCCGCCGCTCGAGCCTGCCGCGTCGGACGACAGCGCGGCGATGAATGCCTCCTGCGGCACGTCGACCCGGCCGATGGTCTTCATGCGCTTCTTGCCCTCCTTCTGCTTCTCGAGCAGCTTGCGCTTGCGGGTGATGTCGCCGCCGTAGCACTTCGCGAGGACGTCCTTGCGGATCGCGCGGATCGTCTCGCGCGCGATGATCCGCGAGCCGATGGCGGCCTGGATCGGCACCTCGAACTGCTGGCGCGGGATGAGGTCCTTGAGCTTGGTCGCCATCATGACGCCGTACGCGTAGGCCTTGTCCTTGTGCACGATCGCGCTGAACGCGTCGACGGTCTCACCCTGCAGCAGGATGTCGACCTTGACGAGGTCGGCCGTCTGCTCGCCGATGGGCTCGTAGTCGAGGCTCGCGTAGCCGCGCGTGCGGGACTTCAGCTGGTCGAAGAAGTCGAACACGATCTCGGCCATGGGGAGGATGTAGCGCATCTCGACGCGGTCCTCGGACAGGTAGTCCATCCCCTGGAGGTCGCCGCGCTTGCCCTGGCAGAGCTCCATGATCGCGCCGATGAACTCGCTGGGCGCGAGGATCGTCGCCTTGACGATCGGCTCGTGCACCGCGCCGATCTTGCCGCCCGGGAACTCGCTCGGGTTCGTCACGCGGACCGTCGTGCGGTCCTCCAGGTCGACGTCGTAGACGACGTTCGGCGCGGTCGAGATGAGGTCGAGGTCGAACTCGCGCTCGAGGCGCTCCCGCACGATCTCGAGGTGCAGCAGGCCGAGGAAGCCGACGCGGAACCCGAAGCCCAGCGCGACCGACGTCTCGGGCTCGTAGTTGAGCGCGGCGTCGTTGAGCTTGAGCTTGTCGAGCGCGTCGCGCAGGGCCGGATAGTCGGACCCGTCGATCGGGTACAGCCCCGAGAAGACCATGGGCTTGGGGTCGGAGTAGCCGCCGAGCGCCTCACCCGCGGGCTTGCTCGCGTTCGTGACGGTGTCGCCGACCTTGGACTGGCGCACGTCCTTCACGCCCGTGATGAGGTAGCCGACCTCGCCGACGCCCAGACCCTGCGTCGGGACGGGCTCGGGCGAGATGACGCCGATCTCGAGCAGCTCGTGCGTCGCCTTGGTCGACATCATCGCGATGCGCTCGCGCGGGTTCAGGTTGCCGTCGACGACGCGCACGTACGTGACGACGCCGCGGTACGTGTCGTACACCGAGTCGAAGATCATCGCGCGCGCCGGCTTGTCGGCGTCGCCCACGGGCGCGGGCACGAGCTCGACGATGCGGTCCAGGAGCGCCTCGACACCCTCACCCGTCTTGCCGGACACCTTGAGGCAGTCCGCGGGGTCGCCGCCGATGAGGCCCGCGAGCTCCTCCGCGTACTTCTCCGGCTGCGCCGCCGGGAGGTCGATCTTGTTGAGCACCGGGATGATCTGCAGGTCGTTCTCGAGCGCCAGGTAGAGGTTGGCGAGCGTCTGCGCCTCGATGCCCTGGGCCGCGTCGACCAGCAGGACCGCGCCCTCGCACGCCGCGAGCGACCGCGACACCTCGTACGTGAAGTCGACGTGCCCGGGCGTGTCGATCATGTTGAGCGCGTACGCCTGGTCGCCCACGCCCCACGGCATGCGCACGGCCTGCGACTTGATCGTGATGCCGCGCTCGCGCTCGATGTCCATGCGGTCGAGGTACTGCGCCCGCATCGCGCGCGCGTCGACCACGCCCGTGAGCTGCAGCATGCGGTCGGCCAGCGTCGACTTGCCGTGGTCGATGTGCGCGATGATGCAGAAGTTGCGCAGCAGCTCGGGCGCGGTGGCCGCGGGGCGGATGCGCGACGTGGCGGCGGCGCTCGGGATCGGGGACAACGCGGACGGCTCCCGGTTTCGGTGCGGGGGGCGCAGCGTGGCGCCCGACGGACGGTCGGTGACGGCTCCGCACCTCACGGCGCGTGGGCGGTCGACGCCACCATGGTCCCATGACGACGGACGTGGCCGCCTCGCTCGACCACCTACGGCTCCTCGGCGCCCTGCAGGACGACTTCCTCACGACGATCCCGCAGGTCGACCCGACGACGCGCGTGCCGTGGTGCGGACGCTGGCGCGTGCGCGACCTCGTCGTCCACCTCGCGCGGATCCACCACTGGGCCGCCGGGCAGGCGAGTCGTCGCCGCGAGACACCGCTCGGCCGCGGGCCGTTCGACCTCGTCGACCTCTACGCCACGTGCGCGGCCGAGCTGCGGGCCACGCTCACGGCGCTCGGTCCCGACGCACCTGCGAGCACGCTCGTCGGGCCCGGGCCCGCGTCGTTCTGGCACCGCCGCCAGCTCCACGAGACGCTCGTGCACCTGTGGGACCTGCGCACCGCGGGCGGCCTGCCGCTCGACGTCGACGCCGGCGTCTGGGCCGACACGGTCGACGAGGTCGTGACCGTCATGCAGCCGCGGCAGGAGGCCCTGGGCCGCATGGAGCCGCTGCCCGCCCCCGTCGCGCTCGTCGCGACGGACGCCGGCCGCACGTGGCTGCTCGGCGGCGACGGCGAGCCCGCCGTGACGGTGACGGCAGGGGCGCAGGACCTCGCGCTGCTCGGGTGGGGCCGACGCTCCCCCGACGACGACGGGCTCCTGGTCGACGGCGACCGCGCCGCGCTCGACGACGCTCTCGGCCGCCGGCTCACGCCCTGACGCGCTGGGGCCCCGAGACGCGCCAAGCCCCGACGCCGGCCGCGGACCGGGCCGCGCACCGGCTCGGTCCGTGCCCGGGACGCGACGGCACTCCGCGACGACCGTCGGGCAACCTCGCTACGCCTCGCGCGTGATCCGCACCTCGACCGCGAGCTCCTGCGTGCCCGCCCCCGCGTAGATCCCGCGCAGCGGCGCGACGTCGTCGTACGAGCGCCCGCGGGCGAGCACCACGTGGTGCTCCCCCACCGGCACGCGGTTGGTCGGGTCGTACGCCGTCCACTCGCCCGTCCACCACTCGACCCACGCGTGCGACTCGCCGCTCACCGTCTCCCCGACGGGCGCGTCGAACCGGGGGTGCAGGTACCCCGACACGTACCGCGCGGGGATGCCGATGCCGCGCAGCGCCCCGACGGCGAGGTGCGCGATGTCCTGGCACACCCCCGCGCCCGCGGCCCACGCCTCCGTCGCCGGGGTGTGCACCGTCGTCGCGCCCGGGATGTAGTCGACGCGGTCGCGCAGTGCGCGGCACACCGCCTCGGCGGCCTGCGCCGGCTCGAGCCCGTCCGCGGCCTCGTGCGCCAGCGCGACGACCTCGTCGGGCGGCTCGGTCGTCGGCGTGTCCGCGAGGAACTCCGCGAGCCGGTCGCGCAGCTCGGAGCCGCGGAGCACGTCCCAGCCGACCGGCGCGCGTCCCGGCAGGCGCTCAGCGACGTCCACCAGGTGCTCCGCGGTGATGACGAGGGACTCGTGCGGCGCGAGCACCTCGAACGCCGTGACCGCGCTGCCCCAGTAGTCCCGGTACTCGTGCCACCAGGTGTGCGGCTTCACCTCGAGGCGCGTCTCGACGACCGTCTGCCCGACCTGCGACAGCGGCGTCATGCGCGCCTCGTTGTACGACGCCGCGACCGGCCCGGCGTACCGGAACGTCGACGTGTGGACCACCCTCAGCCTGGCCACTAGAGCGCCTCCCCGACCCAGGTCGTCGCCGCGCCGGACGGGAAGTAGCGGCCGCGGATCGCGTCCGACGCCGCCGAGCACGCCCGCTGCACGCGCTCCATCTCCTTCGGCAGCGCGTCGAGCACGTCGACCAGCGGCCGGTACTCGAGGTTCGTCCGGACGTACCCGATGTGGCGCCGCGCCTCGTCGACCGTCGCCCGGTCGGTCACGGGCTCGAGCGCCGCGAGGCACTCCTCCGCCTGGTTGAGCGCGAAGACGATGGACCGCGGGAACAACCGGTCGAGCAGCAGGAACCCGGCCGCGCGCTCGTCGGACGCCGTGCCGCGGTAGGTCCGCAGGAACGCCTCGTGCGCGCCGCACGACCGCAGCAGCGTCGTCCAGCTCGGGCCGGCGGACCCCGCGAGCGCGCGCGTCGTGAGCAGCCGGGCCGTCATGTCGGCGCGCTCGATCGACCTCCCGAGCACCATGAACGCCCACGTCTCGTCGCGGGACGTCGCGGAGTCCATGATCCCGGCGACGACCGCCGCCCTCTCGCGGACCCAGGTGAAGTAGTCGTGCGGCCGCGCGGGCCGCATGTGCGACGGCAGCTGGTTCCACGTCGTGTTGAGGCACTCCCACAGCTCGGTCGAGATGATCTCGCGCGCACGTCGCGCGTTCTCGCGGGCGGCGACGAGCGATCCCGCGATCGCCGAGGGCGCGAACCGGTCGTAGGCCAGCACGTCGAGCACGTGCTCGCGGCCGACCTCGACGTGCGGCGGCGGCGCGGTGCGGTCCATGACGGACAGCAGGGACCGACACGCGAGGTCCTCCTCCGCCCACGGGTCCTCGAGCAGGATCTGCACGTGCACGTCGAGCAGGCGCGCGGTGTCGTCGGCGCGCTCGACGTACCGGCCGATCCAGAACAGCGACTCGGCGATGCGGCTCAGCACGAGGCACCTCCGTCGACGGTCCGCGACTGCTGCTGCTGCATGACCTGCACGCGCACGTCGCTCGGGTTGGCGTCGATCGGCACGGCCGCGTCGAGCGGCACCGGTTGCGGCAGGCCGGACGACGCCTGCGGCGCGCGACGGGGGACGGCCCCGCCCAGCACCCACGTGTCCTTCGACCCGCCGCCCTGCGACGAGTTCACGACGAGCTGCCCCTCGGGCAGCGCGACCCGCGTGAGGCCGCCGGGCAGCACCCAGACCGCGTCGCCGTCGTTCACCGCGAACGGGCGCAGGTCCGTGTGCCGGGGTCGCAGGCCGTCCTCGACGAGCGTCGGGATCGTCGACAGCTGCACGACGGGCTGCGCGATCCAGCCGCGCGGGTCCTCGACCAGCCGCGTCCGCAGCTCGGCCAGCTCCGCCCGGCTCGCGGCCGGCCCCACGACGAGCCCCTTGCCGCCCGAGCCCGCGACGGGCTTCACGACGAGCTCGTCGAGTCGGTCGAGCACCTCCTCGAGCGCGCCCGGGTCCTCGAGCCGCCACGTGTCGACGTTCGGCAGCACGGGCTCCTCGCCCAGGTAGTAGCGGATGAGGTCGGGCACGTAGGTGTAGACGAGCTTGTCGTCGGCGACGCCGTTGCCGACCGCGTTCGCGAGTGTGACCGTGCCGTTGCGCGCGCACGTCATGAGGCCCGGGCTGCCGAGCAGCGAGTCCGACCGGAACGACACCGGGTCGAGGAACTCGTCGTCGACCCGTCGGTAGATGACGTCGACGCGGCGACGCCCCTGCGTCGTCCGCATCCAGACGCGGCCGGCCGCGCAGAACAGGTCGCGCCCCTCGACGAGCTCGACCCCCATGGTCCGCGCGAGCAGCGCGTGCTCGAAGTACGCGGAGTTGAAGACGCCGGGCGTGAGGACGACGACCGTCGGGTCGTCGACACCGGCGGGCGCCGCGGCCGTGAGCGCCGCGAGCAGCCGCCGCGGGTAGTCGACGACCGGGCGGATCCGCAGCGCCGCGAACAGCTCCGGGAACGTCTGCGCCATCGCGCGCCGGTTCGACAGCACGTAGCTCACGCCGCTCGGCACCCGGACGTTGTCCTCGAGCACCCGCCAGTCGCCCTGCCCGTCGCGGACCAGGTCGATCCCCGAGACGTGCACGCGCACGCCGTTGGGCGGCTGGATCCCCCGCGCGGCCCGGTGGAAGTGCTCGGACGACACGACGACCGACCGCGGCACGACGCCGTCGGCGATGGCGCGCTGCGGACCGTACACGTCGGCGAGGAACGCCTCGAGCGCCCGCACGCGCTGCGCGACGCCCGGCGCGACGTGCTCCCACTCCTCGCCGGCGACGACCCGCGGGACGACGTCGAGCGGGAAGGGCCGCTCCTCGCCCGCGAAGTCGAACGTCACGCCCTGCGCCAGGTACGACCGCGCGAGCGTGTCCGCGCGTCCCCGCAGCTCACCGGCCGAGAGCTGGGCGAGCGCCGCGTGCAGGTGCCGGTACGCCGCGCGGGAGCCACCGGTCTCGGGGTCGATCATCTCGTCCCAGGCCGCCCCCGTCGGGTAGTCGTCGAAGAGGTCCGCCATGGGCGCGACAGTAGCCCTCCCGTGTCAACGTCGCGTTACGTGCGCCGGCGCCTCCCGGGGCCCCGGACGAACGGCCGACGAGCCGGTACCGTCGGGCCCGTGACGACCTCCCGCCGCCTCGGGTCCGCCCTCCGCCGGCTCGGTGCGCTGCTCCCGGGCCGGCACCGCCCGAGCGTCCCGTCCACGCCGGGCGGGATCGCGGGTGACGCCCGGCCGAAGCCGCGCGGGCGGTCCGGTCCTGCGCCTGCGGCCGCGGGGCCGCGCGTCGAGTACACGCCCCGGCTGGACGGCGAGCCCGACCCTGGCGAGGTCGTCTGGGCGTGGGTGCCGTACGAGGATGACCCCGCGCGCGGCAAGGACCGGCCGGTGCTCCTGATCGGACGCGACGGCACCGCGCTGCTCGGCCTCACCATGACGAGTAAGGACCACGACCGCGACGCGGCCGACGAGGCGCGCTGGGGACGGGTCTGGATGGACGTCGGCACCGGGGCGTGGGACGCGCAGCGCCGGCCCAGCGAGGTGCGGCTCGACCGCGTGATCCGTCTGGAGCGGTCGGCGGTGCGCCGTGAGGGTGCGGTCCTCGACCGGGCCGTCTTCGACGCGGTCACCCGCGCCGCCGCCGAGGCCCGTCGCTCGCGCTGACGTGGATCTGGGGGGTCCCGGGTGACCTGCTAAGATTGTGAGTTGCGTGTCCGCCCGGGTCGGCGGGCACAAGCCCAGCTCCTCTCCGCGGGTGTCCCCACGCCCCAGTCCCGGAGCTGTGCGCGCCCTCTACGACCTGTCAGATCGCTTCGGCGAACACACCAGAGAGTTCTCACGTGGCCAACATCAAGTCCCAGATCAAGCGCATCAAGACGAACGAGAAGGCCCGCCTGCGCAACAAGGCGGTCAAGTCCGAGCTCAAGACGCACGTGCGTCGCGTCCGCGAGGCCGTCGCCGGTGGCGACAAGGAGGCCGCGTCGACCGCGCTCGCCGCCGCCTCGCGCAAGCTCGACAAGGCCGTCTCGAAGGGCGTCATCCACGCCAACCAGGCCGCCAACAAGAAGTCGGCGCTCGCCAAGACCGTCGCCGCGCTCTGAGGCACTCGCGGGGGCACCTGCCCTCGCACCACGACAGGCGTCACCCTCGGGTGGCGCCTTCGTCGTCTCCGGACGCCCGACCGTCGAGGCCGGGAACGCGGCCGTCGGCCCGGGCGGTGGCGGTCGTCGTCGCCGGGAACCCGACCGCGGGCTGTGCCGCGCCTGCGCGTCGCCGCCGTCGCGATCCTCCGCCGCAGGCCGCCCGCGGGCATAAGTGAAGGCGTCACCCCCCCTGCGGGGTGACGCCTTCACCTGTCTCCGGCATCCGTCAGGTCAGCGACCAGGTCTCCCAGCTGCTGAGAGGGACGGAGGGCCGGAAGCCTGCCTCGCGCAGCGCGCGGTCGAACGCCTGGGCGGCCGCCGCGGCGTCGCCCTGACGCAGGAAGCGGTCGCCGAGGTCGCGCCACGCCGCCGCGGACTGCCGCGACGCCTGCATCATGCCGAGCATGTCCGCGGCCCACCGGTACGCCTTCGCGGCACCGTCGTTGTCGCCGCGCGCGTAGAGCACGTCGCCGTACGACAGCTGGGCGATGGCGGTCTCGATGCGCGGCGGGTCGCCCAGCCGGTCGAGCGCCGCCTTGACGAACGACTCCGCCGTCGCGAGGTCGCCGAGCAGCAGGTGCGCGCGGGACCGCTCGACGTCGAGGCGTGCGAGCTCGATCTCCGACCCCAGCACGGCCAGGTCGGGCGCGGCGCGCTCGATGTGCTCGAGCGCCTCGCGCGGCTGGGCCGGCTCCGAGCGCAGCAGGAGCCACGCGTAGTTGAGGCGCAGACGCGGCAGGTCGCGGTCCGGCTCGCCCTCCGAGAGCAGCGCGAGCGCGCGCTCGGTGTACCGCTGGGCCAGCTCGTAGTCGCGACGCTGCTCGGCGACGAGTGCGGCGTTCCAGTAGACGCTGCCACGGCCGCGCGGGCTGCCCTGCGACTCCGCGAGCGCGATGAGCTCCGCGGCGCGGTGCGTCGAGTAGAGCAGGTCACCCCGCTCGACGTAGGCCCACAGCACCGTGGACGCGAGGCGCAGCTGCTCGTCGGTGCCGAGGAGGTCGGCCTCCTCGAGGTCCACGAGCACGCGCTCGCCGACCTCGACGCTGCGGTGCAGGTCGCCGGCCTCGAGGTAGGACGCCACGAGCGCCGTCGCGAGCGTCGCCGCCTCGACGTGGTGGTGGCGGGCGCGGGCGTCGGCGACGAGCGGCTCGAGGATCGCGACGGACTCCTCCAGCTCGCCGACCGCCTCGTGCGCGCGGGCCATCTCGCTGAGCGCCATGACGCGCAGCGAGGGGGTGACGACGTCGAGGTCCAGCGCCTTGAGCCGGCGCAGCGCTCCGGCTGCGTCGCCCTGCGTGAGGTCGAGTCGTGCGTAGTCGATCTCGAGGCGGGTCCGCGCCTCGTTCGGTCCGTCCTCGCCGTGGCGCAGGTACTCGAGGGTCGTCCCGAGCCTGGAGGCCAGCACAGCGAGCGCGGAGTCGGTCGGTTCCCGGTGCCCGGCCTCGATCAGCGAGATGTAGCTGGGCGAGAAGGCCGACCCGGCGAGCGCCGTCTGCGAGAGCCCAGCGGCGAGCCGGGCCTCGCGTACCCGGTCAGCAATGGTCGTCATGGGAAGTCATTGTATGTGTGACGGTCGCCGATTGCATCACCCTCTGCCCGGCGAGTGCCCGGGTGTCGTCCCGCGACGTCAGGGAGGCGTCCCGCGGGGCGTCGACACCCGGGCGCTCGCCGGGTGGTCCAGAGGTCAGACGATCTGGCGGCAGCACCCGGTCGCGCCACCCGAGAACGGCGTGATGACGGTGTCGTCGGCGAGGGCCGGACCGGCGCCGAAACCGAGCGTGGCCAGCACCGCGACGATCGCGAGGGCGGACGAGAGGGGACGAGGCATGGTGAAGCTCCTGTCAAGCAATGCACGGACGTGGTCACCGTAATGATGACGGCCAGGACGGTGTGCTGTCTCCCGTTCCCCCCGATTCAGCACAGCGGGTGAAGTTCCGCGCGCGCACGCCGCGATCGTGCGCCTGCGCGCGACCTCCGCAGAAATCCACCCGCGGAGGAGCGGTTCACAGGCCGGGAGTTGTGGTGTCATAGATGCCATGACACCGGACGACGTCGACGGGCGTATCGCGCGGCTCGCCGCAGCCGTCGAGGCTGCGATCCCTGACTCGCTCCGCGACGAGTGGGAGCGCCGCGTCGGCCGCGAGCCCGTGCTGGTCGCCCGCCAGGGGATCTTCTCGACCCACGGCCGGCCCTTCGCCTACCAGCTGTCGTACCGCGCACCCGGTCAGCACACGCAGACCGCGCACTCCTGGAGCACCTACCAGCACGAGCGGGCGACGGCCCACGTGCTCGGCGCCACGTTCGGCCGCGCGGACCTCGAGCACGTCGCGCACGGACGCCTCCTGTTCGTCCGCTGCCCCCGCGCCTACCTCATCGGCGACCTCGCCGTCCCGCGCCGGCCCGACCGCCTGGTGATCGAGATCACCGACACCGTGAACGTCGACTCCGCCGTCCTCGCAGGCGTCCGTCGCCTGCGGGAGGAGGGGTTCCGCATCGCGGTCCCCGGGTTCGTCAGCAACGCCGACCAGCGGCGCCTGCTCCCCCACGCCGACTTCGTGAAGATCGACGTCCGCGACCTCGACGTCGAGGGCCACCCCGTCGTCGACCTCGCGCGCTCGTACGGTGCGCTGCTCGTCGCCGAGTACGTCGAGAACGCCGACACGCTGCGGTACGCGCGCGACCTCGGCTTCTCGCTGTTCCAGGGCAACCTGCTCGAGCGGGCCGGCGTCCTCGACCGCGCCGGCGCCCGTCCCGTCAGCCACTGACGGGAGCGTTCCCGGGCCCGGAGGGCCTGCCTCGGTGACAGCCGCACGTGAGACCTGTCACAGCACCGGGAGAAACCGCGTCATGATCGGGCGGCGCGGACCTCTCATGAGACGTGAGCATGCCCGCGCCGTCGCCGAGCGCACCGCCGCACCTGCCGGTCGCCCGGCAGCCGATCTGGACGACGTCCGGACGACTGCACGGTCACGAGTACCTCTACCGGTCGCCTACGGGCCTGCCCGCCGGGGTCGACAGGTGGAGCGCACACCTCCAGGACGGTGCGACCACGGCGGTGCTCACAGCCCTCTTCCACGACGGTCCCCCACCCGGCGACGCCCTGGCGTTCGTCAACGTCACCCGGTCCTTCCTCGTCCGTGACCTGCCGTTGCCGCCCTCCGCCGGGCGGCTCGTCATCGAGGTCGTCGAGAGCGTCGAGGCGGGGCCCGACGTGCTCGACGGGCTGCTCCGCCTCCGCGCCGCCGGCTACCGGATCGCACTCGACGACTTCGTCGCGTCACGCGACCAGCTCGCGATGCTCCGGTACGCCGACTACGTCAAGATCGACTGCCGGGACCTCGAGACCGGTGGCGACGAGCTCGTCCGCGTCGCGCGCGCCTTCGGGGCGCGGCTCGTCGCGGAACGCGTCTCCAGCAGCGCACGGCGCGCCCGGTGCACCGAGCTCGGGTTCGGCCTGCTCCAGGGCGACGCGCTCGGACGGGCGGTCACGCTGACGCTGTGACCTCCGCCGCCGGCCGCATCGCTCTCGGTCGGCAGCACGCATGCTCGGCGCGGGTCATCGCGACCGTCCGACGTCACGCAGCCTGCCGCCGGACCGGGCGGGACCGCTGCCGGTGCGGCATCCGGGTGACGGGCACGACGGCAACCGGGTGACGACTGCGCCGACGTGCGGCGTCGGGACGACGCGTCGCGCACCGCCGTACGACGACGCGTCACGCCGCATCGGGCGACGCGGCGGACGGTGCTGCGCGGCGCGGCAGGAGGTGCTGCGCGGCGTGGCCCCGTCCGGACGGGGGTGCTTCAGGCGGTGCCGGACGACGCCGCGACGCGGAGGACGGCGCGCTCGACGGCGAACCGCGGGTCGCGACCCTCGCCCTTCACCTCGGCGTCCGCCTGCGCGACCGACGAGATCGCCGCCGCGAGACCCTCCGGCGTCCACCGACGCAGGTCGTTGAGCGCGCGGTCGGTCTGCCAGGGAGCGAGACCCAGCTCGCGCACCGCGCCAGCACCCCGGCCGCGGACCGCCGCGACCTTCGCGAGCACCCGGAGCTTCGCGGCGAGCGCGGCGACGATCGGCACCGGGTCCACGCCGGTCGCGAGCGCGTGCCGCAGCAGCGCGACCGCCTGCCCGGCGTCGCCCGCGACGGCCGCGTCGGCGACCCGGAAGCCCGTCGCCTCGATCCGCCCGCCGTAGTAGCGCTCGACGACCTCCGCACCGATCAGCCCGGTCGTGTCCGCGACCAGCTGGGAGCACGCCGCGGCGAGCTCTCGCAGGTCGCTCCCGACGGCGTCGACCAGCGCGCGCACCGCCTGACCGTCCGCACGACGCCCGGCGCGCCGCAGCTCCGCACTGACGAACGCCGTCTTGTCCCCGTCGGTCTTCACCGCGTCGCACGCGACCGTCGGGACGCGCTGCGCCTTCAGCGCGTCGAGCAGCTTCTTGCCGCGCTGCCCGCCCGCGTGCCGCAGGACGACGACCACGTCCGCGGCAGGCGCCGCGAGGTAGGCGGTCACGTCGGCGATCAGGTCGTCCGACGCGCGCTCCAGACCCGCCACCACGACCAGGCGGTCCTCGGCGAACAGCGACGGGCTCGTGACGACCGTGAGCGTGCCGGTCGTGTAGTCGGCGGCGTCCAGGCGCGTCACCTCGAGTCCCGGGTCGCTCGCCCGCCCGAGCTCGACGAGCCGGTCGACGGCGCGGTCGGCCAGCAGGTCCTCCGGGCCGCTCACCAGGACGATCGGCCCGGGCTCGACGTCCTGCCAGGTCGGGCCTGCCGGTGCGGCGGAACGGGCGGAGCTGCGGCGGCTGGCGGGAGGCACGCGCACAGCCTGCCAGACGGTGCCGACGCTCACGGCGGCTCGCGCGACGGCCACGAGAGGCGGACGGTCGCGGCGCCCGCGACGGCCAGCAGGATCACGCCCGGGACGCCCGGGAGCCACGTGACCGCCGCGCCCGGCGTCCCGGCGACCGCGCGTGCGACCGTCCCGACCCACCAGCAGGCCGCTCCCGCGAGGCCGGCGACGACGTCACCACCGGCCGGCCACCAGGTCCCGACGACCGCCGCCGCCAGCCCCAGCACCGTGGCCGGCGCGACCGCCGGGGCCGCCAGCATGTTGGCAGGGACCGCGAGCACCGAGACCGTCGGCGTGACCAGCAGCACGACCGGAGCGCAGGCGACCTGCGCCGCGACCGGGGCCGCGAGCGCGGTCGCGAGCGGCCGCGGCAGACGGGTGGACCAGCGCTCCGCGAGGGGTCCGCCGAGGAGCACGAGGCCACCTGTCGCCAGCACCGACAGGACGAACCCGAGCTCGGTCGCGAGCCAGGGGTCGACGACGAGCAGCACGACGACCGACGTCGAGAGCGCGGCCGGTGCGGCCGCCCGCCGGCCGAGCAGCATCCCGCCGCACCCCACGACCGCCATCACCGCGGCCCGCAGGACGCTGGGCGACGCTCCGACGAGCGTCACCAGTGCCCCTCCCACCAGGAGGACGGCTCCCGCCCGTACCGCCCGCGGCGCGCCGAGCGCACCGACCCCCGCGACGACGAGCGCGCCCACGAGCGCGAAGTGCGCACCTGACACCGCCGTCAGGTGCGTGAGGCCCGAGACGCGCAGCGCGTCGCGCAGGTCGTCGGGCACACGTGCCGTGTCCCCGACCGTGACGCCCGGGAGCAGCGCGCCGGCGTCGCCGGGCAACCGGTCGGCCTGTCGGTCCACCGTCTCCCGCAGCGCCCCGGCCACCACGTGCAGCGGCGGCGCGTGCGCCACGACCGTGGGCGCGTCGTCGGTGACGAGGATCGCCGCGGCGCGGTCCCCCCGCGGAAGGACGGACCACCGGCCGGCGACGACCACCCGCTCCCCCGGTCGCACGCCTGCCCAGCTGCCCGGACCGAGCACGACGACCGACCCGCCGCGCTCCGTCGCGGTGGCGCCCGACCCCATGTGCTCCACCCGGACGTCGACCCGGGCGCGCGGCGGCGCCCCGGGCCACGAGGACGCGAGCGGCCGGGCGAGACCGTCGACGGTGCCGGTGACGGTCGTCGTGCCCTTCGCACCCGCAGCGGCACCGTCCGCCGACGTCCCGAGCGAGTCGGGCGCGGTCGCGTCCGCGGACGGCATCCCGTCCGGACCCGACGCCGACACCCCCACCGCGAGCGCGTCGCGCGCGGCGACGTGGGCCGCCCCGGCGCCCAGCACCGCCGCGGCGACCACCAGCGCCAGCGCGACGGACGCGCCCCACGACGCCGGCCCTGGCCCGGCTCGTGCCGTACGACCGGTGTGCCGCCCGGACCGCACGCCGGCGGCGGCGAACACGGACAGTGCACCGGCGGCGCACGCGCACGCCACCATGCGTCCCGTCGTCGCGTCCTGCCGGACGACGACGCACGCCGCGAGCCACGCGACGAGCGCGGGCGCCACCAGCCGCAGGTCGACCACGCGGCGCGGCGCCGCACGTTCGCTCGTGGCGACACGCGAACCCCGAGGCGCCGTCAGCCCTGCCGGTGGACGCGGCGCTGCACGGTCACGCGTCGCGACGGCATCCGCACGCGATCTGCGAGGGACCGTCGTGACCGTGGGCGCACGGCGACGGCGGGGGAACCGCGCAGCGTGCGGGTCGCCTGGCGCCGGTGACGACAGACCCGCGTCGGGGCTCACCGCGTGCGCTCTCACACGCGCACCGAGGAGCGGAGGGTCTCGAGGAGCGCGGGGCCGATGCCGCGGACGTCGGCGAGCTCGTCGACCGTCGTGAACGGGTGCTCCGCACGGTGCTCCACGATGCGTTGCGCGAGGACGGGACCGATCCCCGGGAGCGCGTCGAGCGCGGTGACGTCGGCCGTGTTGAGGTCGACGAGCCCCGCCGGTGCGGAGCCCGCGGCCGACGCGCCTCCCCCGCCTGCTGACGTCGGGAGCGGTGCGGCGGGCTGCTCACCCACCCGCAGCACGACCACCTGCTCGCCGTCGACGACGACGCGTGCCAGGTTCACGGTCGACAGGTCCGCGTCCGCCGCGGCGCCGCCCGCCGCCGCGAGCGCATCGGCGACGCGAGCACCGTCGGGCAGCCCGACGACGCCCGGCGCCGTGACCGCGCCGACCACGTGCACCACGACCGACCCGGCCGACGGTGAGGCCGCGGGGTCAGTCGTGCGCGCGCGGTCTCGTGCGTCCCCGCTCCCCGCCGCCGCGTGAGACGTCGTCGTCACCGCCGGCGCCGGGATCTCGACCGCTGGTCCCGACGCACGGGTCGAGGCACGGACCGCGACCGTCCCCGCCCCGAGCACGACGACGACGGCCGCTGCCGCGGCGACGCGCCACGACACGAGCCATCGGACGTGGGGTGCGTCGCGCCGCCGGTGCGCGAGCGCGTCGTCCTCCTCCCCGAGAGCCGCCGCCGCGCTGCCGTCGAGCGGTGACCGGCCGTGGGACGCGAGGTAGCCGTCGCGGACGAGCCCGAGCGCTCCGCCGACGTCCCAGCCGCCCGGCGCGGGGGCTGCGCCGTCCGGAACCGGCGGCGACGTCGCGCCGCCCGTCGCCCAGCCTTCGCCGCCCGCGTCGAGCGCGCTCGGGCCCGCGTGCGACACGACCGTCACGCCGTGCGCCGCCCAGGCCGCACCGGCCGGGTCGAGCGGG
>NZ_BHYL01000171.1 GCF_003851725.1 Cellulomonas algicola | reverse complement strand
CGCCGGCCCGCCCGCGCACCGCGCGGACGGGCCGTCGTCGTCGTGTCAGGGCCGGGCGGCCGCCGCGTCCGCGGGGAGCGCGGTCAGGCCGAGCGGGTCAGCCGAGCTCGCTGGTGCCCGCGTACAGGTGCAGCACGGGCACCTGGAGGTCTTCGCGGGCCCGCGACGCCCAGTCGCGGTGGAACGTGTCCTCGAGCGCGTGCGGATAGGTGACGACGGCGACCTCGCGGACCCCGCCCGCGGCGACGGCCGCACGCACGGCGGGGATCGGGTCGTCCTCGGTGATCTCGCCCGTCGCCGTGCGCCCGGCGGCGGTGAACGCGGCGACGCTGCCCGCGAGCTGCTCGGCGGCGGTCGCGCGGGCCTCGCGGACGCTCGGCTCCTTGCCGCGTGCGCGGTCGAAGGCCTCGCGCAGCTCGCCGAGGCTGAGGTTGTCGATGATCGTCGAGAGCAGCGGGCGGTCGCTGTCGGCGGGGACGAGCACCCGGTACGCGAGCTCCTCGCCGTCGTGCAGCGACAGCAGGTGCTCGACGTCGGACGCGGTCAGGGTGTCCTCGACCAGGACCAGGATCGTGTCGGTCACGCGCCGAGCCTAACCACCTGCCAGCGTCCCAGCAGCACACCGTCGCCGTGCAGCAGGTGCAGCGGCCGCAGGTGACGTGCGGGGTTGAACCAGTCGGTGCTGTGCACGATGCGCGGCGCGGGGCCGCCGACGAGCAGCGGGCTCGTCGTCACGCACAGCTCGTCGACCAGGTCGGACTCCAGCAGCTGACCGAGGAGCGTGGGCCCACCCTCCGCGAGCACGTGCGACAGGCCGCGGGCGCCGAGCGCGGCGAGCGCGACCCGCAGGTCGACGACACCGGCGTCGGACTCGGTCACGATGACGCGCTCGGGACCGATCTGCTCGCGCAGCGCGTCGAGGCGCGGGCTCGCGCTCGTCGTGACGACGATCGGGGGCCGCTCCTCGTCGAGCAGCCCCGGCGGCAGGTCCCCGCTCGCGCTCACGATCGCGAGCTCGACCTCGGGAGCCCGGCCGAAGGCACGGCGCGCCTCGGCGAGGCCGTCGGGCACGTCGAGCGCGGTGTAGCGCTCGACCCGGGCCGTCTGCGCGCCGACGAGCACGACGTCGGCGAGCGCCCGCAGCGTCCGGAACACCCGGAAGTCGGCACGGTCGTTGATCGTGCCGCTGCGCTGGTCGACGCCGGTCGCGGCGCCGTCGACCGAGCTCACCATGTTGACCCGGACGTGCACGCCGCGCGGTGGGTCGACGGGCAGGCGGTCGGTGAAGAGGGCGAGCAGCTCGGCCTCGTCGGGGCGGGGCTCGAGGCGCTCACCGGCGCGTTCGAGGGGCAGCAGGACGTCGAGCGGGGGCAGGTCGTCGGTCTCCAGCACGGCCTTCACGCTAGGCCAGGTCGGCGGGGCAGGACAGCCGGGGCGGTGTGGGAAACCGCACGTCAGCCCGGCAGGCGGCCGGTCGCGCGGTCGTGCGGGCCCAGGACGTCGGCGAGCGCGGCGACCTCGCCGACGACGACCACCGCGGGGTTGCCGACGCCACGCGCGGCGGCGCGGTCGGCGATGTCCGCGAGCGTGCCGACGGTCGTGCGCTGCCCGGGCAGCGTGCCGTTCTCGACGACGGCGACGGGCGTCGCGGGGTCCTTGCCGTGCGCGACGAGCGTCGCGGCGTGCTCGGCGAGCCGGCCGACGCCCATGAGCAGCACGAGCGTGCCGTCGAGCGCGGCGATCGAGGGCCAGTCGGGCGCGCTGTCGTGCGCGGACAGGATCGTGACCTGGCGGGACACCCCGCGGTGCGTGACGGGGACGCCGGCCACGCCGGGGACGGCGATCGCGCTCGTCACGCCCGGCACGACCTCGACGGGCACGCCCGCCGCGCGGCAGGCCTGCACCTCCTCGCCGCCGCGGCCGAGGACGAACGGGTCGCCGCCCTTGAGCCGGACCACCCGCAGGCCGCGCAGGGCGCGCTCGACGAGGACCTCGTTGATCTGCTCCTGCGTGAGCGTGTGCGAGTGCGGGGACTTGCCGGCCTCGACGACCTCGACGTCGGGGTCGAGCGTGTCGAGCAGCGCGCGCGGTGCGAGGCGGTCGACGACGACCACGTCGGCCTCGGCGACGGCGCGCCGGCCACGCGTCGTGACGAGACCCGGGTCGCCCGGACCGCCCCCGACGAGCGTGACGGTGCCGACGGGGTCGCGGCGGTGGTGCCGCAGCGGGAGCTCGCCGGTGTCCAGGAGCACCTGGAGCGCGGAGCGCAGGGCGGCGGCACGGCGCGGGTCGCGGCCCGTGGACACGGCGACCGTCACGTCGTCGACGCGCGCGACCGCGGGCGTCCATGCGGTGGAGCGAGCGGCGTCGTCGGCACGCACGCACCAGGTGCGCGCCGCCTCGGCGTCCGCGGCGACGGCGTCGTCGACGGCCGGTTCACCGGTCGCGGTGTGCACGAGCCACGCGCCGTCGAGGTCGCCGGTCGCGTACTCGCGCTCCGCCCAGTGCACGAGCCCGCGCGCGACCGCATCCGCCAGGTCCTCGCACAGGCGCGGCGCGACGACCAGCACGTCCGCGCCGTCGTCGACGAGCCGCGCCACGCGCCGCGCCGCGACGGGACCGCCGCCGACCATGACCACGCGCCGCCCGGCGACGTCCAGCAGCAGGGGATGACGAGGCATGTCGTCCAGTCTGCCGGTCGCGGGCGGCGCGTCCGTCATATGCCGGCCCCGGCGAGCCAGTCGTCGTCGGCCGCGCTGGGCGGCGGCGTGGGCGTGAGGCGGTCGAGCAGCGTCGGGCCGATCATCCCCGCGGCGAGCGTCGTCCCGTCGGCGGGGTCGACGACCAGGAAGCCGCCCGTGCTGCGGTGCGTCGCGTAGTCGTCGAGGACGACGGGCTCGGCGAGCCGCAGCCGCACGCGACCGATCGCGTTGAGCGTGAGCGCGCGCGGCGCGGTGTCCGACGACGTGTCGGTCGCGTCGACCGTGTACTGGGTGTCGACGCCGTCCCACACCTCGACGGTCTGGGTGTCGATGTCGAGGCGGGCGTTGACCTCGCGCAGGAGCGCCCGGACGGTGCGCGTGCCGACGCGCACGAGGACGCGCGCGCCGAGGACGCTGCGCCGCTCGGCGAGCCAGCAGACGGTGCCCTCCAGGTCGGCGCCGACGGTGACCGTCTCGCCCGTGGGCACGAGCACGTCGCCGCGGGCCACGTCGACGTCGTCGGCGAGGCGCAGCGTGACGGACTGCGGCGCGTGCGCCTCGTCGAGCGGGCCGTCGAACGTGTCGATGCCCGTGACGGTGCTCGTCTTGCCGGACGGCAGGACGGTGACGTCGTCGCCGACACGCACCACCCCCGACGCGATCCGGCCCGCGTAGCCGCGGTAGTCCGGGTGCTCGGCGTTGCGCGGCCGGATGACGACCTGCACGGGGAACCGGAACGCCTCGGCGTGCGCGTCGCGCCCGACGGGGACGGACTCGAGGTGCTCGAGCAGCGTCGGGCCGTCGTACCAGGGCGTGCGGTCGGAGCGGTCGACGACGTTGTCGCCGGCGAGCGCCGACAGCGGGACGGCCCGCACGTCGGTCAGGCCGATCGCGTCGGCGTACCGGGCGAAGTCGTCGGCGATGGTGCGGAACGTCGCCTCGTCGAAGTCGACCAGGTCCATCTTGTTGACCGCGAGCACGACGTGCGGGACGCCCAGCAGCGCGGTGATGGTCGCGTGCCGGCGGGTCTGCTCGAGCACGCCCTTGCGCGCGTCGACCAGGACGATCGCGAGCTCGGCGGTGGACGCGCCGGTCACCATGTTGCGCGTGTACTGCACGTGACCGGGGGTGTCGGCGAGCACGAACGCGCGCCGGGCCGTCGAGAAGTACCGGTAGGCGACGTCGATCGTGATGCCCTGCTCACGCTCGGCGCGCAGGCCGTCGGTGAGCAGCGCCAGGTCGACGGCGCCGACCTCGGACCCGCCGCGCGCGGCGGTCGCCCGCTCGACCGCGCTCAGCTGGTCGGCCAGCACGGACTTCGTGTCGTAGAGCAGGCGGCCGATGAGGGTGCTCTTGCCGTCGTCGACCGAGCCGGCCGTGGCGAGGCGCAGCAGGTCGCGCTGCGCGTGCACGGTCGGGTCGGAGGAGGCGAGCTCGGTGGTCGTCGTCATCAGAAGTAGCCCTCGCGCTTGCGGTCCTCCATGGCGGCCTCCGAGGCCCGGTCGTCGGCGCGGGTCGCCCCGCGCTCGGTGAGGCGGCTCACGGCCACCTCCTCGATGACGTCGGCGACGGTCGCGGCCGTCGACTCGACGGCACCGGTGCAGCTCATGTCGCCGACCGTCCGGTAGCGGACCGTGCGGGTCTCGAGCGTCTCGCCCGTGCGCGGGCCGCCCCACTCGCCGGGCGCGAGCCACATGCCGTCGCGCAGGAACACCTCGCGCTCGTGCGCGTAGTAGATCGACGGCAGCTCGATCCGCTCGCGCTCGATGTAGCGCCACACGTCGAGCTCGGTCCAGTTCGACAGCGGGAAGACGCGCACGTGCTCGCCCGGCTTGTGGCGGCCGTTGTACAGGTCCCACAGCTCGGGACGCTGCCGGCGCGGGTCCCACTGCCCGAACTCGTCGCGCAGCGAGAACATCCGCTCCTTGGCGCGTGCCTTCTCCTCGTCGCGGCGGCCACCGCCGAACACTGCGTCGAAGCGGTGCGCGGTGATGCCGTCGAGCAGCGGGACCGTCTGGAGCGGGTTGCGCGAGCCGTCGGGGCGCTCCACGACGCGGCCGTCGTCGATCGCGTCCTGCACGCTCGCGACGACGAGCCGCAGCCCGTGCTCCTCGACCGTCGCGTCGCGGTAGGCGATGACCTCGGGGAAGTTGTGGCCCGTGTCGACGTGCATGACCGCGAACGGCACGGGCGCGGGCCAGAACGCCTTGCGCGCCAGGTGCAGCATGACGATCGAGTCCTTGCCGCCCGAGAAGAGCAGCACGGGCCGCTCGAACTCGCCGGCGACCTCGCGCATCACGTGGATCGCCTCGGACTCGAGCGCGTCCAGCTGGGTCAGGCGCTGGGTCGGTCGCTGCGAGGGTGCCGCCGCGGTGGGGGGAGCCGTGGCCTCAGTCGTCATGTGTGCAGACCGCATTCCGTCTTGGAGGTACCGGACCAGCGTCCGGCCCGCGGGTCCTCGCCCGGGGCCGTCGCACGCGTGCAGGGGGCGCAGCCGATCGACGCGTAGCCGGCCTGCCGCAGCGGGTTCAGCACGACGTGGTGCTCGGCGACGTAGGCGTCCACGTCGGCCTGCGTCCACGCCGCGATCGGGTTGAGCTTGACCTTCGACCGCTTGGCGTCCCAGCCGACGACCGGGATGTCGGTGCGGGTCGGGGCGTCCTCGCGGCGCATGCCCGTGACCCACGCGGTGTACGGGGCGAGGCCGCGCTCGAGCGGCTCGACCTTGCGCAGCGCGCAGCACAGGTTCGGGTCGCGGTCGTGCAGGCGCGGGCCGTGCTCGGCGTCCTGCTCCGCGACGGTGCGCAGCGGCAGGACCGTGCGGAGCCGGATGTCCGTGAAGTCGGCGTAGTAGTCGCGCGTGCCGATGGTCTCGGCGAAGTGGTAGCCCGTGTCGAGGAAGATGACGTTCGCGCCGGGGACCGCCTTCGCGACGAGGTCGACGAGCACCTCGTCGCCCATCGACGACGCGACGACGAGGTCGTCGCCGAACGTGCGGCCCGCCCACGCCAGGATCTCGCTCGGGTGCGCACCCTCGAGCTCGCGGCCCGCCTGCTCGGCGAACGCGCGCAGCTCGTCGGGCGTGAGGTCGGCGATCGCGGGGGTCGCGGTGCTCATCGGTCTCCTCCCGTCGGGGCTGCCGGGGTGGTGGTCGCGGCGGACGCCAGGCCGACGAACCGCAGCGCGAACGCGCGGGCGCACGACCGGCACTCCCACTGGCCGTGCGTCTCGCCCGCGGGCCACAGGTCCTCGCTCGCGCAGAACGGGCAGTAGTACGGGACGGCGCGCTGTCCGGAGTCGGTCATCGCAGGTCCTCCTCCGCCGCGCGCTGCACCCACTCGGCGAAGAGCTCGCCCTCGAGGCGCTGCTCGTCGAACTTCCGCGTCACCCGCTCGAGGTAGTCGGGGAGCTCGGACGACGGGACGCGCAGGCCGCGCAGCGTCTTGCCGAGCCCGCTGGTGAGGCCGAGCCCGCCGCCGAGGTGGACCTGGTAGCCCTCCTCGCCGCCCGCGAGCGCGCCCTTGAGGCCGATGTCGGCCGTCTGGATGCGCGCGCACGAGTTGGGGCAGCCGTTGACGTTGATCGTGATCGGCTGGTCGAACGTCGGCAGGCGCTGCTCGAGCTCACCGATGATGAGCGCCGCACGGGCCTTCGTCTCGACGATCGCGAGCTTGCAGAACTCGATGCCCGTGCAGGCGATCGTGCCGCGACGGAACGTCGACGCGTTGCGGACCTGCAGCCCGAGCGCCTCCAGGCCCTCGACGAGCGCGTCGACGCGGTCGGCGGCGACGTCGAGCACCACGAGCTTCTGCTCGGTCGTGAGCTGCACCCGGTCGGACCCGGCGGCGTCCACGAGGTCGGCGACGGCGTCGAGCAGCGGGCCCGACACGCGCCCGACGGTCGGGGCGGCGCCCACGTAGAAGCGGCCGTCCTTCTGCGGGTGCACGCCGACGTGGTCGCGGCGGCCGGTCGGCGGCGGGGGAGGAGCGGGACCGTCGGCCATGGTCCAGCCGAGGTACTCCTCCTCCAGCACCTGCCGGAACAGCTCGGGCCCCCAGTCGGCGAGCAGGAACTTCAGGCGGGCACGCGTACGCAGCCGGCGGTAGCCGTAGTCGCGGAAGATGCTCACGACGCCGACCCACACGTCGGGGATCTGCTCGAGCGTGACGAACGCGCCGAGCCGCTTGCCGAGCATCGGGTTGGTGGACAGCGCGCCGCCGACCCACACGTCGAACCCGGGACCGAGCTCGGGGTGCACGACGCCGACGAACGCGACGTCGTTGATCTCGTGCGCGACGTCCTGGTGCGGCGAGCCGCTGACCGCCGTCTTGAACTTGCGGGGCAGGTTCGAGAACGCCGGGTCGCCGATGTAGCGGCGGTGGATCTCCTCGATCGCGGGGGTGCCGTCGACGATCTCGTCGGCCGCGACGCCCGCGACGGGGGAGCCGATGATGACGCGCGGGACGTCGCCGCACGCCTCCTGCGTCGTCAGCCCGACGGACTCGAGGCGACGCCAGATCTCCGGGACGTCCTCGATGCGCACCCAGTGCAGCTGGATGTTCTGCCGGTCCGTGATGTCCGCGGTGTCGCGGCCGAACTCGCGCGAGATGCCCGCGACCGTGCGGAGCTGGCCCAGCGTGAGGGTGCCGCCGTCGCAGCGGACGCGCAGCATGAAGTACGAGTCCTCGAGCTCGTGCGGCTCGAGCGTCGCGGTCTTGCCGCCGTCGATCCCGGGCTTGCGCTGGGTGTACAGGCCCCACCAGCGCATCCGACCGCGCAGGTCGTCACCGGGGATGGAGTCGAAGCCCTGCTGGGCGTAGATCGTCTCGATGCGGTGGCGGACGTGGAGACCGTCGTCCTCCTGCTTGAGCTTCTCGTTGCCGTTGAGCGGCTCGCGCTGCTCGTCGAACGCCCACTGGCCCTCGTGGCGAGCGGCGGGCGGGGCGATCCTGGTCTGCGCCATCGGGCGCTACCTCCGGGGGATCGTGGACGTGCGTGCTGCACCCACCGCCGGGGGGACGGGACTCGGGGCGCAGACCGCGCGCCCGAGCGTGGGGGACGTGGGGCGGGGTCAGTCTCTCCGCGGACAGCAGCACATCGACATGGCCGGGCCCGCGGCGGCGCAGCAGCACCGACACATGGCGGGGGACCCGGTCGCGATCACCCGACGAGGCTGTCAGACGAACGGGTGACACGGGAGAAGGGTTCCGCATGGTGAGACGAGCGCATCGGCATGTGGGACGGACGTCCAGTCCGGGTGTAGAAGCCGCGCGAACGCGCCTGCCCACGTGCCCAGCAGTGACACCGCTCACCCCCGCGCGTGCGTCCCGGATGCCGGACGTAGGCTTGTCCGTCGTGACAGCCGTCGACCCCGCCGCCCGCCCCGGTGGCGCGCACCCGGGACCGGCCTCGCTCACCGAGCGCACCCCCGTCGTCCCGCCCGAGCGGCTCCTCGCCGAGCTCGTCCCGCCGCGCCACTTCGCCGGTGAGTCGTTCGACACCTACGTGCCCGACGCGGCGCACCCCTCGCAGCGCGACGCCGTCGACCGCCTGCGCGCGGTCGCCCGCACCATCACCGACGGGGCGTCCGGTCGTGGCGGCCTGTTCCGGCGGGCGTCCCGGCGCACCGCGCCCGCCGTCTACCTCGACGGCGGCTTCGGCGTCGGCAAGACCCACCTGCTCGCGTCCCTCGCGCACGCCGTCGGCACCCAGGACGCCGCGTTCGGCACGTTCGTCGAGTACACCAACCTCGTCGGCGCTCTCGGGTTCCTGCCGACCGTCGAGGCGCTCGCGGGCAAGAAGCTCGTCTGCATCGACGAGTTCGAGCTCGACGACCCCGGCGACACCGTCCTCATGTCCCGCCTGCTGCGCGAGCTCGCCGACCGCGGCGTCGCGCTCGCCGCCACGTCGAACACGCTGCCCGAGTCCCTCGGCGAGGGCCGGTTCGCCGCGGACGACTTCCTGCGCGAGATCCAGGCGCTCGCCGCCCGGTTCGAGGTGCTGCGCGTCGACGGGCAGGACTACCGGCACCGGTCCGTCGTGACCGACGCCGAAGGGCTCGCCGACGCCGAGGTGCAGCGCGCCGTCGCCGACGTCCCCGGCGCGACGCTCGACGCGTTCCCCGCGCTGCTCGACCACCTCGCCCGCGTGCACCCCAGCCGGTACGGCGCGCTGCTCGACGGCGTCGAGCTCGTCGGCCTCACGGGCGTCGCGCCCGTGCCGACGCAGGACGTCGCACTGCGCCTCGTCGTGCTCGTCGACCGGCTCTACGACCGCGACGTGCCCGTGCTGCTGGGCGGCGGGGGCGAGGACGACCTGTTCTCGGCCGAGATGCTGCGCGGCGGCTACCGCAAGAAGTACTACCGCGCCCTGTCCCGCCTCGGCGCGCTGGCCGCCGACGGCGCGGCCCGCGTCACCGCCTGACGCGGCGGTCCGGGGGCGTCGCGGGCGCGCGCCCGCGCGCAACGGCACCGGACGCCGACGGTCAGTCCGCCAGGGCGGGCACGAGGACGGCGACCGAACGGGCGGGGACCATCACGTGCGGTTCGCTGCCCGGCTCGAGCGTGCACGGCTCCCACGCGGCCGCGACGTCCAGCGGCGCGTCGGAGGGGAGCGGCACGCGGCCCTCGGCGTCGGTGAGGTTGACGACGACACGCGCCGCGCCACGGTGCAGCACGAGCACGCCCTCCCACGGACCGTCGGAGGAGTCCGGGCCGTCCCACGTGAGGTCGGTCGCGGCCAGGTCGCCCGACGCGAGGTCGGGGACGGACCGGCGCAGCGCGATCAGCTCGCGGTACCAGTCGAGCAGCCGGTCGTGCGGCGGCTCGGAGCGCTCGGACCGGTCGAGGACAGACCGCCGGAAGGTCGCCTCGTCCTGCGGGTCGGGCACCTCGACGGGTCCGCCGTACAGGTCGGCCCAGCCGTGCTCGCCGAACTCCGAGCGGCGTCCCTCGCTCACGAGCCGGCCCAGCTCGGGGTCGGGGAACGACGTGAAGAACTGGAACGGGGTGCGCGTGCCCCACTCCTCGCCCTGGAACAGCATGGGCGTGAAGGGGGACAGGAGCAGCAGGGCGGCGGACCCGGCGAGGGTGCCGGCGTCGAGGCGTTCGGCGGGCCGGTCGCCGATCGCGCGGTTGCCGACCTGGTCGTGCGTCTGCGTGCTGACGACGAACCGGTGCCCGTCGGTCCCGCTCGGGACAGGCCGGCCCCACTCCCGGTCGCGGAACGTCGAGAAGCCGCCGTCGTGCACGAACACGCGGGTCATCGCGTGCCGGAGCGTGGCGGGCGTGCCGAAGTCGACGTAGTAGCCGTGCCGCTCACCGGTCAGCAGCGCGTGCAGGGCGTGGTGCACGTCGTCGGCCCACTGCGCGGTCATGCCCCAGCCCCCGGTGGGGGTGGGGGCGACGCTGACGACGTCGTTGAGGTCCGTCTCGGCGACGAGCGACAGGGGCCGGTCGACGCGCTCGGACAGCGCGGCGACCTCGTCGGAGAGCTGCGCGAGCAGGTGCTGCTCCGAGTCGTCGCGCAGCTCGTGGACGGCGTCGAGGCGCAGCGCGTCGACGTGGAAGTCGCGCAACCAGCGCAGCGCGCTGTCGACGATCCACCGGCGCACGACGTGCGCACCGGGCTGGTCGAGGTTGATCGCGGAGCCCCACGGCGTGTGGTGGGCGTCCGTCGCGTACGGGCCGAACAGGCCGGTGTAGTTGCCGGACGGGCCGAGGTGGTTGTGCACGACGTCGAGGCAGACCGCGAGCCCGAGGCCGTGCGCGGCGTCGACGAACCGCTGCAGCGCCTCCGGGCCGCCGTAGGCGTCGTGCACGGCGTACAGCCCGACGCCGTCGTAGCCCCAGCCGCGCGGCCCGTCGAACGGCGCGACGGGCATGAGCTCGACGACGTCGACGCCGAGCGACACGAGCTCCGGCAAGGCGTCAACGGCGCTGTCGAGGGTCCCGCCCGGCGTGAACGTGCCGACGTGCAGCTCGTAGACCACGCGTCCGCGGACGTCGAGCCCGCTCCACCCCTCGTCGGTCCACGTGAACCGGCCGGGATGGAAGACGCGGCTCGGCCCGTGCACGCCGTCGGGCTGCCACGCGCTGCGCGGGTCGGGCAGAGGACCGCCGCCGTCGAGCGCGAACGCGTAGTCGGTGCCGTGCGACAGGTCGCGCTTGACGGTCCACCAGCCGTCGCCGTCGGGGAGCATGCCGAGGCGTTCGCGCGTCTCCGGCAGCACGAGGTCGACGCTCCGGGCGTCGGGTGCCCACACGTGCGGGCGCACGCGTCAGCCCTCCGTCCGGACGAGCAGCGCGACGGGCAGGCGGTCGAGCAGCGGACCGACCTCGCGTACCCCGCCCGTGACGGGCCGGTCCGTCAGCACGTCGAGCCACTCGCCCTCGGGGAGGGCGACGGTGTGCTCGCCCCAGCCGCCGAGACGGTCGACGGACGCCTGGAGGCGCGTCGCGACGACGGCGACCCGCGGGTCGCCGCCCACCGTCCGGGCGTACGTGAGGCTGTGCCCCGACGAGTGCGCGAGCGGCACGTAGCCGGCCTCGGGCCCGACGAACGCCTCGGGCACGTCCCGGCGCAGCCGCAGGGCGCGTGCCGTGACGAGCAGCTTCTCGTCGGCGAGGTCGCGCGGTCCGGCGCCGTCGTCGAGGCGGGCGAGCCGCGCCGCGAGCGCGTCGTGGTCGACCGGCCGGCGGTTGTCGGGGTCGACGAGGGTCGGCTCGGGGACCTCGGTGCCCTGGTAGACGTCGGGCACGCCGGGCAGCGTGAGCTGCACGAGCTTGGTGCCGAGCGTCGCCGCGCGCACCGCGGGGCGCGTGCGCACCTCCCACGCCGCCATCAGGTCACGGACGGTCGGATCCTGGAGCGCCGCGCGGGCGGTGTCGAGGACCGCGCGCTCGTACGCCTCGTCGGGCGCGGTCCACGTCGTGCGGGACTTCGCCTCGCGGATCGCCTTCGTCAGGTACTCCGTGAGCCGGTCAGCCGCGATCGGGCCGTCGGGCGTCCACGTGCCCGCGAGCGTCTGCCACAGCAGGTTCTCGGTGCGCCCGTCGAGCAGCGTGCCGCGGAAAAGCGCGGACGCCGCGCGCAGCGCGTCGACGAGGGCCGACCACTCGAGCGGCAGCTCCGACAGCACGCCGAGCCGTGCGCGGGTGTCCTCGCCGCGCTTGGTGTCGTGCGTCGAGAGCGTCGTCATCCCGAGCGGCGACGACACCTGCAGGTCCGCGGCCCACGCCGCGAGGTCCGTGGGGGTCAGCGCGAACCGCTCGGGCTCGCCGCCGACCTCGCACAGGCCGACCAGGTGCGTCCAGCGGTAGAACGCGGTGTCCTCGACGCCCTTCGCGGTGACCGCGCCGCACGTCTGCTGGAAGCGCACGATCAGCTCGTCGCGACGCCGACCGCGGGTGAGGCCTGCGCTGCCGACCTCGCGCCCGAGCAGCAGGTCGACCAGCACGTCCATCGTCTCGCCGCGCTCGGGCGACAGGCGCGCGCGGGCCTCCCGGGCGGCCGCCTCGACGACCTCGACGGACTCCGCCGGCACGTGCTCACCCGGCACGACGTACGCGCGGTAGCGGTGGAACGCGACGAGCAGCTCGACCAGGCACTCCTCGAGCGCACGCCACGTGTGGTCGCGCAGCCGCAGGTCCTCGGTGCAGATGTCGGCGGCCAGGGCCGTGAGGCGGTGGACCTCCGCGTACAGCGGACCGTCGACGATCTCGCGCTTCGCGTGCTCGGCGATCGACGCGAACGCGTCGGACGTGTCGCCCGTGAGGCGGTGCATGGTCCCGGCGAGGACCGCGGCGCCGCCCGGGTCGACGAACGTCTGCTGGATGCGCCACAGAGCGTCGTAACCGGTCGTGCCCGCGGTGTCCCAGTCGCCCGGGAGCCTCTCGTCGCCCTGCAGGATCTTCTCGACGACGACCCACGCCTGGCCGCTCGCCTCGCGCAGCCGCGCGAGGTAGCCCGTCGGGTCCGCCAGGCCGTCGGGGTGGTCGATGCGCAGTCCGTCGAGCGTGCCGTCGGCGACGAGGTCGAGGACGAGCCGGTGCGTCGCGTCGAACACCTCGGGGTCCTCGACGCGCACCGCGACGAGCGTGCCGACGTCGAAGAACCGCCGGTAGTTGAGCTCCTCGTCCGCGACCCGCCAGTAGGCCAGCCGGTAGTGCTGCCGCTCGAGCAGCTCGGCGAGCGGCAGCGCCTCGGTGCCCGCCCGCACGGGGAAGACGTGGTCGTAGTAGCGCAGCACGGGCCGCACGCCCTCGCCGGGGATCTCGGCCTCGTCGAGCTGGAGCTCGCCGCGCGCCAGGACGGCGCCGATGCGGTCGCCCAGCACCGGCATGAGCACGTCGCCGCCGCCCGCCGACCAGTCCACGTCGAACCACGACGCGAACGGCGAGTCCGCACCCTTGTCGAGCACCGACCACAGCGGCCGGTTGTGCCAGACGGGCGTCGGCACCGCCATGTGGTTCGGCACGATGTCGAGGACCAGCCCGAGCCCGGCCTCGTGCGCGACCGCGGACAGCCGGCGCAGCGCCGCGAGCCCGCCGAGCACCGGCGACACCTCGTCGTGCGCGACGACGTCGTAGCCGTGCGTCGAGCCCGGTGCCGCCGTGAGCACGGGGGACAGGTAGACGTGCGTGACCCCCAGCGCGGCCAGGTACGGGACGCGCGCGGCGACGTCGTCGAGCGTGAGGTCCGCGCCGAGCTGCACGCGGTACGTCGACACCGGGACGGGACGTCCCGGTCCCGGCAGCCGACGGGCGGGCGTCGGGCGCGAGGCCGAGGTGCGGGCCTCGGTCATGCGCCGGGCGCCTTGCGCGAGCGTCGGCGCGGCTCGTCGCTGTCGGCCGTCCGGCCGCTGTCACCCTGCCGGCGCACGCGCGCCGCCTCGTGCGACGCGTCCGCGACGACCCCGATGCCCGACGCCGACGGCTTCGTCTGCAGCGGCGGGCGCGTGAGGACGACGACCGAGTGGTGCGCGAGCGTGACGTCCTGGCCCGCGTCGAGCGTCTCGCCCGGCGCGACCTGCGAGTCGGTGTCGAAGACCGCCGTCCACGAGTCGCCGTACCGGTGCGACGGCACGACGAACGTCTCCGCCTCCGGCTCCCCGTTGAACAGCACGAGGAACGAGTCGTCGACGATCTCCTCGCCGCGCATGTCCGGCTCCGCGATCGCGTCGCCGTTGAGGAACACCATGACCGCGCGCGCGAGGTCGCTGTTCCACTGCTCGGGGCTCATGTGCTCGCCGTTCGGCGCGAGCCACTCGATGTCCTTGAGGTCCGACCGGTCGGCCTCGTCGGGCTTGCCCGCGAAGAACCGGCGGCGACGGAACACCGGGTGGTCCTGCCGCAGCCGCACGACGCGTCGCGTGAACTCGAGCAGGCCCGTCTGCCGCTCGTCGAGGTCCCAGTCGACCCACGACAGCTCGTTGTCCTGGCAGTAGACGTTGTTGTTGCCCTGCTGCGTCCGGCCCAGCTCGTCGCCGTGCAGGATCATCGGGATGCCCTGCGACAGCAGGAGCGTCGCGAGGAAGTTGCGGCGCTGGCGGTAGCGCAGGTCCAGGACGTCGGCGTCGTCCGTCGGGCCCTCGACGCCGCAGTTCCACGACCGGTTGTGGCTCTCGCCGTCGGCGTTGCCCTCGCCGTTCGCGTCGTTGCGCTTCTCGTTGTAGGACGTGAGGTCCGCGAGCGTGAAGCCGTCGTGCGCGGTGACGAAGTTGAGGCTCGCGATCGGCCGGCGGCCCGTGTGCTCGTACAGGTCCGACGAGCCGGAGATGCGGCTCGCGAACTCGCCGAGCGTCGACGGCTCGCTGCGCCAGAAGTCGCGCACCGTGTCGCGGTACTTCCCGTTCCACTCCGACCACAGCGGGGGGAACCCGCCGACCTGGTACCCGCCCTCGCCGACGTCCCACGGCTCCGCGATGAGCTTGACCTGCGAGATGACGGGGTCCTGGTGCACGAGGTCGAAGAACGCGGACAGGCGGTCGACCTCGTGGAACTGCCGGGCGAGCGTCGCCGCGAGGTCGAACCGGAAGCCGTCGACGTGCATCTCGGTGACCCAGTAGCGCAGCGAGTCCATGATGAGCTGCAGCACGTTGGGCGAGCGCATGAGCAGCGAGTTGCCCGTCCCCGTGGTGTCGAAGTAGTGCGCCTGGTCGTCGTCCACCAGCCGGTAGTAGTTCGCGTTGTCGATGCCGCGGAAGCTCAGCGTCGGGCCCAGGTGGTTGCCCTCGGCGGTGTGGTTGTAGACGACGTCGAGGATGACCTCGATGTCGGCCTCGTGCAGGGCCTTGACCATGGCCTTGAACTCCTGCACCTGCTGGCCCGTCTCGCCGTACGCCGAGTACTCGTTGTGCGGCGCGAAGAACCCGATCGTGTTGTAGCCCCAGTAGTTGGACAAGCCCTTGTCCTGCAGGACCGGGTCGTTGACGAACTGGTGCACGGGCATGAGCTCGACCGCGGTCACGCCGAGCGACACGAGGTGCTCGATGACCGCCGGGTGCGCGAGGCCCGAGTACGTGCCGCGCAGCTCCTCCGGCACCGCCGGGTGCAGCTGCGTGAGGCCGCGCACGTGCGCCTCGTAGATGACGGACTCGTGGTACTGGTGCTGCGGCGGCCGGTCGTGGCCCCAGTCGAAGTACGGGTTCACCACGACGGACTTCATCGTGTGCGGCGCGGAGTCGTCGTCGTTCGTCGCGGTCGGGTCGTCGAACCGGTACGTGTAGAGCGACGGGTCGTTGTCGACCTGCCCGTCGATCGCCTTCGCGTACGGGTCGAGCAGCAGCTTCGACGGGTGGCAGCGCAGCCCCTGCGCGGGGTCGTACGGCCCGTGCACGCGGTAGCCATACCGCTGCCCGGGGCCGACCGCGGGCAGGTAGCCGTGCCAGACGAAGGCGTCCACCTCGGTGAGGTCGACGCGCGTCTCGGTCCCGTCCGCGTCGAAGAGGCAGAGCTCGACACGTTCGGCGACCTCGGAGAACAGCGCGAAGTTCGTCCCGGTCCCGTCGTAGGTGGCGCCCAGGGGATAGGGGCGTCCCGGCCAGATCAGCATCCGCCCAATGTGCCAGCCGCACGCCGATCCGGCGCGGGGGAGCAGGGTGGACTTGCGCACACCCCGAGCCGTTGCGGGAACGCGCCTGACCTGCTGCGCTGGGCACGGTGCCCGCATGCCGACGGGACACCTGAACGTCTCCCCAGGAGGTCGTCGTGTCCGGTCGGGTCGTCGTCGTGGGAGCCGGCCTGGCCGGTGCCAAGACCGTCGAGGCGCTGCGGGAGGGCGGGTACGACGGCCGCGTCACGCTGCTCGGCGCCGAGCCGGACCGCCCGTACGAGCGGCCGCCGCTGTCCAAGGGCTACCTGACGGGCAGCGAGGAGCGCGACTCCGCGTTCGTCCACGAGCCCGGCTGGTACGCCGCGCACGACGTCGACCTGCGGACCGGCACCACGGTCACCGCGCTCGACCTCGGCGCGCGGGACGTCGTCGACGACGCCGGCACCCGGACGGGCTTCGACCACCTCGTCCTCGCGACGGGCTCCGAGCCGCGCCGGCTCGGCGTCCCCGGGGCGGACCTCGACGGCGTCGCGTACCTGCGCACGCTCCCCGACAGCGACCGCCTGCGCGCGGCGCTCACGCGGGACCGGCGTGTCGTGGTGGTGGGCGGCGGCTGGATCGGGCTCGAGGTCGCCGCGGCGGCGAGCGGCGCCGGGGCGCACGTCACCGTGCTGGTCCGCGACGTCCTCCCGCTCGTCGGCGTCCTCGGACCCGAGCTCGCCGATCTCTTCGCCGGTCTGCACCGCGAGCACGGCGTCGACCTGCGCACGCGCGCGGAGGTCGCCGAGATCGTCGCCGCCGGTGACGGCACCTCGGTCGGCGGGGTCGCGCTCGAGGACGGCACGGTCGTGCCCGCGGACCTCGTCGTGGTCGGCATCGGCGCGGCACCGCGCACCGCGCTCGCCGAGGCGGCCGGGCTGCACGTCGAGGACGGCGTGGTCGTCGACCAGCACCTGCGCTCGTCCCACCCTCAGGTGCTCGCCGTGGGCGACATCGCCCGTGCGGCGCACCCGCTGCTCGGGACGCACGTGCGCGTCGAGCACTGGGCGAACGCTCTCAACCAGCCGACCACGGCCGCCGCGACGATCCTCGGCCGCGACGAGCCGTACGACCGGCTCCCGTACTTCTTCACCGACCAGTACGACCTCGGCATGGAGTACGTCGGGCACGCGCCGCACGGCGGGTACGACGAGGTGGTCGTGCGGGGCGACCTCGCGGCGCGCGAGCTGGTGGCCTTCTGGCGACGCGGGGGGCGCGTCGTCGCGGGCATGAACGTCAACGTGTGGGACGTCGTCGACGACGTGCAGGCGCTCATCCGGTCGGGCGCTGTCGTCGACCGCGACCGGCTGGCCGACCCCGACGTGCCGCTCGGCTCGCTCACGGCCCCCTGACGGCCGACGTCGGAGGCGGCGGCTAGCCTGACCCCTGCCCGACGCCTCCCACCGAAGGAGAACGACCGTGGTGCTCATCGGCGCCCACGTCCGCGACGCCGACCCGGTGGCCGCCGCCGCCGAGGTCGACGCCCAGGCCGTCCAGATCTTCCTGGCCGACCCGCAGGGCTGGAAGAAGCCCGTGCCGCGCGACGACGCCGACGCGCTCGTCGCGAGCGGGCTCGGGATCTACGCGCACGCGCCGTACCTCGTCAACGTCGCGTCGACCAACAACCGCATCCGCATCCCGAGCCGCAACATGATCGCGCAGCACGCGGCCGCCGCCGCCGGGCTCGGCGCACGCGGGCTCATCGTGCACGGCGGGCACGTCGGTGACGGCGACGACGTCGCGGTCGGCATCGACAACTGGCGCAAGACGTTCGAGCGCGCGACCTACCCCGTGCGCGTGCTCGTCGAGAACACCGCGGGCGGCGAGAACGCGTGCGCCCGCACGCTCGACCGGTGGGCGATGCTCTGGGACGAGATCGGCGGCTACGACGTCGGCGTCTGCCTCGACACGTGCCACGCGTGGGCCGCGGGCGAGGACCTCGAGACGATCGTCGACCGCCTGCGCGCGATCACCGGGCGCATCGACCTCGTGCACGCCAACAGCTCGCGCGACGAGGCCGGGTCCAGCCGCGATCGGCACGCGAACTTCGCGACCGGGACCATCCCGCCCGAGCTCATCGCGCACGTCGTGCGGGAGGCCGGGTGCGACGCGGTCGTCGAGACGCCCGCCGAGCGGCAGGCCGAGGACATCGCGTTCCTCCGGGCGGCGCTCGCGGGCTGACCCGTCACGGCGCGCGTCAGATCGGTGAGGCGTCCGCCGTGACGTCGGGGACCGCCGCCTCGGTCGCCAGCGCGACGGTCCGGACGCGCTCCGCGAGCTCGTCGACGGCGCGCACCTGGTTGTCCGCCTGGACGCGCAGGCCGGCAAGCCGTGCGCGGTCGAGCCGCAGCGTGCCCGACCAGACCTCGAGCGTCGCCCACAGGGACCGCTTGCCCGAGATGCCCGAGCGCAGCGCCTCGAGCTCGAGGTGCAGCGACAGCGGCGACCTCGACGTGAGCCGGCCGTTCACCTTGAGCCGACCCGCGTGCTCCGCCGCGACGGCCGCCGCGGGCTTCCACGGCGACAGCCGCAGTCCCAGGTGCTCGGCGAGCCCGCGCACGACCCGCCGCTCCTGGCGCAGCTCCTCGAGGAGCCGCAGCAGGACCGGCTCGGCCGACGTGCCCGCGTACCGCTCGACCATCCACCCGACGCGCGAGATCACGCCCGACGCGCCCGTCAGGTGGTCGCTCAGGTAGATCTGCACCAGGCGGAGGTCGACCGGTGGTGTGGTGTGCTGCCCCACGTCAGCGCAGCCGCGACGCGAGGAGCTGCTTGCCCTGCTCGGCGCCCTTGCGGCTCTCGCCCTGGGCCCGGCGGAAGAACTCCGCGAGCTCGGTGTCCCCGTCGCGCTCGGCGTCCTGGGCGTACGTCTCCAGCCGCAGGACGTTGTCGAGGCAGGTCTGGGTGAACCACAGGATGTTGTAGTCCTTGTCCTTCGTGCCGGTCAGCTGGCCGGACTCCTGCTCGAAGCTCATGGTGCGCACCTCCGTGGCCCCGTCGGGGCGTCGTCGGGTGGGCGGCCGGACCGCCCGCGGGCCGCTTCTCCACCCGACGTCCATCGTCGGCCCGTGCGTGGCGAGCCGCGACCGGTGCCGTCAGGACGCGGGGGCCGGGAGCGGGTTCGCGGCGAGCGCCCGGGCGACGGCCACGAGGTTGCCCGCCATGGCGCGACCGGTCGACGCCGACCAGTCGTGGCCGTGGTCGGTGTCGCGGTCGTCCGGTCCGGGGCCAGGTCCCTGGTTCCCGTACGTCCACGCCTGCGGCGGGATCGTGAACCCGATGTCGCCGAGCCCGCCGACGATCTCGGAGATCACGTGGTGCGCGCCGTCCTCGTTCCCGGCGACGACGACGCCCGCGACCCGGTCGTACGCGACGGGCCGGTCCTGGTCGTCGGTCTCGGAGATCATCGCGTCCATGCGCTCGAGCGCGCGCTGCGCCCACGACGACGGGTGCCCGACCCACGTGGGCGCCGCCACGACGAGGATCTGTGCGTCGAGGATCTTCGCGCGGCCGTCCCCGGGGCCGGACCGACGGCGTCGGGCACCAGCCCGCGGCGTGCGGGTGCGCGGTGCCGTGCGCGGTGTCACGGTGAGGCGATGAGCGAGAACCTGCCTGACAGCTTCGACCCGAAGCAGCCCGACCTGCCGTCCCTCGGTGCCGACCCGGACCCGCTTCCGCCGGGGCACGAGAGCCAGGCGCCGACGACCGAGCCGCTGGAGGACGACGCGAGCGAGGCCGCCGGCTCCGGCGACGAGGAGCGCGGCATCCCCGGCTGACGGCCGACGGGCCGGCACGCGGCCCTCGTGGGCCACAGCGGAACCCGGCCGGTGCCCGTGCCGGGTCAGCCGAGCGTGACGTCGGCGGCCCGGCGGACGACCGCGTCGTCGTCGGCGCCCTCCGCGCGCCACGCGAGCTGTTGCACGGCCCCGTTCCCGCGACGCAGGACGTCGGCGACGCGCGCCCGGACCCAGTCCAGCTCGCCGGTCGCGACGAGCGCGTCGTGCACGTGGTCGACGAGCTCGGCGACGACGTCCGCGGCGGGCCGCGGCTCACCGGTGGTGGGGCTCACGAGCTCGCCGGTCGTGCCGGAGCGCGCGGCGCGCCACGTCCACGACCGCAGGATCTCGGCGCGCACGGGTGCGGGGTCGGGGTCGGTCCGGACCGCGGTCTCCGCGAGCGCCCGCACCAGGACCGCCTGCAGCACGGCGTCCTGCGGGTCGAGGCACACGTCGGCGACGCGGACCTCGACCGTCGGGTAGCGCGCTGAGAGGCGGGCGTCGAAGTAGATCATCCCGTCGTCGAGCGCGGTGCCGGAGCGGAGCAGCTCGGCGATGACCGCGCGGTAGGTCGCGGCGTCGCCGAACGGGGCGGTCGCGCCGGCCGTGGGCCAGCGGCCCCACACCTGCGAGCGGTAGCTCGCGTACCCGGTGGCGGACCCGAGCCACGACGGGCTGTTGGCGCTGAGCGCGAGGAGCACCGCGTTCCAGGCGCGCAGGTGGTCGATGACGTGCACGCCCTCGTCGTCGTCGGCGACCGCGACGTGCACGTGGCACCCGCACGTGAGCTGCTCGCGGGCCGTCTGACCGAAGCGGGCCCGGATCTCGTTCGCGCGCCGGTCGGGGATGACCGTCGACTCCACGACGTGCGGCGCGGTGCCCATCGCGGCGATGCGCGCGCCGGCCTGGCGGGCGACCGCATCGGTGCGGGCGCGGCCGTCCCGCACCTGCGCGAGGAGGTCGTCGAGGTCGGTGCACGGGTGCGTCGAGACCTCGACCTGCTCCTGCTTGAACTCCTTCTCCAGGTCGCCGCCCGGTCGCGGGTCCGACGGCAGGTCGGCCGCGAGCCGTAGCACCGTCGGCGCCACCGCGTACGGCACGCCGTCGGGCGTGACCAGCAGGAACTCCTCCTCGACACCCATGGTTCGCACGCGGCAAGTGTGGGGGAGCGGCCCGTGCGGCGCTCGGCGAGCGGCTCAGCGGTCCGCGCGGTCGGTGCTGTCGTCGGCGGCGTCGGCGCCGTCGGGGCTGCCGAACGGTGCAGGCTGACGCCGGTACGACGCGACGAGCCGCGCGACGAGCGTCGCGAGGAAGACCTGCGCGAGCAGCGCCTCGAACGTCGCGACGCCGCGTCCCGCGAAGCTCGCGGCGGTGTAGTCGCCGTAGCCGACGGTCGTCAGCGTCGTGAAGGAGAAGTACTGGAGCGACTGCTGGTCCGCGGGCTGCCCGGCCGCGAAGAACGGCTCGGGCAGGAGCCACGCGAGCACCCCGAACACGTTGGCGAAGAACAGACCGAGGATGAGGTACGCGCTCAGCGCCCCGGCGATCGTGCTGAGCGTGACCTCGCGGCGGGTGAGGATCCGCCCGAGGATCGTCACGAGCGTCACGCCCAGCAGGACGCAGAACACGCCGTTGACGACGCCGGTCGCCGGCTCCTGCGGCAGGAGCGTGAGCGCAGCGACCGTGGCGACCGCCGAGACCACGAGCACGACGCGGACGGCGAGCCGGAGCCGCGGCCCGGGACGCGACGTCCGGACCGCGAAGAACAGGGCCCCGAGGTAGCCGAGGACGACGAACCAGCTGGTCCACGGCTCGGCGGTCAGGACGAACACGAGGTACACGACGCACAGCAGGCCCAGCACGACCCCGAAGTCGTCCGGGGGCGCGTTCGCGGGCCGCACCACGCGTCGGGTGCGGCCCGCGGACCCGCCCGGCGACGGGCCCCTCCCGTCCATCGCCGGGCGGGTCAGGCGAGCGCCTTGGCCTTCAGCTGCGCGAACTCCTCGGCGCTGATCACGCCCTGGTCGTGCAGCTTCTTGGCGTCGGCGATCGCGCTCGCCGGTGACGTCTGCGCGGTCTGCCGGATGTAGGCGTCGGTCGCCGCCTGGTGCTCCTGGAGCTGCGCCATCTGCCGCTCGGCCATCCCGCGGCCGCGGGCGATGATGTAGATCAGCGCCGTCAGGAAGGGCAGGAAGATCAGCCCGATCACCCACAGCGCCTTGCCCCAGCCACCGAGCGTCCGGTCGCGGAACAGGTCACCGATGATCTGGAACAGCAGCACCAGGTACATGAAGAAGACGAACCACCACACCAGCAGCCAGAACCAGTCCCAGAACGAATCCATCGCGTGCCTCCTCGGTCCTCGCCGGCGGGTCCCCGGCCAGGTCCACGATCCCGCGACCGGGTGGGCACTTTCCTCACCCGTCGTGGGTGATCGTCGCTGGTCAGAGCCCACGCGGAGGGTGAGCGGCTCGCCGTGCGGGGGTCGCCCGCGCGTGTGAGGCTGGAACCTGCTCGACGGCTTCGGAGGCGTGGCCGTATCCGGCCACCTCGGAGACCCGATGAAGTCGCCCCAACCCCGCGGCCCGCTCGGCGCGGCCGTCCTCGACGCCCTGACGGCGGCGGCACCGCGCACGGACGCCCCGGCGGACGACCGTCTCGTGCAGGCCGCGCGGCGTGCCGTCGAGCACAGCACCGACCTCCTGACGGACGAGGACGTCCAGCTCACGCTGTTCGTGCTCTACGAGCTGCACTACGCGGGCGTCGAGGGGGTCGACGAGGCGTGGGAGTGGGCGCCGGACCTGCTGCGTGCGCGGGCGGTCCTCGAGGAGGCGTTCGAACGTGAGCTGCGCCACCGGGTCACGGTGCCCGACGGCGTCACGGCCGACCGGCGCGCGGTCGCCGACACCCTGTTCGCACTGACCGCGCCGACACCTGGCCCGAGCCTGTCGCGGTACGTCGGCCGCCAGGCGACCGACGAGCAGCTGCACGAGCTCCTGGTGCACCGCTCGCTCTACCAGCTCAAGGAGGCCGACCCGCACACGTGGGCTGTGCCGCGCCTCGCGGGTGCCGCGAAGGCCGCGCTCGTCGAGATCCAGGCCGACGAGTACGGCGGCGGCGCGCCCGACCGCATGCACAGCGCGCTGTTCGCCCGCACGATGCAGGGCGTCGGGCTCGAGCCGACCTTCGGCCGGTACGTCGAGGACGTCCCCGCCGTGACGCTCGCCGCGGTCAACGCGATGTCGCTGCTCGGGCTGCACCGTCGGCTGCGCGGCGCGATCGCGGGGCACCTCGCGGCGTTCGAGATGACGTCGTCGCTGCCGAACCGGCTGTACGGCGACGGGTTCCGGCGGCACGGCTACGGCGACGACGTGACCGAGTACTTCGACGAGCACGTCGAGGCCGACGCGGTGCACGAGCAGATCGCGGGCCGCGACCTGGCCGGCGGCCTCGCGGAGCAGGAGCCCGAGCTCGTGCCGGACATCCTCTTCGGCGCGTGCGTGTGCCTGTTCCTCGACGACCTCGTCGCCGCGCACCTCGTCGGCGCGTGGGAGCGCGGCGAGTCGTCCCTGCGGGTCGCGGCATGAGCGCCGCGGACGAGCACGGCGCGACGCCCGTGCGCGGGTCGATCGTCGCGTGCCCCGACGGTCCGTTGCTGGTGCGTGGGGACGTGCCCGTGGTCGACGACCGCGGCGAGCCCGTCGTCAAGCGCCGGGCGACCGTGGCGCTGTGCCGCTGCGGGGCGTCGGCGATCAAGCCGTGGTGCGACGGGAGCCACAAGGCGATCGGGTTCGAGGCGCCCTGAGACCGTGACGACCTGAGGTCGTGACGCCTGCAGGCGCTCCCGGTGGTCAGTCCCGCGGCACCTGCAGCACGCGCGACTCGCCGGGCTCGTCGGGGTCGTCGACGATCGGCACGTCGTCCAGCCACGCGCCGATGACGTGCGCGAGCTCGCCCGGGTGGCTGAAGTTCATCGCGTGAGCCGCGCCGACGATCACGGCGAGCGTGACGTGGTCGGGCGCGAGCCGCGCGACCTCGAACACCCGCCACGGCGGCGGCATCATCGGGTCGCGGCTGCCGATCACCGCGAGCGCGGGCACGTCGAGCCGCAGGATCCGCTCCTGCGACGGGAACCGGACGAGCTCGTCGAAGAGGCGCAGCGTGTTGACCGGTCCGAACCGCAGGTAGTCGGGCACCGCGGTGCGCGCCATCGCCGGGCTCTCGCGGCCCGCGTCCTTGAGCAGCTGCCACAGGCCCCGGACGAACGGCTGGTTGTACATGCCGCCCGCGGGGGAGGCGAGGACCGCGCGGTGCACGCGCTCGGGCGCGACGTGCGCGACCTCGAGCACGACCGGGCAGCCCATCGAGTTGCCGACCAGGACGACCTGCTCGAGCTCGAGCGCGTCGAGGACCTCGAGCACCGCGTCGGCGAGCGCGGGGATGCCGAGCGTCGACGGCGGGCTCTCGCTGCGCCCGTACCCCGGCAGGTCGGGCACGACGTTCCACGCGCGGTGGGCGAGGCGCTCGGCGGTCGGCAGCAACGACGTCCCGGAGATCGCGAAACCGTGCACGTGCAGGATCGGCACCGCGCCCTCGACGTGCGGCCCGCACCGCACGAGCACGCGGCGCCCGTCCACGCGGACGGTCCGTTCCGTCCAGCCGGCAGCCAGGTCGACCACGGCCCGATCCTGGCAGGTCGCACGCCGCCGCGCCCGCGATCGGCACCGCGCGGCCGCAGGACCACCCGCCGCGGGTGACGTCCGGGGGTACGCGGCGGCAGGACGCTGCGAGGGTCCGGACGTGCCGACGACGGGATGGCAGACCATGAGCGCAGGAGCGTCACCGTCCGGAGCACCGCTCGACCGCCGCCTCGCGCTCCTGCTCGCGATGGCGATGTTCGTGCTCGTGGTCGACACGTCGCTGATGAACGTGTCGATCTCCGCGGTCGTGCGGGACCTCGACACCACGGTCAGCGGCGTGCAGTCGGCGATCGCGCTCGAGGCGCTCGTCTCCGCGGCGTTCATCCTCATCGGCAGCAAGGTCGGCGACCTCGTCGGGCGCAAGCGCGCGTACGTGGTGGGCCTGCTCGGCTACGCGACCGGCGCGATCGCGATGACGCTCGCGCAGGGGCTCACCGCGATCATCGTGTTCTGGGCGGTCGTCGGCGGTCTCGGTGCGTCGCTGCTGCTGCCGTCGATGCAGTCGCTCATCCACGGCAACTTCAGCGGACCCGCGCAGAAGAAGGTCTACGCGCTCGTCGGGGCGTCGGCGTCGATCGCCGCGGCGGTCGGCCCGCTCCTCGGCGGTTTCATCACGACCTACCTGTCGTGGCGCGTCGCGTTCGCGCTCGAGGCCGTCGTCATCGCCGTCGTGCTGTCCGGCATCCGGCTCATCAAGGACGTCCCGTACACGGGCGACCGGTCCGTCGACGTCGTGGGCGCCGTGCTGTCCGCGCTCGCGATGGGCGGCATCGTCCTCGGTGTGCTCGTCTGGCAGGAGGGCGGCGAGGCTGTCGGCGCGCTCATCGGCGTCGGCGCGATCGCGCTGGTCGTGCTGGTCCGCTGGCTGCTGCGCCGCAAGCGTGCGGGGCGGCCCGTCCTGCTCGACCCCGACCTGTTCCGCTCGCCGCTGTTCCGCGTCGGCGTCTCGCAGCAGATGCTCCAGCAGATCGCGCTCGGCGGGCTCATGATCTCGCTGCCGATCTTCCTGCAGATGGTGCTCGAGTACGACGCGATGGCCGCGGGCCTGTCGCTCGCGCCGCTGTCCCTCAGCATGTTCGCGGTCGCGCTGCTCGCCGGGAAGCGTGCGGGCGCGCGCCGCCCGGCCGACCTGGTGCTGGCGGGGTTCGCGCTCGGGGTCGTGGGGGTCGGCGCGCTGATCCCCGTCGTGCCGCGCGCGTCGAGCGGATGGTGGCTGGTCGTCCCGCTCCTCGTCGTCGGGTCGGGCCTCGGCCTGCTCGTGTCGCAGCTCAACAACTACACGCTGTCGCCGATCTCCGAGGAGCGCGTGAGCGAGGCCGCCGGCGTGAACTCCGCGGCGGGGTCGTTCGGGCTCTCGTTCGGCCTCGCGTTCGCCGGTGCGCTCATGCTGGGTGCGCTGGCCGTCGGCTTCACCGCGCAGACCGACGCGAGCACGGTCCTCGACAGCGCCCAGCAGGAGCAGGTGTCGCGTGCGCTCGACGACGACGCGCAGCTGATGAGCACGACGCAGCTCACCGAGCTGCTCGCGGACGAGCCGCCGGCCGTGCAGGACGAGATCGTCCGCATCAACGACGAGGTGCGTCCGCGGGCGCTGCAGGTCGCGCTGCTGCTGCCGCTCGTCGCCGGCCTGCTCGGGCTCGTCAACGCGCTCCGGATGCGCCGCCTGCCCGACCCCGCCCCGAACAGCGCCGTCGAGGGCGCGGCGTTCGGCTGACCGCCGCTGCCCGCCGACCGGCGGCCGTGCACGTTCCCCGCTCGGTCCGCGGGAGCATGACGACGCCCCCCCGCGTGAGGCACGACGGAGCCCCCCGGCGTCGTCGCCGAGGGGCTCCGCCTGACCGTCACGAGGCGAGGATCTGCGCCTTCTGCACCTCGAACTCGGCCGGGGTCAGCACGCCCTGGTCGCGCAGCTCGGCGAGCTGCTTGAGGTGCGCGATCCTGGTGTCCATGTCCGGGCTCTCGGTCTCGGGCGTGGGCGCCGGCGCCGCGACGTACACGGGCTGCGCGTAGGCCGGCTGCGCGTAGCCCTGCGGCTCGGCGTAACCCTGGGGCTGGGCCTGGTCGGCCCAGCGCTGCTGCTGGCGGTGGTGCACGCGTCCGGACACGGCGCTCGCCGTGCCCGCGACGACGGCTGTGCGGGCCACCCCGCGGATCAGTCCTGGCATGGTCTCCTCCTCCTCCGGTTCGTCCGACCTGGGTCCGTCAGGCGGCGTCGAGGTCGTCGAGCGCCGCGAGGATCGCCTGCACGGGGATGCGGCCGCTCGCGACGAGCTGGCCGCCGCCGCGTCGCAGCGCGGACGCGAACGGAGCCGCCCACCGGTTCTCGAAGACGAGGATCCCCGCCGCCGAGCCGTTCTCGAGCGCCTTCGCGGCCTCGGCCACGTCGTCGTCCCCGATGAGGCCCGACGCGGCCCCCTCGAAGAACGAGAGGTCGACCTCGCCCGACGCGGCCTCGTGCAGCTCGAGCGCGTGCACCTCGCCGTCCTCGTCCTTCTCCACGAAGACGAGGTCGAGCACGCGGATGATCCCGCGGTCGACCAGGTCCACCAGCAGCGGGAACGCGGTCCCGTCCAGCTTGTTCCTCGGGAACTCGACGACCAGGTAGTCGATCGGCCCGAGCTCCTCGGTCGTGTCCTCCACGTCGCTCACGTCGTCCTCCTCGTGTCGTGCCCGCTGCGCGCGTGCCCGTGGGCGCCTGACGGGTCCACGGGTTCGTCACTCTCGTCGCGCGCCGGCACACGCACATCACCCGCGGCGGGTGGTAGGTGCGGCGGAGCGGTCGTCAGTGGTGGAGCGAGAGCTTGAGCGCGACCATCGCGAGCCCGAGCAGGGCGGTGAGGACGCTCGCGACGAGCCGCCGCCAGCCCGTGATCCCGCCGCCGCCGGCCATGTTCCAGCCGACGAACCCGAGCAGGGCGACGTTGATGACGAGCGCGATCTCCACGCCGCGCGACGTCTCGACGCCGATGGCGGCCTCCACGAGCAGCACCACGACGGGCACGAGGCACGCCGCGACGAGCGGGAGGCCGTCCTGGACGACCTCGGTGCGCTCGTGCCCGTGCAGCGGCCGGCCGAGCAGGGAACGCAGCGCGATCCAGTGCGCGTACGTCTCGGCCGCCCAGTACACGAGCAAGGTGCCGACGAGCGCGATCGCGAGGCGCGCGAGCCCGAACTTCTCCGGCGCGGCCGCCAGCACCGAGCCCGTGATCACGAGGCCGTACAGGTGCGACGCGCGTCGCCGGTGCTGCTGCGCGTGCGACAGCGCGCGGACGGCCTGCTCGGGGCGGGTGCTGTCGGTCGTCACAGTGGCAGTCTGCACCCGGCGCCCGGAGGCGTCCCGGTGGCACGGCATCACCTGCGACGAGTGAGGCGACCGACCGGCACGTCGTCCTAGCGTCGGCCGGAAGGACGAGGCACCGCGGGCCCGGTTCGCGCCGGGTCGACCCAGGGAGGGTGGTCGTGACCCAGTCGACTCAGGCGCCGGCAACGCCCGGCACGTCCGGCAACGACACGCGCTGGTGGGCGCTCACGGCGGAGGAGGTCGCGCGCGCGCTCGGCACCGACCCGCGCACGGGCCTGGCCGACGGCGAGGTCGGCATGCGCCAGCGGCAGTACGGCCCGAACACGCTGACCGCGCAGGCGCCGCCGTCGGTGTGGTCGGTCCTGCTGGGGCAGGTGCGCGACCCGATGAACCTCATGCTCCTCGCCGTCGCGATCGTGAGCCTCGTCATCGGGCAGTTCTCGACCGCGGCGATCGTCGGGTTCCTCGTGCTGCTCAACGTCGTCATCGGGACGCGGCAGGAGATGCAGGCGCGCAAGAGCGTCGACGCGCTCGCGACGATGCAGGAGCCGATGTCGAAGGTGCGGCGCGACGGCGCAATCTCGCTGGTCCCGGCGCACGAGCTCGTGCCGGGCGACGTGGTCGAGCTGGAGGCCGGGGACATCGTGCCGGCGGACGGGCGGCTGGTCCGCACCGCGACGATGGAGACGCAGGAGGCGGCGCTGACGGGGGAGAGCGCCCCGATCGGCAAGGCGACCGACCCGCTCGCGGACGAGGACGTGCCGCTCGGCGACCGCGCCAACATGGCGTTCCAGAACACCGCGGTGACGCGCGGCACCGGCACCCTGCTCGTCACGGCGACCGGCATGACGACGCAGATCGGCCACATCGCGACGCTGCTGTCGTCGGTCGAGAAGACGAAGTCGCCGCTGCAGCGCGAGCTCGACGCACTGACCAAGGTGCTCGGCGCGATCGCGTGGTCCGCGGTCGCGCTCATCGTCGTCATCGGCGTGCTGCGCGGCGACCCGATCGGCGACCTGCTGTTCCTCGCGACCGCCGTCGCGATCTCCGCGATCCCGACCGGTCTGCCGACGTTCGTCCAGGCGATGCTCGCGTACGGTGCGAAGCAGCTCGCCGCAGCGAAGGCGATCGTCGCCAACCTCGCGGACGTCGAGACGCTGGGCGCGACGAGCGCGATCAACTCGGACAAGACCGGGACGCTCACGCTCAACGAGATGACGGTGACCGCGCTCTGGCTCGGCGGGCAGCACTACACCGTCGAGGGTGCGGGCTACGCGAAGACCGGTCGGATCCTGTCGCCCGCGGGTGCCGAGGTGCCCGACCTGACCCCGCTCGCGTACGGGCTGTGCCTCGCGAGCGACGCGCTCGTCTCGGACGACGGTGCGGTCGTCGGCGACCCCACCGAGGCCGCCCTCGTCGTGCTCGCGGCGAAGCTGGGCGTCGACGCCGAGGAGAGCCGGCGGACCTATCCGCGCGTCGCCGAGGTGCCGTTCGACTCCGCCTACAAGTTCATGGCGACCGCGCACTGGATGCCCTGGCGCGACCAGCCACGCGTGCTCGTCGAGGTGGTCAAGGGTGGGCCCGACGTCGTGCTCCAGCGGTGCACGCACGCGCTCGCCGCGCCCGGCCGGTTCGTCGACATCGCCGAGCTGCGGCCCGCGATCGACGCCGAGCAGGACCGGCTCGCGCAGTCCGGCCTGCGCACGCTCGCGTTCGCGGTGCGCATCCTCACGCCGGCCGACGAAGCGGGCATCGTCGCCGACCCGATGGCGTACGTGCAGCAGCTCGTGTTCGTCGGGATGGTCGGGATCATGGACCCCCTGCGGCCGTCGGCCAAGGTGTCCGTCGAGATCGCCCACCGCGCGGGCATCGACGTCCGCATGATCACCGGCGACCACGCCGTCACCGCGTCCGCGATCGGCACCGACCTCGGCCTGCCGCCCGGCGCGATCAGCGGCGCCGAGCTCGCCCGCATGACCGACGACGAGCTGCTCGCCCGGCTGCCCGACCTGCACGTCTTCGGCCGCGTCACCCCCGAGGACAAGCTGCGGCTCGTGCAGCTCATGCAGCGGCAGGGGCTCGTCGTCGCGATGACCGGCGACGCCGTCAACGACGCCGCCGCGATCAAGCAGGCCGACATCGGCGTCGCCATGGGGTCCGGCAGCGAGGTCACCAAGCAGGCCGCGCGCCTCGTCCTCACCGACGACAACTTCTCGACCCTCGTGCACGCCGTCGAGCTCGGCCGCAGCATCTACCAGAAGATCACCGCGTACATCCGGTTCCAGATGAGCCAGCTCATCGGCCTGGTCCTGCTGTTCCTGCTCGCGACGATCGCGGACCTCAACGGCGGCGTCGCGCTCACGCCGATGATGGTGCTGTTCCTCAACTTCTTCGTCTGCGTCGGGCCCGTCATCGCGATCATGCTCGACCCGGTCGGGCCCGAGATCATGAGCCGCCCGCCGCGCGACCCGAGGCTCGGGATCGGCAACCGGCGCGCGATCGGCCGCTGGGTCCTCTACGGCGTCGTCCTGTGCCTCGCGACCGCCGTGCCGCTCGTCCTCGGCCCCGACGAGCTGTCCAAGGACCAGCCGAGCGCGTCCATGACGATGGCGTTCGTCGTGATGGGCCTCGGGTCGACCCTGTCCGGCCTGGTCCTGCGCCGCGAGCCCGAGTCCGGGCTGCTGCCGCCCGTGCTGTCGGCCGTCAAGGTGCTGACGGTCCCGGTGCTGCTCGTCGTGCTCGCCACCGAGCTCGACTTCCTGCAGGGGTGGCTCACGACGCAGTCGCTCACGAGCCCGCAGTGGTTCGCGGCGATCGGGCTCGCGCTCCTGCTGCCGCTCGTCGCGGAGATCGACAAGGCGTTCATGCGGCGCCGTCGTGCGACACCCGCACCGCTGACCCCCCAGGAGGCGGTCAGCCCGGTGCGGGCGCGCACGACGGAGCGCTGAACCGGGTCAGCCCGCCGTCGGCGGGACCGGCCCGTACAGCGGCTGGACCTCGGCCATCTCGATGTCCGCGGTCGCCTGGATGAGCGCGAGCAGCTCCGGGTCGAGACCCGGCGAGAACTCCTCGAACCGCTCCTCGGCGATCGTCGACGGCACCCCCGCGGGCGCCTGCTCGGACGCGTCGAGGGTCGTGCCGTCCTTCGACGGCGACATGCCCTGGAAGATGCGACCGGCCTCGGAGGCCGCCGTCAGGTCGAACGAGTACTGCTTGCTCTGCAGTCCCAGGTCGAGCAGCTTCTTGACCTCGGGGAACTTCTCCGCGTTCGTCTTCGGGATCGGCAGCACCTTCGCCCAGTCGACGCCGAGCGTCTCGAGCGCACGCGCGTAGGCGTTCTCGTGCGCCTGGTCCCGCACGATGAGGTACGAGATCGTCGAGCGCGCCGTCTTGTTCGCCGTCATCTCGTAGATGCGGCACTTCTGCAGCCGACCCGTCGACTCGAGCATGAGGTTGTAGAGCAGGTCGAGCACGAGGTTGCCCGAGTTGTAGACGTAGGACCCGCTCCACGGGTTGCCCGCGGCGTCGACGGGCAGCGCGCCCTGCGCCGCGACGAGGTAGTGGTGGATGTTGCTCTCGTCGAGCGCGAGACGCAGGGGCGTGTCGCCACCGCTGCCCGGCTGGTCGAGCGGGTCCGTCTTCTTGCCGTGGTAGCGGGGAGAGCCGTCGAGGAGGCGCGCGATGGTCGTCCCGATGAGCTCGACGTGGCTGATCTCCTCCGTCCCGATGCCCTGGAGCAGGTCGCGGTACGGCTTCCCGGCGGGTCCACGGAAGTTGATGCTCTGGAACAGGTACTGCATCATCGTCCGCATCTCGCCGAACTGACCGCCCAGACCTTCCTGGAGCGCGTTCGCGGCAGCCGGGTCGGGCTCGTCGGCCTCGATCTCGTTGATGAGCCTCTGGACGTGCAGGTACACGGTCGACCTCCTCGGTGGAGCGGACCGGACCCGGCCCGCAGGCGTTGCTCAGCTCGACCCGCCCGACGATCGGCGCCGGGCCGGCGACGGGCGGCGGGGCCGGGGGAGCACCCGCCGCCCGCGTCCGTCAGACGCCCGTGCCGGACGTCGGCGACCCCTCGGCGTGCGCGCCGCGCACCTCCTCGGTCGCGCCGCCCGCCTGCGACCTCAGGTCCGCCGCCGCGTCCTGGCCGTCCTGGCGCAGCGTCTGGCCGGCCTCGGTCGCCCGGTCCTTGACCGCGGTCGCGGCCTCCTGCGCCGTCTCCTTGAGGTTGCCCGCGACGTCCTGCGCGACGCCCTTGGCGCCCTCGACGAGCGGGGCGGCCTGCTCCTTGGCGGTGCGGGCGAGCTCCTGCTCCTTGCGGCTCGCCGGCATCAGCGACGAGACGAGCCACCCGATGCCGAAGGCCACCAGGCCCGCGGCGAGCGGGTTGCCCTGCGCCTTCTCCTTCGCGGCCTGGGGGAGGTGGCCGGCCGTGTCGCCGACGGACGACACCATGCCGGACGCACGGTCCCGCACGTCGTGCGCGGCCTGGCTCGCGGAGCCGGCGGCGTCCGAGGTGCTGCCCATGACGCGGTCCTTCACGCCGCCCACCGCCGTGCGGACCTTCTCGGTCTGCCGGTGGACGACCTGGCTCGGGCTGACCTTGTCGGTCAGCGCGTCCACGTCGGAGCTGAGCTCCGCACGCGTGCGCTCGATGTCCTCACGGATCTGCTCCGGGTCGGTGCTCATGCGTTCTTCTCCTCCTGGCCTCGCAGGGCGTTCGGGATCTTGCTGACGGTGTCGGTCGTGCGGGGCAGCCCCTCGACGCGCTTGGACTCGGCGCGACCGCGTGCGAAGAGCACAGCCGCGACGATCGCCCAGACGACGGCCACGACCACCGCGGACCAGCCGTGGCCGATCGCGTCGCCGAGCGCCCACCAGAGCGCGATCGACAGGAACAGGAGCACGAAGTGCCCGGCGACTCCCGCACCGGCGAACATCGACCCGCTCTTGGCGGCGTGCTGCACGGCCTGGCGGGCCTCGGCCTTCGCGAGCTCGACCTCCTGCCGCATCAGCGTCGACAGGTCGCGCGAGATCTCGCCGACGAGCTCGCCGACCGACGGCTGCGGGGGAGCGGAGCCGGTCTCACTCATCGCAGCTCACCCGTCAGCGGGTCCGGCGTCGTGGTCGTGGACGCCGTCGGGGGCGGGGTCGTCGGCTCGTACGCCGTGGTCGTCGGCGCGTACGCGGCCGACGTCGACCGCTCCGGCACCGCGCTCACGCGCACCGGGTTGGTGCCCGGCGTCCCGCGGGACGACCCCGAGGTGTCGTCCGACGACGCGTCCTTCAGACCGCGCGTGAGACGGCCGAGCACGATGCCCGCGCCCGCGGCGACGAGGAGGAACGTGCCGGGCCGGCGCCGTGCGAAGCGGCGCACCTCGTCGAGCAGCTCGTCGGGGCCGTGCCCGTCGAGCCAGTCGCCGAGGTCGCCCAGCCGCTCGCCGACGTTGCGGACGAGGTCCGTCGCCAGACCCTGCTCCTGCGACGACGACGCCATCTGCGTGAGCTGCTGGCCGGTCGTGGAGAGACCGCCCGCGAGGCGGCGCTGCTGCGTCCCGGCCTGGTCGGCCACCTCGCCACGGGCCTGGTGCCACAGGTCGCCGAGCTGGCGGCGCGCCTCCTGCCCGACGGCGCGGGCCTCCTCCTTGGCCTCGCCGAGCAGCTGGCCGCCCGCCTCGGTCGCGGACTCCTTGAGGTGCTGCGCCTGCTCGCGGGCCGTGTCGGCGGTGCTCGACGTCGAGCCACCGGACGGCGAGCCGCCGGAGCCGCCCGAGCCGCCGTAGCCGGAGCCGCCGGTGGTGCCCGACGTCGTCCCGGTGCTGCCGAAGGTGCTGCCGGACGTCGTGCCGGACGTCGTCCCGCTGGGGTACGCGGTGCTGCCGCCGGTCGCTGCGGTGCCGGACGTCGTGCTCCCGCCGCTGGGGACGGTGCTCCCGCCCGGGTTGGTGCTGGTGTACGGGTCAGCCATGATGCGCCTCGTCTCGGGATCGGTGGGTGCGACCTCGACGTGGGCGCAGCTCGCGCTCAGGTCGAGGAGTCGACGGAGTGCGAACCTTCTTGCCGCGGATGGACCGTCGTGGGCACGGGATGCCGGCGCTCGTGCGCTCGGCGGGGGGACTCGTGCCGCGACCCGGGTGCCTGTCCTGCCCCGGGGGACGGTCTGCCGGACGGTTGTGCGCCGCCCGACGTTTCGACGCTAGGCCAGCCTCGCGACGGCCGCCATTCGGACGACGCCGCGGCCGCGCGCCCGCCGGCGCCCGCTCTCACAGCGTGCAGCGTCGTCGCAGGTCACGGGTCCGCGACGCTGCGCGGACGAGTCGCCGCCCCCGGTAGGGCATCCCTCCCGTGACGCGGCGACCGAGTGCGAGCCACGAGCAGACGCCTCGCTCGAGCACCCACACGGGGGCGAGCGCGGCGGACGTCGCGGGGAAGACGGCGGCGCCGCCGGCCCGCTCGCGCCCGCGCCACGCGACGAGCACGGCGGCAGCGCCCAGGACGACCGCCGGGCCGGGCCGGTGGCGGAGCGCCGACCACGCCAGCACGGGCAGCACGGCGGCCT
>NZ_BHYL01000170.1 GCF_003851725.1 Cellulomonas algicola | reverse complement strand
GTCGGAGGCCGAGGCCGCACGCCTCGCCGCCGCGCCGTCGGCCGCCGCCCCGATGCCGGGTGCGCCCGGGCACGTGCCCGCGCCGTCCGGGCCCCCGGCCCCGACGACGCCCGGCGACGGCACCCGCACCGGCCGCGACCGCAGTGCTCGGTCCGGCATGGGCCAGGACCGCGTCGAGGGCGACGTCGCGATCGACGAGGTCCTCGCCGAGATGGTCCGGCTCAACGCGTCGGACGTGCACTTCACGAGCGGCTCGTCGCCGATGGTCCGTGTCGCCGGCTCGCTGCGGCCGCTCGAGCAGTTCGCGCCCCTGACGCCCGAGCCGCTGCGACGTTCGCTGTTCGCGATCCTCACGCAGAAGCAGCGCGAGAAGTTCGAGGCGAACCTCGAGCTCGACCTGTCGTACTCGGTGCGCGGCCTGGCACGGTTCCGCGTGAACCTCTACCAGCAGCGCGAGTCGATCGGTGCCGCGTTCCGCGTCATCCCCTACGAGATCAAGCCGCTCGAGGACCTGGGCGTGCCCCCGGTCGTCGGGACGTTCGCCGGCATGCCGCGCGGTCTCGTGCTCGTGACCGGTCCGACCGGGTCGGGCAAGTCCACGACGCTGGCCGCGATCGTCGACCTCGCGAACCGCACGCGCGAGGACCACATCATGACCGTCGAGGACCCGATCGAGTTCCTCCACCGGCACAAGAAGTCGCTGATCAACCAGCGCGAGGTCGGCCAGGACACGCACTCGTTCGCCAACGCGCTCAAGCACGTCCTGCGGCAGGACCCCGACATCATCCTGGTGGGTGAGATGCGCGACCTGGAGACCATCTCGGTCGCCCTCACCGCCGCCGAGACCGGTCACCTGGTCTTCGCGACGCTGCACACGCAGGACGCGGCGCAGACGATCGACCGCGTCATCGACGTCTTCCCGTCGCACCAGCAGGCGCAGGTCCGCACGCAGCTCGCGGGCGCGATCCAGGGCGTCGTCTGCCAGACGCTGTGCAAGCGGTCCGACGGACCCGGCCGCGTGGTCGCGACGGAGGTCCTCGTCGCGACGCCCGCGATCCGCAACCTCATCCGCGAGGGCAAGACGCACCAGATCTACTCCGCGATGCAGGCGGGTGCGCAGCAGGGCATGCACACGCTCGACCAGCACCTCGCCGACCTCGTCAAGTCGAACCGGATCACGTACGAGACCGGTCTCGAGAAGTGCCACCACGTCGAGGACTTCAACCGGCTCACCGGCCGGTTCTCCACGACATCGCAGGGTGCCGCCGGTCTCGGCGGCATTCAGAACGTCTCGACCGGGGGTGCCTACTGATGGCGGCGAAGACCTACGAGTACGCGGTCCGGGACAAGGGCGGCAAGCTCGTCAAGGGCCGGGTCGAGGCCTCGAACCAGGCGGCGGTCGCCAACCGCCTGCGGGAGATGGGCCTCGCGGCGGTCTCCATCTCCGAGGTCAGCAACGGGGGTCTCCAGAAGGAGATCAAGATCCCCGGGATGTCCGACCGGATCAAGCTCAAGGACGTCGCGATCATGTCGCGGCAGCTCGCGACGATGATCGGCGCCGGCCTGTCGCTCATCCGGGCGCTCGCGATCCTCGCGGAGCAGACCGAGTCGAAGGCCCTCGCACGGGTGGTCGCGCAGGTCCGGTCCGACGTCGAGGTCGGCACCGCGTTCTCGACGGCGCTCGCCAAGCACGCCGAGGTCTTCCCGCCGCTCATGATCAACATGGTCAAGGCGGGCGAGGTCGGCGGCTTCCTCGACCAGGTCCTCGTGTCGGTCGCGAGCAACTTCGAGTCCGAGCTCAAGCTGCGCGGCAAGATCAAGAGCGCGATGACCTACCCGGTTGTCGTGTTCGTCATCGCGATCCTCGCCGTGGTCGGCATGCTGCTGTTCATCGTCCCGGTGTTCGCGGGGATGTTCGCGTCGCTGGGCGGTGCGCTGCCTGCGCCCACGCAGTTCCTGGTCCTGCTGTCCGGGATCATGAAGTGGGCGATCGGCCCCCTGGTCCTCGCGACCGCGATCTTCGCGTTCTGGTGGTCCAAGCACAAGAACGACCGCGCGGTCCGCGAGCGGGTCGACCCGCTCAAGCTCAAGGTGCCGGTCTTCGGCAAGCTGTTCCAGAAGATCGCGATCTCCCGCTTCACGCGCAACTTCGGCACGATGCTGCACGCCGGCGTGCCGCTGCTGCAGGCACTCGACATCGTCGGCGAGACGAGCGGCAACCTCGTGATCGAGCGCGCCACGCGGGCCGTCAAGGAGTCCGTACGGACGGGTCAGTCGCTGTCGGCCCCGCTCGCCAGCCACGCGATCTTCCCGCCGATGGTCGTGCAGATGATGGCCGTCGGTGAGGACACCGGTGCGCTCGACACCATGCTCGAGAAGGTGTCGGACTTCTACGACCAGGAGGTCGAGGCCACGACCGAGGCGCTCACGAGCCTCATCGAGCCCCTCATGATCGTCGTCATCGGCGGCATCGTCGGCGGCATGATCATCGCCCTGTACATGCCGATCTTCTCGGTCTTCAACCTCATCCAGTGACGCTCCTGCGCTGACCGGGTGAATGCGAGGCCCCGCCGCTCAAGCGGCGGGGCCTCGTTCCCGAATGAGCCAGTAGCCCGACCTGTCGGGTCCACTGGAAACCTGGCTTTGAGACTGAAGGAGACGAGCATGATCGCTCGCGTTCGCAAGTCCATCGAGGAGAAGGACAAGGGCTTCACGCTCATCGAGCTTCTCGTCGTCATCATCATCATCGGCATCCTCGCGGCGATCGCGATCCCGGTGTTCCTGAACCAGCGCAAGAAGGCGGTGGACGCCTCGATCAAGTCGGACCTGCGCACGGTCGCGAACGAGCTCGAGACGTTCTACACCGACT
>NZ_BHYL01000169.1 GCF_003851725.1 Cellulomonas algicola | reverse complement strand
CGATCACGCGGCGCCCGCGCCCGAGGGTGACGCGCGTGCGACCCCGCGCGTCACGGCTCGGCCCGGCGCGCAGGCGCCGGTCGCCGACGCACGCGACCTGGGCCGCGGAGCGGGTGCCGTGCAGGCGGCCGTGCTGCCGAGCACCGCGCAGGAGGCCGCGTTCGTCGCCCACGCGCTGCGGACCGCCCACCTGGAGCACGGCGTCGGCTGGGACGAGATGGCGGTCGTCGCGCGGTCGGGTGCCCAGGTCACCGCGCTGCGCCGCGCGCTCGCGGGCGCGTCGGTCCCCGTCACCGTCGTGGGCAGCGACGTGCCGCTGCGCGAGGAGCCCGCCGTCCGGCCGCTGCTCGAGGCGGTGCGCGTCGTCGTGGGGGACGCCGAGCTCGACCCCGAGGCCGCGGCACGGCTCGCGTGCTCCCCGCTGGGCGGGCTCGACGCGGTCGGGTTGCGGCGCGTGCGTCGCGCCTTGCGTGCCGAGGAGCTCGGGTCCGGCGGGGGGCGCACGAGCGACGTGCTCCTGGTCGAGGCGCTCGAGGACCCCGCCCGCGTCGCCACGCTCCCGTCGTCGGTCGCCCGGCCCGTCGCCCGGCTCGCGGAGGTGCTGACCGCGGGACGTCGTGCGGCGGAGCAGCCGGACGCCGACGCGCAGACCGTGCTGTGGGCGCTCTGGCACGCGTCCGGGCTCGCCGAGCCGTGGCGACGGTCGGCGCTCGCGGGAGGTGTCGCGGGCGAGCGCGCGGACCGCGACCTCGACGCGGTGCTGGCGCTGTTCCGCGCGGCCGAGACGTTCGTCGACCGCATGCCGCGTGCGACGCCCGGCGCGTTCGCCGACTGGCTCGCCGCGCAGGACCTGCCGTCCGACTCGCTCGCGGCTGCGGCGCGCCGCCAGGCGGTGCCGGTCCTCACGCCCGCCGGCGCGGCGGGTCAGGAGTGGGACCTCGTCGTCGTCGCGGGCGTGCAGGACGGCGTCTGGCCCGACCTGCGGCTCCGCGACTCGCTGCTCGGCGCCCAGCGGCTCGTCGACCTCGTCGCGGGCCGCCAGGTGGACGGCACCGACGAGGGTGCCCGCGCGGCCGAGGCGCGCGCCGCGGTGCTCGCCGACGAGCTCCGGTCGTTCGCCGTCGCGTGCTCGCGCGCACGCTCGCGGCTCGTCGTGACGGCCGTCGCCGACGCCGACCAGCAGCCGTCGCCGTTCCTCGACCTCGTCGAGCCGTCCGACGGCGACGTGGACCACCGCCGGACCACGGTGCCCGCCGCCGCGGACCTCCGCGGGCTCGTCGCGGAGCTCCGCTCGCGCCTCGAGCAGGCCGTCGTCGACGGTGTCGAGCCCGACCCGGCGCTAGCGCGCACGCTCGCCCGGCTCGCGCGCGCGGGCGTCGCGGGCGCGGACCCCGCCGAGTGGCACGGGCTCGCCGAGCCGTCGAGCGACGCGGCCCTGTGGGGTCCGCAGGACCGCGTGCCGGTGTCCCCGTCCCGGCTCGAGGTCGCGCAGCGGTGCGCGCTGCGCTGGGCGCTCGAGGCCGCGGGCGGCACCGCCGCCGACTCGAGCGGTCAGACGCTCGGCACGCTCGTGCACGCGATCGCGCAGGAGCACCCGCGCGGGACGCGTGCCGAGCTCGCCGCGGAGCTCGACCGCCGCTGGTCGGAGCTCGGCCTCGGCGACGGGTGGCCCGCACGGGCGACCCGGAGGCGGGCGGAGGCGATGATCGACCGGCTCGCGGGGTACCTGCGCGACGCCGGCGCGCCGCTGCTCGTCGAGGGCGAGTTCACGCTGCGCACCGACCGGGCCGTCGTGCGCGGAACGGTCGACCGCGTCGAGCTCGACCCCGACCAGCCGGACGACGGCTCGACGGCGGTCCGCGTCGTCGACCTCAAGACGGGCGCGACCGTCCCGAGCAAGGCGAAGGCGGTCACCAACCCGCAGCTCGGCGCCTACCAGCTCGCGGTCGACGCGGGCGCGTTCGAGACCCTGCCGCCCGACGCCGCGAGCTCCGGGGCGCGGCTCGTCTACCTGGGCACGGGCGCGTCCGCGACGGAGCGCCACCAGGACGCCCTCGGCGGCGAGGGCGACGGACCGAGCTGGGCACGCGCGCTCGTCGACGAGGTCGCCGACAAGATGGCCGCCTCGACGTTCGTCGCCACGACGAACGACCTGTGCGACCGCTGCCCCGTGCGCCGCTCGTGCCCGGTGCGCCCCGAGGGCGGGCAGGTGGTCGCATGACGCTGCTGTCCGCCGCGCAGATCGCTGCCCTCGTCGGCCAGCCACCGCCCACGCCCGAGCAGGAGCGCGTCGTCGAGTCGCCGCTCGCGCCCGCGCTCGTCGTCGCCGGTGCCGGGTCGGGCAAGACGGAGACGATGGCCGCGCGCGTCGTGTGGCTGCTCGCGAACGGGCTCGTCGCACCCGAGCAGGTCCTCGGTCTGACCTTCACGCGCAAGGCCGCGGCCGAGCTCGCCGAGCGTGTCCGGCGACGGCTGCGCCGGCTCGCGCGCGCGGCCGCCGAGGAGGGCGTCGTGCTGCCCGGTGCGGCGGTCCTCGCGGGCGGCGACGGCGACGTGCTCGGGGGTCTCGTGCGGCCGACGGTCGCGACGTACAACGCGTACGCGTCGTCGCTCGTGAGCGACCACGCGCTGCGCCTGGGCCTCGACCCGTCGGCGCGACTGCTCGGCGAGGCCGCGCAGTGGCAGCTCGCGCACGAGGTCGTCGAGGCGTGGACGGGCGACGTCGACACGGACGCCGCGACGTCGACCGTCGTCGACGCCGTCCTGTCGCTGTCCGGCGCCCTCGACGAGCACCTGCTCACGCCCGCCGAGGCGCAGGCCGGGATCGCGGGCATCGTCGACGCGATCAACGCGACCCCCCACGGTCCCGGCAAGCGGACCGACCCCTACAGCGGTGTCACGGCCCTCGTGCGCCTGCTCGGCGAGCGGTCCCGCGTGCTCGACCTCGTCGCGACCTACCGCGACCGCAAGCGGGCCGCGGACGCGATCGACTTCGGCGACCAGGTCGCACTGGCGGCGAGGCTCGCGCTCGACGTGCCGGAGGTCGCGGCGGGCGAGCGTGCCCGCTTCCGCGTCGTGCTGCTCGACGAGTACCAGGACACGTCGTACGCGCAGCTCACGCTGCTCGCGGCGCTGTTCGGCGACGGCCACCCCGTGACGGCCGTCGGGGACCCGCACCAGTCGATCTACGGCTGGCGCGGCGCGAGCGCGGGCGGGCTCGAGGGGTTCCCGACGTCGTTCCCGGTGGTCGGTCCGGACGGGGACCGGCGGCCCGCCGACGTCCACTCGCTGTCGACGTCGTGGCGCAACGACCGGCGGATCCTCGACGCGGCGAACGTCGTCGCGGCACCGCTGCGCGCGTCGGCGTCCCGCGTCGACGTGCCCGTGCTCGCGGCGCGGCCCGGGGCCGGTGACGGGCGCGTGCACGCGCACGTGGCGGAGACCGTCGAGGACGAGGCACGCGCGATCGCGGAGTTCGTCAAGGCGCGCTGGCGGGCCGCGGCACCCGGCGTCGAGCGTGTGACGGCCGCCGTCCTGTGCCGCAAGCGCTCGCAGTTCCCGGTCGTGCAGCGCGCCCTGCGTGGCGCGGGTCTGCCCGTCGAGGTCGTCGGCCTCGGCGGCCTGCTCGCGACGCCGGAGGTCGTCGACCTGGTGGCCGCGCTGCAGGCCGCGCACGACCCGTCCCGCGGCGACGCCCTGATGCGCCTGCTCACGGGCGGCCGGACGCGGCTGGGTGCGGCCGACCTGCACGCGCTCGGCGCCTGGTCCGCCGAGCTCGCGGGACGTGCGGGCGGAGGCGGCCGGGCCGGTCGCGACCCCGGCGTGCAGGCCGACGTGGTCGACGAGCGCAGCATCGTCGACGCGCTCGACGAGCTGCCCAGGCCCGGCTGGCGCAGCGCCACCGGCCGTGAGCTCAGCGCCACCGCGCGCACCCGCCTCGCCGACCTCGCGCGGCTCCTCACCGCGCTCCGCTCGCACACCTACCTCGCGGTCCCCGAGCTCGTCGGCGAGGCCGAGCGGCTCCTGGGCCTCGACATCGAGGTCGCCGCGCGTGCCGGCGTGTCCCCGGGACGGGCGCGCGCCAACCTCGACGCGTTCCGCGACGTGGCCGTCGAGTTCGCGCGCACCGCGGACCACCCGACGCTCGGCGGCTTCCTCGCCTGGCTCGACGCGGCCGACTCCCGCGAGAGCGGCCTCGACATGCCCGTCGCGGAGCCCGACCCGGACGCCGTGCAGGTCATCACCGTGCACGCGGCCAAGGGCCTGGAGTGGGACGTCGTCGCCGTCGCGGGCCTGGTCGACGGCGTGCTCCCCGCCACCCGCACGCGCGGCAAGGACGGCCCCAAGGACTCCGCGTGGCTCACGGGCCTCGGCACGCTCCCGTACCCGCTGCGGGGCGACCGGCACGACCTGCCGGACTTCCCCTACGCGGGCGCCGAGCACCACAAGGACCTCGAGGAGCGTCGTCAGCGGTTCGTGCTCGACGCGGGTGCGCACCAGGTCGCGGAGGAACGCCGCCTCGCCTACGTCGCCCTGACCCGCGCGCGCACCGACCTCCTGCTCTCCGCCGCGTGGTGGGGCGACTCGAGCGGCGCGCGCGTGCTGTCGATCTTCCTCGAGGAGCTCGTGACCGCGGGCATCGTGACCGAGGACGGCTGGATGCCGCCGCCCGAGGCCGGCACGGGCAACCCGCGCGAGGACCAGGTCCTCAGCGCCGTCTGGCCCGCCGACCCGTTCGCCGTCGACGACGGTCCCGGCCGACGCCCCGCGGTCGCGGCGGCGGCCGCCCTGGTCCACGCGGCGCTCGCGGCCGCGTCGACCGAGGAGGACCGGGGCGCGGTCGGCGCTCGCGCGGTCGTCCCCGTCGACGAACCGGGCGGCATGCCGGTGCCGCGGGACGCCGCGGGCCAGCCAGTCCCGCAGGACGACACCTGCCAGCCAGTCCCGTCGGACCCCACGGGCCATCCGGTCCCGCGGGACGGAACGGCCGGGACGGCCGACGTCGTCACTGCCACGCCGCCGGACGCGGCGCGGTCACGGTGGGAGGACCTCGCGGACCGCCTGCTCGAGGAGCAGGAGCGCGCCCGACGACCCGACGGCGGGGTCGAGCTGCCTGCGCACCTCTCGGCGTCGTCGCTCGTCCGCCTGCACGCCGACCCGGCCGAGTTCGCGCGCGGCCTGCGCCGACCGGTGCCGCGCGAGCCGTCGCCGCAGGCCCGCCGCGGCACGCGGTTCCACGCGTGGGTCGAGGGCTGGTACGGCGCCGCCTCGCTGGTCGACGTCGACGCGCTGCCCGGCGCGGACGACGACTCGACGCCCGTGGACGTCGACGAGGAGGCGCTGCGCGTGTCGTTCCTGCGCACGCCGTGGGCCGACCGCTCGCCGCTCGCGATCGAGGTCGACGTCGAGACGAGCGTCGACGGGTACGTGCTGCGCTCGCGCATCGACGCGGTGTTCCCCGACCAGGAGCGGGCCGACGTCGAAGGCCGTGCGGTCGTCGTCGTCGACTGGAAGACGGGCGCGCCGCCGGCCGACCCGGACGCCCGCGCGTCGCGCGAGCTCCAGCTCGCGGTCTACCGGCTCGCGTGGTCGCGGTGGACCGGCACGCCGCTCGAGCTCGTCCGCGCCGCCTTCTGCTACGTCGGTACGGGGGAGACGGTCTACCCGCAGCGCCTGCTCGGCGAGGACGAGATCACGACGCTCCTGCGCCACGCGACGTCCGACGAGTCCGACGCACCCGCGCCGAGCCCGTCGGCCGACGCGCGCACGACCGCGGACCGCGACTGGCCGCAGAACGTGGACCGGGGAACATCGAACCCGAGCGGCACGGCGTCGCGACCACGTCCGGCGTCGGCCGAGGGCAGCTCGCGCTCGCGGAGCACGAGTCGGCCCCGCTCGACCTGAGCCCGGTCGACCGGGCGCTCGCGTCGACCGGAGCGACCCCGCGTCCCCCGCGTTCGACCTGCGCCACGCTGGGGCTCGACCGCGACCGCGCAGCTGAGGACGGGGCGGCGGCGGCCGACCACTGACGCTCCCTCAGGCTCGCGACCGGACCAGCGAGCCGTTGTTCGGCGAGCCGCGGCCGGCGTCAGGCGTACGACGCGGAGGACTCCACGTCGGCGAGGCGGGTGTGCTCGTCGAGGTCCTGGAGCATCGCGACGGCGTCCGCGACGACCTCGTCGTCGCCCGTCCGCACCCCGTAGAGAAGCCACCTCGCGAGCGCGAGCTCGCCCGCGAGGAACGCGCGGCGCTGGAGGTGCGGGTCGGTGAGCTCGGTGCGTCGCAGCTGGTAGGCCTCCATGACGGAGTCCGCGGCCTCGGGCGACGCGGCGACCAGGAGCCACGACAGGTCGTCTGCGGGGTCGGCCACGACGGTGTCGCCCCAGCCCAGGAGGCCGCTGACCTTGCCCTCGTGGACGAGCACGCGCTCGGCGGACAGGTCGCCGTGCACGACGGTCGGTCGGAACCGCCACATCGCGACGTCCTCGAGCTGCTCCTCCCAGCGTCGCAGCAGCGCCGGCGGGACCTTGCCGGTGCGGGCGGCCTCGTCGACCTCGGCCTGCCGGCGCTGGCGGTACTCGGTCGCCTCGTAGACGGGCAGGCCGACGCTCTCGACGAGGGACGTGGGCAGCTCGTGGAGAGCGGCGATCGCGCGGCCGAGGTCGGCCGCGAGCCCGGGACCGGGGCGGAGGGTGTCGACACGCAGGGGTGCGCCGGGGATCTCGGCGTGCACCGCGGCACGCCCACCCTCGGGCAGGTGCGCGAAGCCGACGGGCCGGGGGACGGCGAAGGGCAGCGCGCCGGACGTGGTGTGCTCGGCGAGGCCCTCGAGCAGGTGGACCTCGGCCTCGAGCGCGGCGCCGGCGGCGGCGCTGGACGGCGCGCGCACGACCCAGCGGCGGCGCTGCGCGTCGATCACGACGGCGACGTCGTAGTCCGTGCCGGGCTGCGCGGGCCGTCGCACGTCGTACGCGTCGAGGCCGGGGACGGCGACCGTCGCCAGCGCGGCGAGAGCGAGGGGTGAGCGAGGCACGTCGACCAGGGTAGGTCGCAGGTCGGGCGCTTCCCGGTCGCGCCACGGCGTGTCGGTCCCATTCGTCCGACTGCGTGACGCGCCGGACGTCACGTCGTCGGCGCGTTGTTCGTGCCCGAGTGCCGGCGGGGGGCCGTGCCCGCGGGGCCGGTGGGTGCGGTGCGGGCGGGACGTGGCGGCGTGCGGACGGCGCACGCCCGGCGGTGGACGACGGGCAGCGGGCGCGTGCCGACGCGTACGGTGGCGGCGTGATCGTCGACGAGCTGCCCCTGTCCCGTGCTGTCGTGGACCGGGCGGCCGAGCACCGGCGTGACGGGCTCGCGGGGGCGCTCACGGCGTCGTCGACCCGCGTGATCCTGGTCGACGACGGCAGCGTGCTGACGGACGACGCCGGCGACCTGCTCCTGCTGACCCCGGACGACGCGCGGGCCCTCGTCGCGGCGCCCGGCGCCGCCGTGGACGACGCACGCACGACGGCCTCGCCCGACGGGCACGTCGGCGGGACGTCGACGCGTCCGGGGGTGGCCGGGTCCACGAACGGGCAGCGGAGCATCCCGACGGCCCCGGACGACGCCGTGACGTCGACGTCGACGCCCGATGGTGCCGACGTCGACGGGCTGTGGCTCCTCCTGGGACGCGACGACGACGGTGCTGCGTACCTGGCGCGCCGGGTGCTCGGCCGACGCCCGGCACCCGCGACGGGCTCGCCGGCCGACGTGCTGGTGTACCCGGCCGCGGCCGGGAGGGACACGTCCGGCGGCCCGACGACCCCGCTCCCGTCGGGCGCCCGGTGGTCGTCGCTGCGGGTCGTCGGCGCGACGTTGTCGGCCCGCGACGCCGGGCTCGCGACGGCGGCGGTCGCGCTCGACGCGTGGCACGCCCGGCACCCGCGCTGCCCGCGCTGCGGTGCGGTGACGGTCGCGACGCAGTCCGGCTGGGTGCGCGCGTGCACGGTCGACGGGTCGGAGCACTACCCCCGCACGGACCCGGCGGTGATCATGGCGGTCGTCGACGACCAGGACCGGCTGCTGCTGGGGCACGCGACCGCGTGGGCGGCGCACCGCTGGTCGACGCTGGCCGGGTTCGTCGAGCCGGGGGAGTCGCTCGAGAACGCGGTGCGCCGCGAGGTCCGGGAGGAGACGGGCGTCGTCGTCGACACCGTCGAGTACCGGGGGAGCCAGCCGTGGCCGTTCCCCGCGTCGCTCATGCTGGGCTTCCGCGCGCACGCACGGTCGACGGACGTGGCGGTGGACGGCGTCGAGCTCGAGGCCGCCGCGTGGTTCACCCGCGCGGAGCTGCGCGAGGCGGTGGCGTCGGGCGACGTGATCCCGCCGGGGCCGTCGTCGATCGCGCGCGCGCTCGTCGAGGACTGGTTCGGTGGTCGGCTCCCCGCGGGCCCGCCGTTCTGACCGACCGCGTCACGGGACCGCCCGCGAGGACGGACGACGACGGCGCCGCGCCGCGGGGGCGGCGGGCGCCGTGACGAGCGGACCGGTCAGACCTCGAGGCGCTCGCGGACCTGGACGAGCGACGGGTTGGTGAGCGCGCTGCCGTCGGGGAAGACGACGGTGGGCACGACGCGGTTGCCGCCGTTGACCGACTCGACGTACTGCGCGGCGGCGTCGTCCTGCTCGACGTCGACGACCGTGTAGCCGATGCCCGCGGAGTCGAGCTGCTTCTTCAGCCGGTGGCAGTACCCGCACCACGTGGTGGAGTACATCGTCACGGTGCCGGCCTGAGGCAGGGTCTCGGTGGTCATGGGTCCTCGTGGTGTCGACGGGCGGGGACCGGAGGGCCGGCCCCGACGGACGGGCGACGAGGAGCGCGCCTCGTCACGTGCTGCAACACGGTCGCACGGGCACGGCTTCCACGCCGCCGGTGTGGCGTGGACCACACGGACGGCTGACCTGCGACGACCCTGTTGACGCGCGCACGGGTGTGTCGGTCGGGGCTGCGACACTGGTCGACGATGTCCGCCGACGCCCTCCTCGACGCCCTCGACCCCGAGCAGCGGGCCGTCGCGACCGCGCTGCGCGGACCCGTGTGCGTCCTCGCCGGTGCGGGGACGGGCAAGACGCGCGCGATCACGCACCGCATCGCGTACGGCATCCGCACCGGCGTCTACCGCCCGGGCAACGTCCTCGCGGTGACGTTCACGGCGCGTGCCGCGGGGGAGATGCGGACGCGGCTGCGCGGCCTCGGCGCGTCGGGCGTGCAGGCGCGCACGTTCCACGCGGCGGCGCTGCGGCAGCTCGGCTTCTTCTGGCCGAAGGTCGTGGGCGGCGCGCCGCCGCGGATCCTCGACCAGAAGGCGCAGGTCGTCGCCGAGGCGGCGCGCCGCGTGGGCCTCTCGGTGGACCGGGTGAGCGTGCGCGACCTCTCCTCGGAGATCGAGTGGGCCAAGGTCTCGCTCGTCACGGCCGACGACTACGAGAAGGCGGTCGGTGCGATCGCCCGCCCGGCGCCGAGCGGCCAGGACCCGCAGGCCGTCGCCCGGCTCATGACGTCGTACGAGCAGGTCAAGACCGAGCGCGGCGTCATCGACTTCGAGGACGTCCTGCTGCTGCTGTCGGCGATGCTCGCGGAGCGCCGCGACGTCGCGGAGGAGATCCGCGAGCAGTACCGCTACTTCGTCGTCGACGAGTACCAGGACGTCAGCCCGCTGCAGCAGTTCCTGCTCGACCAGTGGCTCGGTGGTCGGCACGAGCTGTGCGTCGTCGGCGACCCGAGCCAGACCATCTACTCGTTCGCGGGCGCGACGCCGTACCACCTGACGACGTTCGCGACGACGCACCCGGGTGCGACGGTCGTGCGCCTGGTCCGCGACTACCGCTCGACGCCGCAGGTCGTGAGCCTGGCCAACCGCGTCATCGACGCGACCCGCCGCGCGGGCGGCCCGGCGCCTCTCGAGCTGCGGGCGCAGCGCCCGGACGGCCCCGAGGTGCGCTTCACGGCCTACGACGACGACGAGGCGGAGGCGACCGGTGTCGCGCACGCGATCGGCCGCCTGGTCCGCAGCGGCGTCCGCCCCAGCGAGGTCGCGGTGCTCTACCGCACGAACGCGCAGTCCGAGGCCTTCGAGGAGGCGCTCGCGACGGCCGGGATCGCCTACCAGGTCCGTGGCGGCGAGCGGTTCTTCGCGCGGCGCGACGTCCGCGACGCCCTCGTCCTGCTGCGTGGTGGCGCCCGCTCCGCCGACCCGACGGTCCCGATGCCCGAGACCGTGCGCGACATCCTGCGGACGGTCGGGTGGGCGGAGGAGCCGCCCGCCGCGCGGGGCGCCGCGCGCGAGCGCTGGGACGCGATGCACGCGCTGGTCGGCCTGGCCGACGAGCTCGCCGCGGCTGCCGCGGACGGCACGCGCACCACGTCGGACGGCCGGACGGGGGCGACCGGGTCCGCGACGCTGGCCGACCTCGTGGCCGAGCTCGACGAGCGCGCCGCCGCGCAGCACGCGCCGACGGTCGAGGGCGTCACGCTCGCGTCGCTGCACGCCGCCAAGGGCCTCGAGTGGGACGCGGTGTTCCTCACGGGTCTCAGCGAGGGGCTGCTCCCGACGTCCCTCGCCGAGTCGGCCGCGGCGGTCGCGGAGGAGCGACGCCTGCTGTACGTCGGCGTCACCCGCGCCCGCGAGCACCTGCACCTGTCGTACGCCCGCTCGCGACTTCCCGGCGGCCGGCCGAACCGCACGCGCTCCCGCTTCCTCGCCGACCTGTGGCCCGACGACCGCCGGCCCGCCCGGTCGACGTCCACCCGCCGCCCCGCCGCCGCGCTCGACCCGACCGCGGACGAGGACGACCCGCGTGCGCGCCGTGTCGTCGTCGAGCTGACCCGCTGGCGCGACGAGCACGCCCGGTCCGTCGGCGTCAGCCCGGCCCGTGTGCTCACGTCGGCGACCGTCGCGCTCATCGGGCTGCACCGGCCCCGCACGCGCGAGGAGCTCGGCCGCGTGCCGGGGGTCGGTGCCCAGACGCTCGCGACGCTCGGCGACGACGTCCTCGCGGTCGTCGCACGCGCCGCCGGGAGCCCCGCGCAGGGCTGACGGCGAGCGTACGAGCGGGCCGACGCACGTCCGCTCCGCAGCGCGGCGACGGGCGCCCGGGCGGGTCGACGGTGGGCGTGCGAGAGGGCTGAACGGGCGACCGTCGGAGATTCGTCGAAGACATGTCGTTTATTCGGTTGTCCCGCGTCACGACCCCGCCCTACTGTGATCCTCGTCCTTGAACGTGGGCTGCGCCGGAAGGCCAGAGCCCGGAGCCGGAAGGAGGTGGGAGTCGCGATGAACACCAACCTGATCGTCACCTCGAGCGTCGCTCAGGCGTGCGCACATGTCGCCGCGCCCACCGGCGCCGGCTTCGAGGGGCGTGGTGTGTCCATCTCCGGGATGACGGCCATCGAGGGCCGGTTCCAGGGGACGGGTGTCGACACCGAGCTCCTTCCGACGTGGCGCAAGCGCCCCACCACCGATCGCTACATCCGTCTCAGGACTCCTTAGGTCTGACCCACTGAGGTCGCCCAGGCCGCGGAGTCCGTACATCGGACCCGCGGCCTTCACATTTCCCCGATGACCCGGGGTGAACGTGTCGGTCCGGTCCGGACCACGAACGACACGCTCATCAGCGAGGACATCAGGAGGACATCGTGCGGCTCACGACGCTGCTCGACACCGTGAACCAGGGCGGATCTGGCGCCTGGCCTCCCACGGGCAGCACCGCGACCACCGACGACACCCAGTTCGACGCGCTCGTCGCCGACCTCATCCCGTGCCGCTCGCACGACCCGGAGCTGTGGTTCGCCGAGCAGACGGTGGTCGTGGAGCGCGCGAAGGCGCTGTGCCGGGAGTGCCCGCTCATGGAGGGCTGCCTCGCCGGCGCCATCGAGCGGGCCGAGCCCTGGGGCGTCTGGGGCGGTCAGGTCTTCATCGGCGGCGTGGTCGTCGCCACGAAGCGTGGCCGGGGACGCCCGCGGAAGAACCCGGCCCCCGCGGCCTGACCCGACGGTGGGGCGCACCCTGACGAGGTGGCGCCCCACCGCCCGACCTTCCGACGACCCTCAGGTCGTCGGCACCGGTACCCGTCCCACGACGGGCAGGGCGGTGCACCCGCAGTCCGGGTGCACCGCCCATTCGCGTACCCGGGGCAAGGCGTCGGGCAGGCCGAGCTCGTAGGTCGTCCCGGGGGTGGTGGGCCCGGCGGTGCCGTCGAGGAGCGTCAAGGCCCAGGCGGCGGCGAGCGACGCGGCGACCCCGGCGACGACGCCGACCTCGGGGCCGTCCGCACGACCGGGGGCGGTGACGAGCTGGGCGACGAGCGTCGGCCACACCGGGTCGACGTCGGTGCGGTGCAGGTCGAGGCACCGCAGGCACGGCCCGCGACCCGGGTCGACGAGCGGGCCGACGAGCGTGTCGCCCTCCCGCACGACGACCGACAGGTGGGGGACGCCTGAGCCGACGAGCAGCGTCGCGCGTGCCGGGTCGGCCGCACCGTGCTCGACCACGACCACCACGTCGGGGGTCGCCCGCCCGTCGACGTCGACCCGAGGCGCCGCGTCACGCAGGACGCGTGCGGCGACCACCCCACGACGCGACCCCACGTCGCCCCAGCGGTAGCCGCCGACGCCGACGTCGTTCGAGCGGACCGGCCGCTCGTCGTCGAGCAGGACGCGCCCCACCCCGGCGGCGGCGAGCGCGACGGCCACGCCGAGTCCCGTCGGGCCCAGACCGACCACGCCCGCGGTGCGCGTCGAACGGGCCCGGACCAGGGCCGTGCCGTCACCGTCGGGCAGCAGCAGCGACCACGCGGCGGCGTCGGCGGCTGCGGGACCGTCGAGCTGCCGGGTGTCGCCCGCGCGGGTCAGCCGCGCCTGCGAGAGGAGCGCCGACACGGGCGCGAGGTCAGCGCGTCCGGCAGGGCTCGCGGAGGACGTCCCCGGTGACGGCGACGTGCGGGCGGGATCGCCGAGCCCGACGACGGCGTCGGCCTCCGCCGGGGTCAGGTCCGTCAGGCGGACCGCCCACCGCGGGTCGGTGCCGACCTGCACCTCGGTGCTGCTGCGTCGCAGGACGCGCAGGCCAGGACGCAGACGCATGAGCTCCTCCTCGGACGGTCGCGCCACTGTGGCACCGACCGTCGCGCACCGGAGCACGTTGTCCACAGGCTCCCCGGCCGGGGACGACGAACGGCGCCGTCCGTCCGGACGGGCCCGGGAACACGAAGGGCGCCGTCCGACCGGACGGCGCCCTCTGCGCGGTGGTGCTCAGGCCTTGCCGAGGATGCGGTTGAGCTTGGTGCCGCACACCGGGCACGTGGCCTTCGCCATGCGTCGCCCGGAGTCCGACACGACGACCTCGCCCTCCGCCTCGCGCTTCTCCTTGCACTTCACGCAGTAGAACTCGCCTGCATAGGTGTCCGCCATCGGGTTCCCTCCCTCGGTCTCGAGCACCGGACCGAGGGACGGTGCCGGTGGCCGGCCGCGGTCCCGACGGGTGCGCCCGAGCGTCGTCCACAGTAGCGGCGCAGGACCTTCGCGACCGCGTGATCATGCGGAACACGCCGCGCGCGACCGGGTGAAGAGCGGGACGAGCACACCCGGGAGGGCTACCGTGCAGGTGTGCAGCCCACGGACGACCTGTCGCAGGTCGAGGTCCGCCGTTCGCGCCGGCGTGCGCGCACGGTGACGGCGTGGCGCGAGGGCGACAAGACGATCGTCGCGATCCCTGCCCGGTTCACGCGTGCGCAGGAGCTCGAGTGGGTCCGCCGGATGATGACGCGGCTCGCCGCGCAGGAGCGTCGCCGGCGTCCGTCGGACGAGGAGCTCGCGGCGCGCGCCGCCGACCTCTCCGCCCGCTACCTGGGCGGACGGGCCCGCCCGACGAGCGTCGCGTGGTCGAGCAACCAGGGCCGCCGGTGGGGGTCGTGCACCCCGAGCGACGGGACGATCCGGCTGTCCGACCGGCTGCGGGGCATGCCGCGGTGGGTCGTCGACTACGTGCTGCTGCACGAGCTCGCGCACCTCCTGCACGCGGGGCACGGCCCCGACTTCTGGGCGGAGCTCGACGCGTACCCGCGGACGCAGCGCGCGCGGGGGTTCCTCGAGGGCGTCGCGTACGCGAGCGACCGCGCGGGTGCCGACGGTCCGTCCGACGTCGACGGGGAGGCTCCCTCGGACGTGGACGACGCGGTCGACGACGACGCGGCCGCGCTGCAGGCGACCGACGTCGCCGTCGCGATCGAGCCCGGCGACGGTGCGGCCGAGCCGCGCGACGGCGCGGTGGCCCTGGACGGGGCGCCCGTCGGGGGCCGCACCGCGCCGAAGGCGCACGTCCGCCGCTGACGCCCCCGGACGTGCCGGCGCAGCCGCGTCCGCCGTCGAGGCG
>NZ_BHYL01000168.1 GCF_003851725.1 Cellulomonas algicola | reverse complement strand
GCCCGTGGCCGCGACCGCCGACCGCCCGACCGACGAGCCCGACGCGGCGACCGCCGAGCGCGCCGCGGACGCCGTCGCCCCGCCGGCGGCGTCGCCCACGGCGGGCCCGCGCGTCGTCATCACCTACTGCACGCAGTGCCGCTGGCTGCTGCGCGCCGCCTGGTACACCCAGGAGCTCCTCACGACGTTCCACCGCGAGCTCGGCGAGGTCGCGCTGCGCCCCGGCAACGGCGGCGTCTTCACGGTCGAGGCCGACGGGCAGGTCGTCTGGGACCGCAAGGTCGAGGGCGGCTTCCCGGAGATCACGGTGCTCAAGCGCCGGGTCCGCGACGTCGTCGCCCCGGACAAGCCGTTGGGGCACTCGGACGGCCTCTGAGAGTCGCTGCCCGTCGCCGGCCGACGCCCACGGGCGAGGTCGCTGACCGCCCTGTCAGCCCGTCCGACCTGCGCAGACGTCCTGGACCCCGGTCCGGTCCCACGTGGACAGGCGTGGACCGGCGTCACCCGCCCGGACTACCTTCGCGGCGAACGCAGGCCTTCACCGGAGGCGGCGGGTCAAGCGGTCACGGGGGCCCGCGACCCGCCGCAGGGTGGGCGGACGGCAACGGGAGAGGGGCGCTCCTCGCCGTCCGCCCACCCGAGACGTCCCCCTGACGTCCGCGCCGAGTGCGGCGGGACGTCAGGGGCGGACGGTCAGGCGCCTGTCGGGCGGGGGCAGGAGACGCCCGTGCCGCCCAGACCGCAGTAGCCGTTCGGGTTCTTGTCGAGGTACTGCTGGTGGTAGCCCTCGGCGTAGAAGAACGGCCCGGCCTCGTCGGCCGTGCGGATCTCCGTCGTGATGTCGCCGAAGCCCGACCGCGTCAGGCGCGGCTGGTACTCGTCGCGCGTGCGGACCGCCGCCTCCGCCTGCTCCGGCGTCGTCGTGTAGATCGCGGACCGGTACTGGGTGCCGACGTCGTTGCCCTGGCGGTAGCCCTGGGTCGGGTCGTGCGACTCCCAGAACGTGCGCAGCACGTCGTCGTCGGACAGCACGGTCGGGTCGTAGGCCACGAGGACCATCTCGGTGTGCCCGGTCATTCCGGTGCACGTCTCCTCGTAGGTCGGGAAGGGCGTGTAGCCGCCCTGGTAGCCGACGGCGGTCGTGACGACCCCGGGCAGCTGCCAGAAGGCGCGCTCGGCGCCCCAGAAGCAGCCCATCGCGACGTACAGCACGCGCGTGCCCTCGGGCCACGGGCCCGCGAGCGGGGTGCCCAGCACGGTGTGCGTCTCCGGGACCCTGTACGCGTAGCCGTCGCGGCCCGCGAGGGCCCGGTCCGGGGCCACCATCGTCGAGCGGAGCGCTGAGCCGAAAAGCCAGTTCATGGTCGCTGGTCCTCTCCGGGAGACCGGCGGTTCGCCTGGTCCATCCCGGCCAGCACAACCGTGCGCGCACGTCCGGTGTTCCCGGTGCCCGTGGACCGCGGGAGAGGCGCTGCGGACCGACGCGGCGACCGCCTGGGCGCGCGTCCGGGGGCAGTCCCGGGGCGCCACGGCCTAGCCTGGGGCGGTGACCACCCCACACAGCACCGACGGCGACGACCGACCCACCGCCGGCTTCGCGACCCGCGCCATCCATGCAGGTCAGGACCCCGATCCGACGACGGGTGCCGTCGTCCCGCCGATCTACCAGGTGTCGACGTACAAGCAGGACGGCGTCGGCGGCCTGCGCGGCGGCTACGAGTACTCGCGCTCGGCCAACCCGACGCGGGCGGCGCTCGAGGCCGCGCTCGCCGACCTCGAGCTCGGCGCCACCGGGTTCGCCTTCGCGTCCGGCCTGGCCGCCGAGGACACGCTGCTGCGCGCCGCGCTGCGACCGGGTGACCACGTGGTCGTCCCCGACGACGCGTACGGCGGCACGTACCGCCTGATCGCGCGCGTGTTCGGGCCCTGGGGGATCGAGCACACACCCGTCGACCTCACCGACGCCGGCGCCGTGTCGGCGGCGATCCAGCCGGGCCGCACCAAGCTCGTGTGGGTCGAGACGCCGACGAACCCGCTGCTCAACGTCGCCGACATCGCCGCGATCTCGGCGCTGGCGCGCGGCGTCGGCGCGCTCCTCGCGGTCGACAACACGTTCGCGACGCCGTACCTGCAGCAGCCGCTCGCGCTCGGTGCCGACGTCGTCGTGCACTCGACGACGAAGTACATCGGCGGGCACTCCGACGTCGTGGGCGGCGCGCTCGTCGTCGCGGACGGCGCACAGCTCCCGGTCGGGCTCGACGGCCCGACCGGCACGACGCACCTCGCCGACGCCGTGGGCTTCCACCAGAACGCGTCCGGCGCGATCGCCGGTCCGTTCGACGCGTGGCTCACGCTGCGCGGCCTGCGCACGCTCGCGGTCCGGATGGACCGGCACGTCGCCAACGCGCAGCGCGTCGCCGAGTTCCTCGCCGCGCACGACGCGGTCACGTCCGTCATCTACCCGGGGCTCGAGTCGCACCCGGGCCACGAGCTCGCCGCGCGCCAGATGCGCGGCGCCGGCGGCATGGTCTCGTTCCGCACCGGCAGCGAGGCGTCGGCGCTCGCGGTGTGCGCGGCGACCGAGGTGTTCACGCTCGCCGAGTCGCTCGGCGGTGTCGAGTCGCTCGTCGAGCACCCCGGGCGCATGACCCACGGGTCCGTCGCGGGCACCGCCCTGGAGGTCCCCGACGACCTCGTCCGGCTGTCCGTGGGCATCGAGGACGCCGACGACCTGATCGCCGACCTCGACCGCGCCCTCGCCGCGGGACGTGGCGCGTGACCCTCGACAAGCCGGCCGCCGCGCAGAAGCCCTCGGTGCTCGGTGCGGCGCGCGCCGCGCTCGCGGCCACCTCCGCGACGCGCCCCGACGCGGACCGCCGTGCGCGCGCCGGCAACGAGTCGGTGCCGCCGTCCGTGCGCGCCGCCGCGTCGTGGTCGTGGCGCCTCCTGCTGATCGGCGCGGCGCTCGCCGTGCTGCTGTGGCTGATCGCGCAGCTCAAGGTCGTCGTCGTCCCCGTCGCGATCGCGCTGCTGCTGACCGTCCTGCTGACGCCGCTCGTCGGCTGGCTGCACCGCCGCCTGCGGCTGCCGCGCGGGGCGGCCGCGGGGCTCGCCGTCGTCGCGCTCGTCGCGGTCGTCGGGACGCTGCTCGGGCTCGCCGGGCGGTCCGTCGTGCGGGGCATCGGCGACCTGTGGTCGCAGGCGTCGCAGGGCGTCGACAAGATCCTCGACTGGCTCGCGACCGGCCCGCTCGAGCTGTCGACGCAGGACATGCAGACGTGGGTCGACCGCATCCAGGAGTCCGCGTCGGGTGCGTCGTCGAGCGTGCTGTCCGGCGTGGTGACCGGTGCGACGACGGTCGGGCACGTCCTCGCCGGCGCGATCATCGCGCTGTTCTGCACCTTCTTCTTCCTGCTCGACGGTCGCACGATCTGGGCGTGGGTCGTCGGGCTCCTGCCGCGCGGCTCGCGCGAGCACGTGCACCAGGCCGCCCGACGCGGCGTCGTCACGCTCGGCGCCTACACGCGCACCCAGATCCTCGTGGCCGCGGTCGACGCGATCGGCATCGGCGTCGGCGCGGCGATCCTCGGCGTCCCGCTCGCGCTGCCGCTCGCGATCCTCGTGTTCCTCGGGTCGTTCGTGCCGATCGTCGGCGCCGTCGTCACCGGGTCCATCGCGGTGCTCGTCGCGCTCGTCGCGCAGGGACCCGGCGCCGCGCTGATCATGCTCGCGATCGTCCTCGGCGTGCAGCAGCTCGAGGGGCACGTGCTGCAGCCGTTCCTCATGGGTCACGCCGTGTCGCTGCACCCCGTCGCGGTGCTGCTGTCGGTCGCGGCCGGCTCGTTCGTCGCGGGCATCATCGGCGCGCTGTTCGCGGTGCCGATCGCGGCCGTCCTCAACACCGTCGTGCTCTACCTGCACGGGCACGACAAGTTCCCGCAGCTCGGCACGCACGACCACGTCCCCGTGCGTGGACGCGGTCACCCCGTGCTCGACCGGGCCGTCGCGCAGGTCGCCGAGCGCGAGTCGGAGCGCGACGCGACCGAGCGGACCGACGAGGAGCTCGGCGCGGGCGAGGCGACCGGCGAGGACGAGGCCGCGACCGTCCAGGGAGCCGACGACCCGCCCGTCCAGCGAGCCGACGACCGGCCCGGCCGTGGTGCGACGGCCGACGGCGGGACGCGGTGAGCCTCGACGTCGCCGCGGCCGCACGCCTGCTCGACGGCGTCGCCGAGCGCACGCCCGTGCAGCGCAGCCGCGCCGTCAGCCAGGTCGCCGGTGCCGAGGTCTGGCTCAAGTGCGAGAACCTCCAGCGCGCCGGGTCGTTTAAGATCCGCGGCGCCTACACGCGCATGGCACGCCTGACCGACGAGGAGCGCGCGCGGGGCGTCGTCGCGGCGTCGGCGGGCAACCACGCGCAGGGCGTCGCGCTCGCGGCCCGCATCCTCGGCATCGAGGCCTACGTCTACATGCCCGTCGACGCGGCGCTGCCGAAGATCGCGGCGACGCGCGACTACGGCGCGCACGTCGAACTGGTCGGGACGTCCGTCGACGAGGCCCTCGTGCACGCGCGCGAGCACGCCGAGCGCACCGGCGCCGTCCTCGTGCACCCGTTCGACCACCCCGACGTCGTCGCCGGGCAGGGGACCATCGCGCTCGAGATCGCGGAGCAGGTGCCCGACGTCGCGACCGTCGTCGTGCCCGTCGGCGGGGGCGGGCTCGCCGCGGGCGTCGTCGAGGCTCTCGCGCAGGTCCGCCCCGACGTGCGGGTCGTCGGCGTCCAGGCCGCCCGCGCCGCCGCCTACCCGGCGTCGCTCGCGGTGCACCACCCGGTGCCGGCCCTCGAGCTGCGGACCATGGCGGACGGCATCGCGGTCGGGCTCCCCGGCGGTGTGCCGTTCGAGGTGCTCGACCGGCACCACCTCGAGGTCCGCACGGTCTCCGAGGAGGACATCTCCCGGGCCGTGCTGCTCGTCGCGGAGCGCGCCAAGCTGCTCGTCGAGCCGTCGGGGGCCGTCGCCGTCGCGGCGCTCATGGCGGCACCCGGCACGTTCGAGGGTCCGGTCGTGGCGATCCTGTCCGGCGGCAACATCGACCCGCAGGTGCTCCTGCACGTCGTCCGGCACGGCCTCGCGTCGGCCGGGCGGTTCCTCGCGCTGCGCGTCCGGATCGACGACCGGCCGGGTGCGCTCGCGTCGCTGCTCCAGGACATCGCGGAGGCCGGCGGGAACGTCATGCACCTCACGCACGCCCGCACGGGGTCCGACCTGGCGTTCGACCAGGTCACCGTCTCGGCGCAGGTCGAGACGAAGGGGCCTGAGCACTGCGCGCAGGTCATGGCGCACCTGCGGGCGACGGGCTACCAGGTCCAGGGGGACTGAGCCACCGCGCACGGACCGAGCCGCCGAGCGTCGCCGGCCCGTGTCGGCCGGCGCCGCTCCCCGAACGCCGACGCGGCGCCCCCTCAGCAGGGGAGCGCCGCGTCGAGGACCGTCGAGGTCAGGCGTCGAAGGGCTTCGCGCCGAGGATCTTGACCGGGATCTCGTTCCCGTTCGGGGCGGCGTACGACGTCGTGTCGCCCACCTTGGTGCCGTTGATCGCGGCGCCCAGCGGCGACGTCGGCGAGAACACGTCGATGTCCGCGGTCCCGGCGATCTCGCGCGAGCCCAGCAGGAACACCATCTCGTCGCCCGCGACCTCGGCGGTCACGACCATGCCAGGCTCGACGACGCCGTCGTCGGGCGGCGTGCCGATCTGGACGTTGCGGAGCTTGGCCTCGAGCTCGCGGATGCGGGCCTCCTGCTTCGCCTGCTCCTCGCGCGCGGCGTGGTAGCCGCCGTTCTCCTTGAGGTCGCCCTCGTCGCGGGCCGCGGCGATGCGCGCGGTGATCTCGTTCCGACCCTCGCCCTTGAGGCGGTCGAGCTCGGCCGAGAGCCGGTCGTAGGCCTCCTGCGTCAGCCACGTGGCCGCAGTCGTGTCGGTCACGATCGCTCCTTCCATGCATGCGTGCCGGTCGGTGACCGGCGGTTCGCCCCGGGGTGCCGCGCCGAGGTCGGCACGCACGTCGTGAGGCACGGTGATGAGGTGCACGCCGTTCCCACTCGGTCGCGTCGACCAGCGGTCACGCCGGACCGGGGCGGCGTGTGAAACGACCAGGATAGCGCACGGGGTCGGTCCGCCCGGTGCGGACCACTGCGGTGACGCTCGGTCGACCGGCTCGGAGGACCCGCTCGGCCGACGAGTCGGACGGCCGCTCGGACGACAGGCTCAGTCGACCGGCGTGCAGCCCGCCACGACGCCCGACACGGCGAGCTCGGCGGTCTGCACGGTGACCGTGACCCGCTGCGTCGCGGTGTCCGCGGGCCCGACCTCGACCGACCGCACGCCGACCTGCGCATACGACTCCGACAGCGCCTGCACCTGGCACGTGACGGTCGCGTCCCGGTCTTTGGTGACCTCGAACGTGACCTGCGTGGACGTCGGGCCGTCGACGCGGAACCCGACGTCCTTCCACTGCACCGGCTCGCGCACCACGCCGATGCCCACCCACGCGAGCACCACGACCGCGACCAGCACGAGCGCACCGAGCCCGACGCGTCGGAGCGTGGTCGACCGGGACGTAGGCTCGGGTCCGTAGCGCCCGGCGGGCGGGCGCACGGCGGGGGACTGGCTCACAGGGCTCCTCGGCGACGGGACGGGCGGGGGCAGCGCGCGTCGTGTGCGCGATCATTGTCCCTCGTCCCCCCGCACGTCCCGAACGGAGGCCTCGCGTGACCGGAGAGCGGCTGCGCCTGATGGCGGTGCACGCCCACCCTGACGACGAGTCGAGCAAGGGCGCCGCCACGACCGCGATGTACGCGGCGCACGGCGTCGACGTGCTCGTCGTGACGTGCACGGGCGGGGAGCGCGGCGACGTGCTCAACCCGTCGTACGGCGAGGTCGAGGGCGGCATCGAGGGCATGCGGGCGGTGCGGACGGCGGAGATGGCCGCGGCCGCGGAGGCGCTCGGCGTCCGCCAGCACTGGCTGGGCTTCGTCGACTCGGGGCTGCCCGAGGGCGACCCGCTGCCGCCGCTCCCGGAGGGGTGCTTCGCGCTGCAGCCGCTCGAGGTCGCCTCGGCGCCGCTCGTCGAGCTGGTCCGCGAGTTCCGGCCGCACGTGATCACGACGTACGACCCGTCGGGCGGCTACCCGCACCCCGACCACATCATGTGCCACCGCGTCGCGTACGAGGCGTACCACGCGGCGGGCGACCCGGAGCGCTACCGCGACCGTGGCGAGCCCTGGACGCCGCTCAAGCTGTACTACAACCACGGGTTCTCGATGAAGCGCATGCGGGCGATGCACGACGCGCTCGTCGCGGCTGGCCGGGAGTCGCCGTTCGGCGACTGGATCGACTCGCGGCAGGCGCGCGAGATCCCCGAGCGCACCGCGACGACGTTCGTGCCGGTCGCGGACTTCTTCCCGCAGCGTGACGCCGCGCTGCGCGCGCACGCGACCCAGATCGACCCCGACGGCTTCTTCTTCGCGATCCCGCGCGAGATCGAGCTCGCGCAGTGGCCGACCGAGGAGTACGAGCTCGCGCACTCGCACGTGCCGACGACGACGCCCGAGGACGACCTGTTCGCGGGCATCGCGCGGGTGGTGGGCGCGTGAGCGCGGTCGTGGCGCTGCTCGCGGCGGCGCCGAGCCCGTCGCCGAGCGACGTCGAGCTCACCGCACCCGGCGGCGGGTCGCCGGGGTTCCTCGGCTTCGTCGTGACGTTCCTGCTCGCCGTGGCGGCGATCGGGCTGTTCCTGTCGCTGACCAAGCAGCTGCGCAAGGTCGACCGGCGCGCCAAGCAGCTCGGGCTCGACGACGACGGGACCGGCGACGACACGACGGCCCGGGGTGACGGCGGCGCGACCGACGCGCCGGACGCGTCCGACCGCCCGGACGGGCCGGGCGCCACGGGCGGCGGCCGGTGAGCACGCGGCCGGAGCCTCCGCTCCGACCGGCGGTGCGCGTGACGGTCGCGCAGGTCGCCGTCAGCGACGACCACGCGGCGAACCGCGAGATGGTCCGCGACGCGTTCGCGACCGCCGAGCGGGCGCGCGCCGATCTGCTGGTGCTGCCCGAGTACGCGTCGGGCTTCCAGCCGCACGGCGTCGAGCCGGAGCACGCCGAGCCGCTCGACGGGCCCTTCGCGCGGCTGCTGCGCGAGCGGGCCGCGGCGTCGGGCGTCGCGGTGGTCGCGGGTACGACGCTGCCCGGGACGGACGCGCGCGCGGTCAACGCGGTCGTGGCCGTCGACGGCACCGGCGACCTCGTCGGCGTCTACCGCAAGGTGCACCTGTACGACGCGTTCGGCCACCGCGAGTCCGAGCGGCTCGAGGCCGGGCCGGCCAACGCGCCGCCGCTCGTGCTCGACGTCGCGGGACTCCGGTTCGGGGTGCTGACCTGCTACGACCTGCGGTTCCCCGAGTCGTCGCGGCGCCTGGTCGACGCGGGTGCGCAGGTGCTGGTCTACCCGGCCGCGTGGGCGGCGGGCGAGCTCAAGGCGTGGCACTGGCGGTCGCTCGCGGTCGCCCGCGCGATCGAGAACACCGCGGCCGTGGTCGCCGTCGGGCAGGCGGGCAAGGGCGTCACCGGACGGTCGCTCGTGGTGGGTCCCGACGGCGTCGTCGGGCTCGAGCTGGACGAGGCTCCGGACGTGCGCACGGTCGACGTCGACGGTGCGCTGCTCGCGCAGGTGCGCGAGACGAACCCGTCGCTGGCCAACCGCCGCTACGCGGTGGTCCCGCGCGACTGACCGCCCGCCGCGGCGGCCGCGGGCTGCGCGCCGGACGGGTCCGACGGGCCCGGCGTGGGCGTCATGCGGACCCGTACGACGCGATCGACACCGCGACGTAGTGGCACGTGTACCCGACGACGGTCAGCGTGTGGAACACCTCGTGGAACCCGAACCACCGCGGGCTGGGGTTGGGTCGCTTGAGCCCGTAGACGACGGCGCCCGCGGTGTACGCGAGCCCGCCGGCGGCCACGAGCCAGACGATCGCGGGACCGCCGGACCGCCAGAACTGCGGCAGGAACGCGACCGCGACCCAGCCGAGCGCGACGTACACGGGCACGTAGACCCAGCGCGGCGCGCCCAGCCACAGGACGCGGGCGAGCAGGCCGAGGAGCGCGCCGGACCACACGATGATCAGCAGGATGCGCGCGGTCTGCTCGGGCAGCAGGAGCACCGCGAGGGGCGTGTACGTGCCCGCGATGATGAGGAAGATGTTCGTGTGGTCGAGCCGCCGCAGGATGCCCTGCACGCGCGGGGACCAGCGCCCGCGGTGGTAGACGGCGCTGGTGCCGAAGAGCATGACCGCGGTGAGCCCGAACACGGCCGTGGACCACTTCGCGGCCGGGGTGGGGGAGAGGACGACGAGCACGATCGACGCCACGAGGACGAGCGGCGCGACCCCTGCGTGGATCCACCCGCGCAGCTTGGGCTTGATCGCGTCGGCCACCTGGCCGACCGCACCGGGGAGCCCGGAGGGCTGCGCGGAGGTGGAGCTCATCGGCGGTCTCGCTTCCGTCGTCCGACGTAACCTACGAGCCCGTAGGTTACGACACCGTAGGTAGCGCTGTCGACGCGCCCGACGTCGCGTCCATCCTGTCCGATCCGTCTCCTGCGCACACGACGGACGGGTACCGTGAGCGGGTTCCCGCCGTCGCCCGCCAAGGAGAGGTCCGCGTGCGCCTGCCCCACCCGGTGTACTCGCTGTACGAGAAGCGACTCGCCGCCTCGCTGCCACGCGACCGGGCACCCCGCCACGTCGGCGTCATCCTCGACGGCAACCGCCGCTGGGCGCGCAGCATGGGCGAGTCCACGCGGCACGGGCACCAGGCGGGCGCCGCCAAGATCGCCGACCTGCTGGGCTGGAGCGAGGACGTCGGCGTCGAGGTCGTCACGCTCTGGATGCTGTCGACCGACAACCTCAACCGCCCCGCCGACGAGCTCGAGCCGCTGCTCGACGTCATCGAGCACGCCGTCCGTGACCTCGCTGCCGCGGGGCGCTGGCGCCTGCAGGCCGTCGGGTCGCTCGGCCTGCTCCCCGCGAGCACCGCGGCCGCGCTGCGGGAGGCCGAGGCCGCCACCGCGCACGTCGACGGCCTGCACGTCAACGTCGCCGTCGGCTACGGCGGCCGGCACGAGATCGCGGACGCCGTCCGCTCGTTCCTGCGGGAGCACGCCGAGGCCGGCACGAGCGTCGACGAGCTGGCCGAGCAGTTCGACGTCGAGCACATCGCCGAGCGCCTCTACACCAAGGGCCAGCCCGACCCCGACCTCGTCATCCGCACGTCGGGCGAGCAGCGGCTCGGCGGGTTCCTGCTGTGGCAGTCGGTCCACTCGGAGTTCTACTTCTGCGAGGCGTACTGGCCGGACTTCCGACGCGTCGACTTCCTGCGCGCGGTCCGCTCCTACGCGGCCCGGGAGCGCCGGCTCGGCCGCTGAGCCCCAGGCTGATGCCTCGGACAACTGTCCGGGTGCGCGACCCGGGCGGTCGGACGAAGATGGAGCCCGGTCCGGAGCAGCGCGCTGCGGGCCGATGGCGCGCAGCGCAGGGGGGTGCCGTCGATGCCGGTCCATGTCCTGAAGGTGTCCACACGTCAGCCGGACGTCGCGTACTCGGTCCTCAAGGACTTGTACTGCCCCCACCAGCGCCTGACGCTCGCCACCGTCTCGCCGACCTTCCTGTGCGACCTCCGGGCGACGAACGCCGGTGACCTCGGCGCGGACACCGTGCGCCTCTCGACCGGCGTGCAGTGCACGGTCGCGCCCGTCGACTACCTGCTCGTGACGACCGGCGTCGTGGGCACCGGGCGCTACGACGTGGGCGGCGACGAGGTCCGCATCGGGGCCGGGTCGGTGTTCCGGTTCCCCGACGACGACCCGCTGACCGCCACCTGGGACGGCATCGAGCTGCTCGTGCTGCGGCTGCCGCGGTCGGTGGTCGGGCGGGTCGCGTCGGAGAGGCTGCCCCTCGACGCGCGCGACGTGCGTTTCGGCGGGCTCGAGCCCGTGTCCGCAGCCGCGGGCCGGGCGTGGGTGCGCCTCGCGCACTTCGTCGCCGGGCAGCTCGCTGACGACGCGCCGAGCGCCGCGAACCCGATCGCCGCCGCCGCGCTCGCGGACCTGGTCGCCGCCGGCGCCCTCGCCACCTTCCCGAACACCACCCTCGACAGCGCGCTCGTGCGCGGGCCCGGGTACGCCGCGCCGTCCACGGTGCGCCGCGCGGTCGCGTTCATCGACGACCACGCGTCGCTGCCCGTCACGGTGACGGACATCGCGCACGCCGCGGGCGTGAGCGCACGCGCGCTCCAGAGCGCGTTCCAGCGGCACCTCGGCGTGACGCCCATGGCGTACCTCCGGCGCGCGCGCCTCGAGGGCGCGCACCGCGACCTCCAGGCGGCCGACCCGACGGCCGGCGACACCGTCGCCGACGTGGCGCTGCGGTGGGGGTTCGTCAAGACCGACCGGTTCGCGGCGGCGTACCGGCAGGCCTTCGGCGTCCCGCCCAGCCGCACGCTGCGCGGGTGAGCGGGTGCGGTCCGCGGGGGAGCGACGTCGTTATGCGGGTGGACGCGTGCGCCCGCCGGGGGCATCCGGACGTCGTGACGACACGGACGGCGGAGGCCACGCGCCGCACCGACCCGACCCGCCGGTGGCGCCCCGGTGAACGATGCGTGACACCGTCGCGTGTCGTGCGTCTCCTGTCGGTGGGCGGGGTTACCTTCCGCGTAGAGGACGGCGACCGCCGTCCCCGGGAGGCCAGCCCATGGAGCATCCGCTCCGGGAGGAGGGTCGGTCCCGGCCCTCACGCACCGGGCCGGCCGCCCCCGTCCCGCCGCCGAACGTCGGCCCCCTCCGCCCGCGCGAGCGGGCTGCCGTCGTGAAGCGTCCGTCTCGGCGCACCTAGCGCCGGAGGGAGCCTGCCGTGGTCAGCACCGCACAGCACACCCCGGGCACGTCGCACGGAACCGAGGCCCCGGACACGTCCGGGCGCATCACCTACGTGCTCGACACCTCGGTGCTCCTGTCCGACCCGCGGGCGATCCTGCGCTTCGCCGAGCACGACGTCGTCCTCCCGGTCGTCGTCATCACCGAGCTCGAGGCCAAGCGGCACCACGCCGAGCTCGGCTACTTCGCCCGCAGCGCGCTGCGCATGCTCGACGACCTGCGCATCAAGCACGGCCGGCTCGACCACCCCCTGCCCATGACCGACCAGGGCGGCACGCTCTGCGTCGAGCTCAACCACACCGACCCGAGCGCCCTGCCCGCGGGCTTCCGGCTCGGCGACAACGACACCCGCATCCTGGCCGTCGCGGCGAACCTGGCCGCCGAGGGCCGCGACGTCACCGTCGTCTCGAAGGACCTGCCCATGCGGGTCAAGGCCTCTGCGGTCGGCCTGCGCGCCGAGGAGTACCGCGCCGAGCTCGCGGTCGACTCCGGCTGGACCGGGATGGACGCGCTCGACCTCACCGAGCAGCAGATGGCCGACCTCTGGGAGCACGAGTCGCTCGCGCTCGCAGACGTCGCCGACTACGACTCGTCGGGCCTCGTCACGGCGCCGCGCGACCTGCCCTGCCACACCGGGCTCGTGCTGCACAGCCCGCGCGGGTCGGCGCTCGGACGCGTCACCGCCGACAAGCACGTGCAGCTCGTCCGCGGCGACCAGGACGTCTTCGGGGTGCACGGCCGCAGCGCCGAGCAGCGCGTCGCGATCGACCTGCTGCTCGACGAGGAGGTCGGCATCGTCTCGCTCGGCGGCCGCGCCGGCACCGGCAAGTCCGCGCTCGCGCTGTGCGCCGGTCTGGAGGCCGTGCTCGAGCGGCGTCAGCACCGCAAGGTCATGGTGTTCCGCCCGCTGTACGCCGTCGGCGGCCAGGAGCTCGGCTACCTGCCCGGCAGCGAGGCCGAGAAGATGAGTCCCTGGGCGCAGGCGGTCTTCGACACGCTCGGCGCGCTGGTGTCGAAGGAGGTCGTCGAGGAGGTCCTGGACCGCGACATCCTCGAGGTGCTGCCGCTCACGCACATCCGCGGGCGCTCGCTGCACGACGCGTTCGTCATCGTCGACGAGGCCCAGTCCCTCGAGCGCAACGTGCTGCTCACCGTGCTGTCGCGCATCGGCCAGTCGTCGCGCGTCGTCCTCACGCACGACGTCGCGCAGCGCGACAACCTGCGCGTCGGGCGGCACGACGGGATCGCCGCCGTGATCGAGGCGCTCAAGGGGCACCCGCTGTTCGCGCACGTGACGCTCACCCGTTCCGAGCGGTCGCCGGTCGCCGCGCTCGTCACGGAGCTGCTGGAGGGCATCGAGGTCTGACCGACGCCCGACCGACCTCCGAGCCACGACGGCCGGCCGCAGCACGACCGCGGCCGGCCGTCGCGTGCGTCGCTGCCCCGGACGGGGGACGTCGCGCGAAGTCACCTGGCGAAACGGCCACGCGTGGTGTCGGGACTCACTACTGTGCGCTCGACCGATGCGGCGCCGACAGCGTCGCCGGCGCCGTCCACCCCTCCAGGAGGCCCTCCCATGACCGCTCCCGTCGCGACCGGCACCAGCCCGAAGCTGCTGCTCCCCACGGTCCTGCTCTGCTTCTTCCTCGGCACGCTCGGTGTGCACCGCTTCTTCGTCGGGAAGATCGGCACCGGCGTCCTCATGCTCGTGACCCTCGGCGGCCTCGGCATCTGGACCCTCATCGACCTCGTGATCCTCATCATCGGCAAGTTCACCGACAAGGAGGGCCGCGTCCTCACGCAGTGGACGTGACCCGCTGAGCACGCACGACGGCCCCCGACCGCGCTGGTCGGGGGCCGTCGTGCTGCCTGGCGCGGTCGTCCGCCCCGGTTCGGGGTCAGCCCTCGACGAGGCGCCCGTCCGCGATCCGCAGCACGCGGTCGGCGAGCGACATCATGAGCGGGTCGTGCGTCGAGACGATCGCCGTCATGCCCTCGGCCTCGACGACGGCCCGCAGCAGCGCCATCACGGCCGTGCCGGTCTCGGTGTCGAGCTGCCCGGTCGGCTCGTCGGCGACCAGCAGGCGCGGCGAGTTCGCGAGGGCGCGGGCGATCGCGACGCGCTGCTGCTGACCGCCCGACATCTCGCCGGGTCGCTGCTGCGCGTGCGAGCCCAGCCCGACGAGGTCGAGCAGCAGCTCGACGCGCGCCTCGCGGTCCGCGGTCGGCAGCTTGCGCAGCCGCAGGGGCACGCCGACGTTCTCCGCCGCCGACAGCACGGGCACGAGCCCGAACGTCTGGAAGACGAACGACACGACGTCGCGCCGCAGCTCGACGAGGCCGCCCTCGTCGAGCGACGACACCTCGCGCCCGTCGACGACCACGCGTCCCTCGTCCGGCTTGTCGAGCCCGCCGATGATGTTGAGGAGCGTCGTCTTGCCGGAGCCCGAGCGTCCGACGAGGGCGACGAGCTCGCCCGGTGCGATCGTGAACGACACGTCCTGGAGCGCGTGCACCGCGGCGCTCCCCGTGCCGTACGTGCGGCCGACGTGCTCGACGCTGACGAGGGGGACGCCGGCCGGTGCGGCGCCGCCCCGGAGGGCCGCGGTCGTGGTGGTCACTGCTGCTCCTCGTGGGCGGGGACGGCGCGGTGGCGACCGGTGCGCGTCGGGGGCTCCTGCGGGCGGTCCGGCGGCAGGCGGTCGGGCCACACGCTCACGTGCGACGACTCGAGCGCGAGCCGGACCTTGCCGACCAGGTCGAGCGCCTCGCGGTACTCGCGGGGGAGCTGGACGCGGCCCGCGCGGTCGAGGACCGCGAACTCCTCGGCGACGACGTGCTCGGTGCCGTCGTCGGCGGTGTGCGTGCGCCGCACGACCTCGGAGCTGGTCCGGCCGTCGCGGATCGCGACGGTGCGCTGCACGTGCTCGCTGACGCTCGAGTCGTGCGTGACGACGACCACGGTCGTGCCGAGCTCGCGGTTCACCGTCCGCAGCCCCTCGAGGACGTCGTGCGACGTGGCGGTGTCGAGCTCGCCGGTCGGCTCGTCGGCGAACAGCACCTGGGGGCTGTTGGCGAGCGCGACTGCGATCGCGACGCGCTGCTGCTCGCCGCCCGACATCTGCGACGGGCGGCGGTCGGCGCAGTAGCCGACGCCGAGCACGTCGAGGAGCTCCGCTGCCCGCGCGCGCCGCACCCGACGCCGCGCACCCGCCAGGGCGAGGGGGAACTCCACGTTCTCCGCCGCGGTGAGGTACGGGACGATGTTGCGGGCCGTCTGCTGCCAGACGAACCCGACCATCGACCGCCGGTACGCGACGCGCTGCTTGGCCGACATCGACATGAGGTCCCACGGCCCGACGCGCACCCGGCCGGCCGTCGGCACGTCGAGGCCCGACAGCACGGACAGCAGCGTCGACTTGCCCGAGCCCGAGGCGCCGACGATCGCGACGAGCTCGCCCTGCTCGACGAGCAGGTCGAGGCCCTGCAGCGCCTGCACCTCGACGCCCTCGGACTGGTAGATGCGGACCAGGGAGTCGCACACGATGAGCGCGTCCTCCCCGAACGCGCCGGTCCGCTGCCGGGCGCGCTCCTCCAGCGTGCCCAGCGTCGGCGCGAGTGCCGTCGGCGTGGCGTTCACGAGGACCTCCGAGGGGGACGGGGCAGGAGCGGGGACGGGACGGGTGGGGCGGCGTGGCGCCGCGGTGGGGCGGTCATCGTTCACCGACCCGCAGCACCTCGCCGAGCCGGTCGCGCCGGCGCACGGCCGACTCGACGAGCACGGCGGCGACCAGGCTCACGGCGATGACGGCGGCCGCACCCGCGACGGGCACCCACGTGAGCCGGAGCTCGGCGGTGCCGGGCGCGCCGGTCAGCAGGTCCAGCCCGAGCGCGTCGGTCAGCGCCCACGGGACGACGACACCGATCGCGGTGCCCGCCAGGACGGAGACCACGGCGAGCGGGGCGAGCTCGCCGAGCGTGAGGGCGCGGGCCGTGCGGGCGTCGAGGCCTTGCGTGCGCAGCGCCGAGAGCGTGCGCCCGCGTTCGCGGGACGTCGCGACGACGGTGAGCGCGAGGGCCACCGCGGCGTACATCGCGAGGACGGCCGCGGACCCGAGCAGCAGGATCGTGAGACCCGCACCGACCGGTGACGAGCGGGCGGAATCCAGCCACTGCTCGCGCACGGTCACCTTGACGCCGGCCTTGTCCTCCAGCCCGGCGTCCCGGACGGCGGCGGCCGCTCCCTCTCCCTGCACCCACACGGTCTGGAGCGGGACGGCAGAGCCGACGACCTCCTGGTAGCGCGCACGGTCGACCACGAACGCGGGGTCCGTGCCCCCCGCCTGCAGCTCGGCCAACGCCTCGTCGTCGAGCGGCACGACGCGCGGCACGTCGTCGACGGTGCCCTGGACGTCGATCGGCACGAACCCGTCGGCGGCCATGAACTCGGGCTCGAGGATCTGCGCGGTCCGCAGGAGATCGGGCGTCAGCAGCGCCGGGAGGCCTGCGGTGGAGGGTTCGGCGAGCCGCGCCCATCCGTCGGACGGCTCGCCGCGCGCCTCGAGCACGCGGGCCATGTCGACCGCGTCGACCATGAGCACGCGCGCCTTGACGCCGCTCGACTGCCCGAAGGACCGTCCGATCCGCTCGGACGCCGACGCGACGGCATCGACGCCGGGCGCCGTGCGCAGCAGGTCGACCTCCTCGGTCGAGACCGAGCCGTCGAGCCGGACGGTCGCGCCGACGACGACGTCGGCGGCGGTCAGCTGTCCCGCGCGGACCGTGACGGCGGTCGTCCCGCTGAACACGACGAGCGCGACGGCGGTCGTGAGCGTGAGGATCGGCACGAGCGTGCCGGTCGCGCGCGCGGCGCGGGCGGACGCGACGACGCCGACCAGGCCGCGCCGCCGGG
>NZ_BHYL01000167.1 GCF_003851725.1 Cellulomonas algicola | reverse complement strand
CGCCCCCCGGGGCCCCGCGCTGGAGGCCGCCCGCGCGCGGCGCAGCCGCGCGCCTTGAGTCAGTAAGGAAAGTTCTCACCGCGGGCCTTGAGCAGATGCCCTGTGTCGCGCGGTGCAGCCGGGCGCGCAGGTCAACGACGTAGCGGCTCTGGGCGGGACGCATCGAGCGGCTTGGATCACCGAACGGCTCAACGTGCGCGGTCCTGCCGGTGTTGACGTGGGCGCGCTGACGACGGCAGTCGAGTGTGTCGATGTGTCTGTCACGACTCCACTTCAACGCTTGCGAACAACTCGGCTTGCTGGAGCACCAACTCAACCGCCCTCTCCTCATGGTCGGGCGGGTAGTCGTAGCGATCCAGCAACCTGCGGATCTTAGAGCGCATCGCTGCGCGGACGCTGTCCTTCAAGTTCCAGTCGATGGTTGCGCTGGAGCGCACCGCGAGGACCAACTCTCGGGCGATCGCCTTCAAGGTGTCATCACCCATCGCCATCACGGCGGACGCACTCTGAGCGATAGCGTCGTAGAAGGCAACCTCGTCTTCGCGCAGACCGAGCGTCTGATGGCGCAAAGCGGTGTCTCGCATCTCCTTTGCCAGCTCGACTAGTTCGGCGATGATCTCGGCCGTCGTAAGCGACCGGTTGGTGTACCTGTTTATGGCTTCTTCGAGTTGCTCCGAGAACTTGCGAGACTGAACCAGATTAGTGCGCTGGACCGACCTGATTTGATCGGCGAGCAAGCGACGCAAAAGGCCCATCTGGAGGTTGGGCCGATCCTTCGTTGCAAGCGAATCGAGGAATTCATCTGACAGGAGCGAAAGCTCAGGAGTCTCTACGCCCGCGAGCTTGTAAATGTCGACAACCTGATCTGCGGTGATAGCCTCGTTGACGAGTTGGCCGATAGCGGTGTCGATCTCAACCGCCCCAGAGCCGCCGCGGCCGGAGTCCGGATTCTGAATCTTCAGGATTGCGGAACGCACATCGACGACCAGTCGGACGTCGGTGCGGATGGTGTTGGCCTCGTCGCGGGCTCCGCAGAGCGCGAAGGCCTTGGCGAGCCCCAGCACCTGGTCCTTGAACCGCTCGGTGCGGTCGGGGTCCGCCATGACAAAGTCGAGCACCTTTGCGTGCTGGGCAAGACGCTCTTGGGGCGGCAGACTTGGGTTGGAGTCGAAGTCGCAGCCGTGCAGTAGAGCGCGAACGACGTCGTGCTTCTCCAGCATCGCGGACACAAGCTGTTCGATCGGCACGCCAGCCTGTTTACGGTCGCTCGGCGAGTACTCGACGAGCGCCTCCTGGAGGTTCGCGAACACGCCGATGTAGTCGACAATAAGGCCGCCCGGCTTGTCGCGGAAAGTGCGATTGACGCGCGCGATGGCCTGCATGAGCCCAGCGCCCTGCATCGTCTTGTCGACGTACATGGTGTGCATCGATGGTGCATCGAAGCCGGTCAACCACATGTCGCGGACGATGACGAGCTCGAGCGGATCGCTCGGGTTCTTGGCGCGGCTCTTGAGTTCCCGGCGGAGGTCCTTGTTGTAGATGTGAGGCTGGAACTCGGCGGGGTCAGCGGCAGAGCCAGTCATGACGACCTTGATGCGACCCTGTAGCGGGTCGTCAGAATGCCAGTCTGGCCGCAGAGCGACGATCTTCTCGTAAAGTCGCACCGCAATGCGGCGCGACATCGTGACGATCATGGCCTTGCCGAACAAGGCGTCGCGGCGCTTCTCCCAGTGCTCGACGATGTCGGCCGCTACCTGGTCGAGGCGCGGCTCGGCGCCGACGACGGCCTCCAGACGCGACCAGCGAGATTGAGCCCGGCGCGCTTCCTCTTCCTCAACTTTCTCGGTTATCTCCTCGGCGAGCTCGTCGAGTGTCTCGTAGTCCTCAACGGAGAGTTCGACGCTAGCCAGCCGCGATTCGTAGTAGATCTTCACAGTCGCCCCGTCGTCGACGGCGCGCGTTAGGTCGTAGACGTCGATGTAGTCGCCGAACACGGCGCGCGTCGACTTGTCGCCTGACTCGATCGGTGTGCCCGTGAAACCGAGGTAGGTTGCGTTTGGAAGCGCGTCGCGCAAGTGCTTGGCTAGGCCGGCGCGCAGTCGGCCTTGGGAGTCGAGCGTCTCGCCGAAGCCGTACTGGCTGCGGTGGGCCTCATCAGCGATGACGACGACATTGCGGCGATCAGTGAGTTCCGGGCTGTAGTCGGCGTCCTCTCCGGGCCGGAACTTCTGCAGCGTGGTGAACAGGATGCCGCCCGAGACGCGGCGGAGCATCCGACGGAGGTCGACACGACTGTCCGCTCGCGCCGGGCGCTCTGGAAGTAGTTTGGCCGGCGCGAACACTTCGCCAAACAGCTGGTCGTCTAGGTCGTTGCGGTCGGTGATGAAGACAAGGGTCGGGTTCGTCATCCGTGGCTCACGCATGATCTTGGCGGCGTAGAACACCATTTCGAAGCTCTTGCCCGATCCCTGGGTGTGCCATACGACCCCCCCGCGGCGGTCACCACTCGGACTTGACGCCGCGACAGTCGCCTCGACGGCGCGGTTGACCGCCCAGAACTGGTGGTACTTGGCGATTCGCTTTACTAGGTGACGCACCCTCTGACCAGACTTTGGCTTGCTCGTTGTCTCCTCGCTGAATACGACGAAGTTCCGCACCAGGTCCAGGAATCGATGCTGTTCGAAGATGCCCTTGATTGCGATCTCTAGTGCGGGCTGGCCGCTGACGGGCTCGGGGCTGTCGATCGCCTTCCAGGGCGCGTAATGCTCGAAACTCCCCGAGAACGAGCCCGCAGCCGCCGACGTGCCGTCTGAGATCAGAGCAATTGCGTTGGCATCGAAGACCGATGGAATGTCGTGGCGGTAGGTTTGAATCTGGTTCCATGCCGCCTTGAGCGTAGCGCCTTCGTCCGCGGGATTCTTTAGTTCAAGGAGACCGAGCGGAAGCCCGTTCACGAAGACCAGTACGTCTGGTCGACGGTTCTTGGTGTTCTCTACGATCGTGTACTGGTTTACGGCGAGCCAGTCGTTGCGCGTCGGGTCATCGAAGTCGATGAGCCAAATCTGAATCGTGCGCAACGTACCATCATCTTCGCGGTGTTCAACCGGCACGCCCTTGGTAAGCAACTCGTGGACGCGGAAGTTTTCGTCGATGGAACTCTGCGACTCGGCACGGCCCAGTCGCTTGATTGCTTCGTCGAGCACGGTCCGGTCGACACCCGGGTTTATCCGCCGAACAGCGTCACGCAGGCGTTCATACAGGTATACCTGGTGGAACGACTCGCGCTCCGCCGTCGCCTCACCCGGAGCCAGAAACGGGCCAAACGCCGTTTGATACCCGAGCTGGCGGAAGTACTCCAAAGCGGCGAGCTCGACGATTGACTCGTTGAGTGCATTCACGAGAACGCCTCTCCCGCTTGACTCACACCGATGCGTCCTGATAGAAGTTCGGGAAGAAGTGCATCTCGGATGTTCGCCAGGCGACGATTTTCGGTGCCCAAGCGCAGCAGCGCGGCAAGCATAGGTTCAAGTTTCTCGCTCAAACCTGACGCCTTGGAGCTTAGCCCAGCCGGGGTTGGCAGATTTCGCACATTCGTGCTGTTCAAACTCGGAATTGCAACCCCGGTGCCGCGTTTGCGCATCTCCAGGTCCATCCATGGAGAGCGCAGGAGCCAGTACAACAACCCCTGCGACACGCCTTGCCCTGCACGCGCCCGGTAGACATGTTCATTGATCACGGCGCGATCGACAGGGAAGCCGTAGCCGAAGGCACTGACGTGCGGGATGAAATTCCCCGGTTTGCCGCCATCTTTGTAGATCAAGACGTCACCCTCCTCCAGCCGACCCCGCGTCATGGATTCCGCGAACTCGTGCGGCACGTGTCCAAAATCCGTGCGGGCACATACACCGGCCGACTGAACATGCTGAGCACCGAGGCTAACGACGCCCTCGACGCCTTCTTGAAGACCGCCCTTTGGCCTTGACCCCGTTTCGAGCAGGGACAGCACATCCCCTAGACGCCGCGAGTCGTCGTACTCCGGGTTGCCGAAGGGGTCCAAGGTGAAGGCCTGCTCAATGAGGGCAGCCCCTAGTTTCTCGAGGATGCCCATAGTCCGACGATTTGACTCGATCTTATCGTCGAGGGCCCCTAGAGCCATCGCAATTGCCTTCTGCTCTACCAAGTCCGGCAGGTCGATCTCAAAGGCGCCGAGCGCGGAGCCCGAGATTTCCTTGAATGTCGAACCATTGGCTCTGCGCTCAAACTCATCCGATAAGGAGCCAAGAAGGTAGTACATGAAAAGCGAGTCGGCGTCGTTACCGGGCACAAAGCTCCGACAGCCTTGATTGGTTGTCACGGGAACCGAGGCGAGCGCCGTCAAGCCGATCGGAGCTCGACTGGAGATCACGACCGTACCAGCTGGCAGCAACTTGGCAGACGAGGCGGCCAGACCCGCCTGGCTGATCCCCCTCTCACCGGCTTCGACGAAACGGGTCCCTTGCCTGGATAGGTCCCTAGGCGTGATCCAGGGATAGTCATTGCCGAAGTACTCGGGATGGTTTGTCGACGGCGTACCACCTCCGACGATCTGCCCCACCTCCCGGAGGGCGACAGTGCGTCGGCTCACAGGTCGAGGCCGCCCAACTGCTGCCGAACCGCAACCTCAAACTCGTGACCTCTTCTGAACTCCGCTAGCAGTTCGGAAGTCAGGTGCTGGATCCGCTCTTCGACTGGCAGCGCGGCCTCTCCTTCGATTTCCTTGCCGACGTAGAGGCCCGGCGTGAGGATGAAGTGGTGCTTCTCGATCTCCTCAAAACTGGCAGCCTTGGCGAAGCCAGGTACGTCCTCGAAGCCGCCGTCACGATTGCGCCACGCGTGGTAGGCGCCTGCAATCCTGTCAATATCGCAGTCGTCGAGCGTGCGTATGCGTCGGTTCTCCATTCTTCCGACTTTGCTTGCATCAATGAAAAGCACCTCCCGACGGCGTTCCCGGTGCCCGTTGCCTTGTCGCTCCTTGGACACAAACCAGAGACTTACCGGGATCGTCGTGTTGAAGAACAAGTTGCTCGGCATCGTTACGATGCAATCGACGAGATCGGCCTCGACGAGCTTTCGTCTGATCTCGCCCTGACCTCCGCTCTTCTCGCTGAGCGATCCGTTAGCCAGGACGAACCCGGCCGTCCCCTTCGGACTTAGGTGGTATATAAAATGTTGAACCCATGCAAAATTGGCGTTGCTCTCCGGCGGAGTGCCGTACTTCCAGCGCGGATCACCCGCGAGTTTCGGGTGCCACCACTTGCTGACGTTGAAGGGCGGGTTCGCCAGGACGAAATCGGCGCGCAGGTCGGCATGGACATCCTGGGTGAAGGAGTCGGCGGAGTGCTTGCCCAAATCGGCCTCGATGCCTCGCAGTGCGAGGTTCATTTTCGCCAGCTTCCAGGTCGTGTCGGTGAACTCTTGGCCGTAGACCGCGATGTCGTCTCGCTTGCCGCCGTGGGCCTGCACAAACTCAGCCGACTGCACGAACATGCCGCCGGAGCCGCAAGCCGGGTCATACACGCGCCCCTTGTAGGGTTCCAGCATCTCGACGAGCGTGCGGACGACCGAGCGCGGTGTGTAGAAGGCGCCGGCGTCCTTGCCGGTCTCCTTGCCTGCGAACTGGCCTAGGAAGTACTCATAGACGCGGCCGAGGATGTCATCGCTGCCGTGATCGTCCGATTCCGTGAAGCCAATAGCGCCGATGAGGTCAACGAGCTGCCCGAGGCGACCCTTGTCGAGGCCCTCGCGGCCGTAGTTGCGCGGAAGGACGCCTCGGATCTTTGGGTTCTCCTTCTCGATCAGGTCCATGGCCTGATCGATCTGCTGGCCGATCTGGGGCTGCTTGGCCAAGCCCTGCAGGTACTCCCACCGAGCCAGTTCGGGCACCCAGAAAACGTTGTGGCTGGCGTACTCGTCGCGGTCCTCGAGGTAGCGGCCACGACGCTCGGGGTTGGGGATGTAGTCATCTGAGTGGGGGTCGGCCAGCGCGACCTCGATCGCGCGACGGCGCTCCTCGAACCGATCGGATATGTACTTCAAGAAGACCAGGCCAAGCACGACGTGCTTGTACTCGGACGGTTCCTGGTTGCCTCGTAGGGCGTCCGCAGCGTCCCACAGGCGCTGTTCGAGTGTCTTCTGGGGCTTCGGCTTGGCAGTACGGGCCATGTCGGGTTCGGTCTCCTCCCCGCCGGAGGCGTGGGCTTATGCGCTCGCGCAAACAGCGCGCGCCCAAACTTATCGGCTCGGGTGGACTGAAGGGGTACCTATGCCCCTTCCGAAGCAGCTCCGTCGGGAAGCGTGGCGGGCGCCCGTCGCGGCGAGTCCCCGATCAGCAGATCGCGCAGGACTTTGGGATCGTCGAGTCGTTTCTGCGCAACCGGCTGCGTGACGCAGCCTGATCCGTCGACGAGCCTCGCACTCAGGCACAGCTGCCGGGAAGCGGCTCACCTGCTCGTGAGTGAACTCGGCGCCGACGGGATCCCAGTCGGCGTTGACGTGCTGGGTCCCGAAGCCTCGTCAGACAGCCCTACTAACCACTGGCTCGCCGCGCTCGTCGGCGCGCGTGAGCTGCAGAAGACACTTTCTGAACAGGCCTCGCTGGGCGACCCAGGACGAACTGCGCCCGGCGATCATCGTCCGGATCGAGCGGACTACCAGCACCGCAGGGGCCAGGCACGCCTCGGTCACCTGACGCCCGCCGAGTACAAGACTCTCACCACTGTCAGGTGGCACTCGCCGTCCGAGCCCGCTGTCACCTACTCGTGCAGCAGACCCGTCCGAGTCGTAGAGCTCGGGGATAGCGACCGGACTGGAGGCGGTTAAGGACGGCGCCGCCGGGGTCTACGCGAGGGCCGAGACGAGGGCGCGGTGGAGGGAGGGCACAGCAGCCAACACATCCGGGCCGTGTAGCCCGTACGGGGTGCCGTCGACGTGGCTCACGGCTGCGCCAGCGGCCCGAGCTAGGGCTATCCCTGCGGCAACGTCCCAGGTGCGGTTCGCGTCAATGAGGACGGCGTCCAGTCGACCGGCCGCCAGCCAAGCGAGGTCTGTTGCGGCAGATCCGAGCATTCGAATCCTGCCAACCGATGCGGCGAGCGCGGCGAGCGCTCCGAGTCGTCGCTCGTTCTTTGATTCACTATCCACCCCAGTCGCAAAGTCACCCACGGAGACGATCGCGTCCTTGAGCAGGGACGTGGGCGCGACCGAGATGGTGTGCCCGTTGAGCGTTGCGCTGGCACCTCTGCTCAAGTAGCGCTCCCCATGGGCTGGGAGAGCGATCGTTCCAAAGACGGGCTGATCGTTCTCTATTAGGGCAAGCGAGACCCCGTAGTTGGGCAGGCCCCGAGAGAAATTTGTAGTCCCATCGATCGGATCGAGGGACCAGTAGTAGCCCGACTTCCCCGTTCGGCCACGCTCTTCACCCAGAAAGCCGATATCCGGCGTCTCGTGTTCGAGAAGTTCGCGAACCGCATCCTCTATAGCGAGGTCGACGGACGTAGCAAAGTCGCGATCGGTCTTGTAGATCCGCTCGCCCGTCTCGCCGGTTCCGATGAGCGAGAGCGCAAGGTCGATTGCCGCGTCCGCAGCGCGCTCAATCCTCGATGACACGTCCGCGGTCCCATGTCTGGCTGAACACGGCGTCGAAGATTGAGAAGAGACCATGCGGGTGTGCATCGTCGGCCTCGACTAGGAATGCCGGCGCATCGAGGCCTCGGACGCGCGGCAGGTACGGCTGGACGAGGGTGCGTGCCAGGTCGAAGCGTGTGATGTTGAACCGCAGGGGATCGTCGTAGGTGCGCACCTCGACGCGCTCGGTGGCCTCAGGCGAGAGAGTCTCGCGGAGACGCGCGATAGCGAGCATGTTCGTGCGTGTGATCTTCGCTAGATGCCCTACGGGATGGCCCTCTTCGAGCTCTCGGGCGCGCGTGGCATCGCCCTCGGGGTCGAGGAACAGGCATCGGAGCACGAGGCCATTCTCGACGAGCTCGGCGAGGGTAACGTCAGAGACTCCCTGGCAGAGCGCCGTGAGGCTCAGACCCATCGCTTCCACTCGCTGCGACGTTGCGAGCGTGCGGAGCACAGGCATTGCGGCGAGCGCCTCGGAGCGGTCAGCGAAGACTGCTCGGACGTCTCGGGTGGAGAAGGCGGCATCCTCGGCCGGCGGCGCAAGCCGTTCGTGGACGAGCGCTTCAAGTCGGTGAACCGCGGCGCGCAGCTCCTCAACGTCGTTCGACTCCGCTTTAGCCGTGCTCGGCTCGAGACCGAGGCGGGAGTCGAGCGAAATGCCGTAGAGCGAAGCGGCGGCGAGTACGACATCGGCCGGCGGTCGCGCGCGGCCCTTGATCCAGTTGCTAACAGCCGATTCGGAGTAGGTGCCCGACTCTGGACCGACGTTGGCTGAGCGGAGCGCGAGAGCCAGAGGTGCGCCGCCCCCGGCGGCGCGGCGGGCCTGGTCAAGAACGTCTCGAACCACGTTGTCCCAGGTCGCGTTCACGTTGCCGATTCTTGCACGGATCGCCTGACGCGCGATGGAGGGGTGCGGGATCGCTTGACACGCGATTCGTATGGGTGTGTAGTCGTTCGCAGGAGACGCGATCGACGCGCTCTAGATGCGATCGGAGGCTGGTTCAAGTGGCTATCGCGAAGCGTTTCCCCATCGCTCACGAGACGGCGTTCCCGCAGGGCGCCTTTCTCCGCGGGCTCGTCGAGCCCGTCACGGACTTCCAGGCCGAGCAGCGCCCGGACGGCTCCCGGCCGCAGCAGCGGGACAAGGAGACGGGGCTGCCGCTCTGGCAGTGCACCGTCATCGACGGGGACGACGAGGCGGGCCGCCGCGAGATCGGCGTGACGGTGAAGTTCGCCGCTGAGCACCAGCCGGTCCCGCCGAAGAACAACTCCCCGATGCCGTGGACGCCGGTGGAATTCGTCGGCCTGGCCGCGCTGCCGTACATCGACGACTCTGGCCGCCGGCCCCGCATCGCGTGGTCCTTCCGGGCGCAGAGCTTCGCCGCACCCGGCCACGCCGCGAAGGTCGGGGAACCGAAGGCGGTGGCGTGATGTCAGAGCTCACGACCGGTGGCGCAGCGGCCGAGGAGCCGGGCCCAACCATCACGGAGCTGCTCACGATGGCCGCCGACGTCGTCGCAATGGTGCACGGCCAGGTCAGCTGGGTGGGCGTCGGCCACGGCATCCTCTCGGTGCGCGCAAACACGCAGCCGACGGCCGAGTACCTGGCCTGGCGCCTGGCGCTCGGTCGCGTCGCCGACTACGAGCCCACGCCCACGTCTGAGGGGTTCGCGGTCTGGAGCGGGGGCGCGTGGCCGGAGCCGGAGTTCAAGGTCTTCTGCGGCGGCGAGCTCGTGCGTCCACTGCGCGCGTTCCCGCGGAGCGACCAGTACAAAGAGCCTGCGCCAAAGGCACTCCCGGGCGCTGCGTGATGGACACGGCGCTCCGCATCGTCTGGCTCGTGCTGCGGCGGGTGGCACGCGTGTTCCGGGACGCCGCGTCCTGGACCGTCCAGTCGTGGCGCGCAGCCCTCATCTGCCTCGTGATCGGCAACGTCCTCCTGATCGCCGATCACGAGGCAGCAGGCGAAGCGGCGATGTGGTGCGTCCTGGCCTGGAACGCCGCTCGAGCGGTCTGGCGGGCCGTCAGCCCACTGACGTACGAAGCGGCCCTCGGGGGTCCGCTCCGCCGCAGAGGCTGGCGACGTCGGGGGCGCAAGGGTTGGTCGATGGTCGCCGAGCGGTGCGGACTCGGGATGCGCTCCGAACGGCCAAAGTCGCCGACTGTCGTTCCTCGACTTCTCAAGGTCACGACGACGAGCAACGCGCTCGTGCTGCAGGTTCGCGTGACCGCCGGGCAGACCGTCGACGACGTGGATCAGGTGGCTGATGCGATCGCGACGGCGTTTGGCGCGGAGTCCGTTGAGTCCCGTCGCGTCCGGTCGGGTGTAGCTGAGCTCGTGCTGACGATGCGCGAGCTGCTGCACCAGATCACGACAGCGCCGGTTCCGCACGACATCGAGACCGAGGCAGTCACGCTCGGCAGGGTGTCCAACGGTTCGCCGTGGCGGCTGGAGCTCAACGGTCGGCACACGCTCGTCGTCGGGCGCTCAGGCGCCGGCAAGGGGTCGATCTTCTGGGGCGTCGCTGGCAACCTGGCCCCGGCGTCTCGTGCGGCGCTGGTCCGCCTCTGGGGCATCGACCTGAAGGGCGGCGTCGAGGTGGCCGTCGGCGCTGGCATGTTCTCGTCGGTTGCGATGGACGAGCAGGCGGCCGTGCGACTGCTGCGCGCGCTACAGCGCGTGATCGTCGAGCGACAGGCGGCCATGCGAGGGAGGTCGCGCCAGTTCGAGGCGGGACCAGGCGACCCGATCCACGTGCTCCTGATCGACGAGCTCGCGGTGCTGACCGCCTACGCGTCACGCGACGTCGTCAACGAGGCATCGACGCTCCTCAAGCGGATCCTTGCCCAGGGCCGCGCGCTCGGCGTCATCGTCGTCGCGTTCGTCCAGGACCCTCGCAAGGAGACGGTCGGGATGCGCGAGCTGTTCACGCAGACGATCGCGTTGCGCCTCGCCTCGTCGGCGGAAACGCGGATGGTGCTGGGCGATGGCTACGGCGACCTCGCCCCAGCCCACCGGATCGAGCGGACGATGGCCGGCGCGGGCTACGTGGTGAAGGACGACGGCGCCGTGGAGCGCGTCCGAGCCGACTACTGGCCCGATGACGTCATCCGCATGGTCGCGCAGGTGTATCCGGCACCGCAGGTTCCAATCGACGGCGATGACGGCGCCGTCATGGATGCTTTGCAGCCAGCGAAGGCGCCCGATCCCGTGGAACCTCGTCCGCGTCGCCAACGATCCCCTCGCTCCCCTCGACCTGCCAAGGACACCGAGGTGGCGTGATGACTGAGGGGCGCCCCAGCGGCTTCGATGGCCATGGACCGGAGTCACCGCTCGACCTGGGCGGCATCGGTCCTGGCGAGGCCGCGTCGATCGTGGGACGCCTGAGCGACGGAACGATGCCGGCCCTCGTGGACGCACTGGCCAAGGCCGGCAACTGCGTGCGTCCCGTACGGCTCGTCGGTCGGTCGGCGACCGTGGATCTGCGGACGGGCGAGATTCTCTCGTCCTTCTACTCCGCCGATGAGCCTCTTGGCGCGCTCTACAAGCCGTGCGGGAACCGCCGGGAGGCTGTGTGCGCGTCGTGCTCGCGCGTGTACGCCCGCGACACCTACGAGCTGATATCCACCGGCTTGAACGGCGGGAAGGGCGTCCCAGCGACGGTCAGCACCAACCCTCTGCTGTTCGTCACCCTGACGGCCCCGTCCTTCGGCCTCGTGCACGGCGTCCGCGACGGCGAGGAGCAGTGTCACCCACGGACGCGTTTGGCCTGGTGCCCGCATGGCCGCCGTCTGGCGTGCTGGGCTCGGCACGACGGAGACGACCCGCGAGTGGGCGCACCTCTGTGCGCTGACTGCTACGACGCCCCCTCTGCGGTGATCTGGCAGTGGCACGCACCGGAGCTCTGGCGCCGCTTCACGATCGCGTTGCGCCGCCGACTTGCCGCCGAGCTCGGTGTCCGGGAAAGCGACCTGGCGCAGCACGCCAGGCTTGAGTACGCGAAGGTGGCCGAGTTCCAGGCGCGCGGGGTCGTGCACTTCCACGCGCTCGTCCGCCTGGACGGCTCCGAAGGACCGGGATCGCCTGCACCGACCACGGCCAGCGGGCTGCGACGGTGCGTGCTCGAGGCGGCGGCCGTCGTTCGATGCACCGCCCCACCTGTGGACCGCACCGACGTCGAGCGCGTGCTGCGCTTCGGCGCTCAGACGGACGTCAGGATCGTCCGCGAGGGCGGCGCGGTGGCTGACCAGATCACCAGCGAGCAGGTCGCGGCGTACCTCGCCAAGTACTCGACGAAGTCGACCGGCGTCGACCCGAGACGCCCTCTGCATCACCTCGCGGCGCTCATGACCACCTGCCGCACTCTCGCCGCACGAGCCCTCGACGGCTGCCCGTTCGGTTGCGAGGAACGGATCGCAGATCGCCGCGCGCGGCGCTGTGGGAACTGCGCTCGACACCCATACGCGCTGCTCGGCCGCTGGGCCGCGATGCTCGGCTTCCGAGGGCACTTCTCCACGAAGTCACGCCGTTACTCCGTCACGCTCGGGGCGCTGCGTCGCGCCCGTCGCCGTTTCCACGCGCTGCTCGCCGACGTGAGACGACAGCTCGACAAGCTCGACGTCCGCGAGCTCGAGGAGCAGCTGATGGCAGCGGACGAGGAGACGACGCTGGTCATCGGTTCGTGGTCGTACGAGGGAACCGGCTGGCCGCGAGCGGGCGACAAGGCACTCGCCGACGCCGCCGCCTCACGCGCCCGCGAGTACGCCAAGTGGCGGGCCGAGCAGCGAACTATCGACAAGCAGCGAGCATGACGAGCGGGGGGATCTGAGATGAGCACGGCGAGTGTGGGACCGATCGACAGGCCGACCGTTCGGCGGCGGCTGTGGACACCGGAGGAGCTGGCCGACTACCTCGGCGTGACGCTCCACTGCGTCTACGCATGGTCGAGTCGAGGCGGTGGCCCAAAGGTGCTGCGGGTGGGCGCCAGGCTGCGCTATCGCCCGGACGACGTGGAGGCGTGGCTCGACCGCGTCACCGACAAGCGTCAGGAGGAGTGAGCGGTGGCCCGCGAGCCCATCCCGCCAGGGCGCTGGGGTCGGATCTCCCGTCGCGAGGTCTCCCCCGGTGTCTGGCGAGCGCATGCGCGGTACCGCGACTTCGCCGGCGTCCTCCACAAGGTCGGGGCGCGCGGTCCGTCGGCGTCGGCGGCCGAGGCGAAGCTCCAGGATCGGCTGATCCGGGCCAGCACCGAGTGGGTGGTTGACGGCGCCGCGGCGATCCTGCCGGACACTCGCATGGGCATCGTCTTCGATCAGTGGATCGCGGAGAAGCGAGCCGAGGGGCAGATCGCTCCCCAGTCGCTCGCGACCTACCTCGGCGTGCTCGACAGGGATCTACGGCCCGCGTTCGGGGCGCTCCGGGTGCGTGAGGTGACCCCCGTGGCGGTCAACCGTCTCCTGATGGCGTTGAGCGGCGCTCGGAAGTTCGACACCGCACGGCAGGCGCGAAACGTGATGTCGCAGGTCATGATGATGTGCGTGCGCTACGGCGGAGCGCCGACGAACCCGGTGCGGGACGCGGTCACGGTGCGGAAGCCGAAGCGCGCCGAGGTGCGGACGATCGCGCTCGAGGACATCGCGCTGCTGCGCAAAGCCGTACGTGAGTGGGAGGACCGCCCGGCAGCGCTTCGCGGGCGACGCAACGTGACGCTGCTACCCGAGATCGTCGACACCATGCTCGGGACCGGGCTGCGGATCGGCGAGTGTCTCGCACTCCGTGCCGCCGACCTCGATCTTGATGCCGAGATCCCGACGCTGACGGTCACCGGGACGATCGTCAGGATCGACAGCAAGCTCCAGCGGCAGTCCAAGCCCAAGTCGGACTCGTCGCGACGGACGATCACGCTGCCCGACTTCGTCGTGAGTGCGCTGCAGTCGGCACTCGACCTGGGCCTCGACGGCGGGCCCGACGACCTCGTGTTCCCATCGACGAAGGGCTCGCCGCGCTCCCCCAGCCGCGTCCGCGAGCAGCTCGCCGCAGCACGCGCCGGCACAGGTGTCGACGTCACTCCGCACGACTTCCGCCGCACGGTCGCGACGCAGGTCGCGAGGGGCACGACGATCGCGCACGCGACGGCCCTGCTCGGGCACGCGGACGAAAGCACAACTGCCCGGCACTACGTCCAGCGGATCCACATCGCCCCAGACGTGCGCGTGGTGATCGATCAGCTCGTCGCCCAGGCGTCGGACGAGGCCGCGTCGTGACCCAATGTGGAGCCAAGGCGGAGCAGGCGGAACGACGAAGGGCCCCACTTCCGCAAGATTACGCGGGTGGGGCCCTTCGACTGGCGGTAGCGGTGGGATTTGAACCCACGGTGGACTTTCACCCACACACGCTTTCGAGGCGTGCTCCTTAGGCCGCTCGGACACGCTACCTCGCGGAGAAGAGTACCCGGTCGGAGCCGCTGCACCGAATCGGCTCCTCCGCGGCCCGCGGCTTACCGTGGGGACGTGAGCGATGCCGTCCTCGATCCCGCAGGCACCCTGCCCGACGTGGTGGACCTGCTGCGCGGCCGACGCCTCGCGGTGCTGACCGGGGCGGGCGTCTCGACCGACTCGGGGATCCCCGACTACCGCGGCCCGGACTCGCCGCCGCGCACGCCGATGACGTTCCAGCAGTTCACCGGCGACGAGCGGTTCCGCCGGCACTACTGGGCCCGCAACCACGTCGGCTGGCGGCACGTGGGCCGCACGCAGCCGAACGCGGGGCACCGAGCGCTCGCAGAGATGGAGCACGCAGGGACCGTGCTTGGCGTCATCACGCAAAACGTCGACCTGCTGCACGAGGCGGCCGGCTCGCGGAACGTCATCGACCTGCACGGACGGTACGACCGCGTGGTCTGCCTCAACTGTCACCGCGTGATCCCCCGCACCGAGCTGGCCCAGCGGCTCGAGGACCTCAACCCGCACTTCGCGGACGAGGTCGCCGACGTCGAGATCGCGCCGGACGCCGACGCGGTCGTCGAGCGGACGAGCCACTTCGTCGTCGCCGGCTGCGCGGTGTGCGGCGGGATGCTCAAGCCGGACATCGTCTACTTCGGCGAGACGGTCCCGCGCGAGCGGGTCGAGCGGGCGTACGCGATGGTCGACGACGGCGACGCACTGCTGGTCGCCGGGTCGTCGCTCCAGGTGCAGTCGGGGCTGCGGTTCGTGCGGCACGCGGCGCAGACGGGCAAGCCCGTGGTGATCGTGAACCGCGGCACGACCCGCGGGGACCGCCACGCGACCGTGACGCTCCACGCGGGGACGTCGGAGACGCTGACGACGCTCGCCGCGACGCTCTGACGTCAGCGGGCGCCGAGGGCCGTCGCGGCTCGCCGTCGACCCGGGCCTGGTGACCGGGCGTGCGACGGAAGCGGTACCGAGGCCCGGCTCGACGCTGCGAGGCGGGGGCTCGGACGAGAGCCCACCAGCGAGCGGCGACGCGACGGTCGAGAGTCGGGACCGTGCCGGTCGGTCAGAGGTGCGGGACGCCGTCGCGGTGGGTCTCGAAGAAGCGCTGGAGGAGCAGGCCGCACTCGTCGGCGCGCACTCCCCCGACGACCTCGACGCGGTGGTTGAGGCGGCGGTCGCGGACGACGTCCCACTGCGACCCGCACGCGCCCGCCTTGGGGTCCCACGCCCCGAGCACCAGCCGCGCGACCCGCGCCAGCACCAGAGCCCCCGCGCACATGAGGCACGGCTCCAGGGTGACGACGAGCGTGCAGTCGTCGAGACGCCAGCGGCCCAACCGGTCCGACGCGGCACGGAGCGCGACGACCTCGGCGTGCCCGGTCGGGTCGTCGGTCGCCTCGCGGACGTTGCGGCCGCGGGAGACGACGTCACCGTCGGGCCCGATCACGACGGCGCCGACCGGCACGTCACCGGTCGCGACGGCGCGGCGGGCCTCGTCGAGCGCGAGGCCCATCGCCCACGCGTCGGCGGGCTGCACCGCCCGCCGGGGACCGTCCGTCATGCCCGCCATGATGACGCAGCACACGCCCGCTGCGGGGACCTTCGCCACGTCCACCTGGTGGGACTGCCGGTAGGTTGTGCGCATGCGCCTGCACGTCGCGGACCACCCGCTCGTCGCCCACAAGCTCACGGTCCTGCGGGACAAGGGCACGCCCTCGCCGACCTTCCGGCAGCTCGTCGACGAGCTCGTCACGCTCCTCGCGTACGAGGCGACGCGGGACGTGCACGTCGACACCGTCGAGATCGAGACGCCCGTGACGACGACGACCGGCGTCAAGCTGGCCGACCCGCGTCCGCTGGTCGTGCCGATCCTGCGCGCGGGCCTCGGGATGCTCGACGGCATGACGCGGCTGCTGCCCACGGCGGAGGTTGGGTTCCTCGGGATGCAGCGCGACGAGGAGACGCTCGAGGCCGTCACGTACGCGAACCGGCTGCCCGACGACGTGTCCGGCCGCCAGTGCTTCCTGCTCGACCCGATGCTCGCGACCGGCGGCACGCTCGTCGCGGCGATCGACTACCTGCTGGCCCGCGGGGCGCGCGACGTCACGGCCGTGTGCCTGCTCGCGGCTCCCGAGGGGCTCCAGGTCGTCGAGGAGTTCGTGGGCGACCGCGCCGACGTGAAGGTCGTCGTGGCGGCGGTCGACGAGCGGCTCAACGAGAAGGCGTACATCGTCCCGGGCCTCGGCGACGCGGGCGACCGGCTCTACGGGATCGTCTGACGCACGGCCGCGCCGGCGCACGGCGCACGGGCGACGCGGACGGCGCTCACGAGCGCCTCGACGGGACCGGCCGGCACACGGCCGCGTCGACGCGCGGACCACCGACCGGCGCGCCGGATCCCGCTCTCATGTCGCGCTGCCGACGACCATCGCCCGCGAGGCCGGCGGAGGCGGACACCTCGCACCGCTTCCGCATCCTGAGACGGCGGTGGGGACCCCTTGGGCGCGACCGGCACCGCTGCCAGCATCACGTCTCGTCGACGGCTCGGGGGACGCGGTCGACGCACGCGCTGCCGGACCACCCGCCGGTCTGGGGGACCCGGGAGGTCCGGCAGCGCGACACACCCGCGGACCGGACGCCGAGTGGTCAGGCTCCGTGTGCGGCGCCGAGCACGCACCGCTGAGGGCGGGCGACACGCTGGGGCGACACCCCGGGGACGTCCCGGCTCAGGTCGCCGCGGCGACGACCCCGGCCTACCGTCGAGGGCATGCGCATCGCGATCGCCGGCGGGCACGGGAAGGTCGCGCGCCTGCTGTCGCGCACGTTGGCGGCACGGGGTGACGTCCCCGTCGCGCTGATCCGGCAGCTGGGCCACGTCCAGGACGTGACGGAGGACGGCGCCGAGGCGGTCGTCCTCGACCTGGAGCGCTCGAACGCGCGGGACGTCGCCGAGGCGATCGCGGGTGCGGACGCGGTGGTGTTCGCCGCGGGCGCGGGTCCGGGCAGCGGCGCCGAGCGCAAGGACTCCGTGGACCGTGGCGCGGCCGCGCTGCTCGCCGACGGTGCCGAGCTGGCGGGCGTGCGGCGGTACGTCCTGGTGTCGTCGATGGGCGCGTCGACGGAGCCGCCGCCCGGGACGGACGAGGTGTTCGCGGCCTACCTGCGCGCGAAGGGTGCGAGCGAGGAGGACCTGCGGTCGCGCGACCTCGACTGGACGATCGTGCGCCCGGGTGGGCTGACCGACGACGACGCGCAGGGCCGGGTGCAGCTCGACGCGCACGTGCCGCGCGGCTCGATCCCCCGCGCCGACGTCGCCGAGGTCCTCGCAGCGGTCCTGCACGCGCCGCTGACGGCCGGGCTGGTCCTGGAGCTCACCGAGGGCGTCGTGCCGGTCGACGCGGCCGTCGCCGCGGTGGTCGAGCCGGCGGACTGAGCGCCGAGCCGCGCAGGCGGCGCGTCAGCGGGGCATGCTCGCCGAGGAGACGACGGGCTCGGTGCGGAGCGTCACGACGCCGATGAGGTACTGGTCGCCGTTGGTGGTGGCGGACAGCGACGACACGTCGCCGGAGAGGGTCGCGGGCACGAACGCCTTGGCGTCGACGCCGAGCGAGTTGGGCCACCGCCAGCCGTGCGCGGTCGAGTCGAACGCGTTGTTGACGCCCGAGCCGGGCGTGCTCCCGTCCCAGCGGACCGGCACGAGCGGACGGTTGCCGTCGAGCAGCAGCCGGTCGCCGACGGCGGTCCGGTCGCCCTCCCACGCGACGACCCCGATGCGGGCGCTGGTCCCGGCGCGGGCGGCGAACTCGAAGACGGGCGGGGCCGCGGTCGTGCCGATCCACGCGGCTCCGTCGTAGACGGTGACGTTGGAGTCGGTCGACGGGTCGGCGTACACGACGACGAGCGACCAGCCGGCGTAGTAGGACCGCTGGGGGTCCTTGCTGGTGGCGCGGACGGCGACGTCGGCGACGGACCACGTGCCGCCGCCCTGCGCGGCGACGAGGTCGGTCACGTCGACGAACGACTGGTAGTAGGCGCGTCCGGCGTTGTCGGTGAGGCGGTCGACGTCGCCGTCGGCGGCGCGCAGCGTCTGGTACGCCGAGCTCGGCCCGCGGAACCGGACGACCGCCGGGTCGCCGCTCCACGTGTCGCCGGGCCCGATGTTGGCGGACCAGTACAGGCCGGCGAAGGCGATCTGCCGGCCGGCGGGCACGTCGAGCTGCGTGAACGACGACGTGCGGACGGCAGGGCGGGTGCCGTTCGCGCCGGGCAGGTCCGGCCCCTCGTCGAGCTCGACCATGTCGAAGCTGTTGTTGTCGCGGTCGCCGTTCTGCAGCGCGGGCACGCACGTCGTGAGCGTGGTGCGGCACGTGAGCAGAGGCGCGCCGACCTCGGTGACGGCCCAGCCGCCCTCGAACCGCGCGCGCGGGCTCAGGCCCGCGGACGAGGTGCTGACGTCCGTCGAGGCGCTGACAGGCGCGGCCCCGGGAGCCTGCGCGGCGACGACGAACGCTCCGCGCGCGCTCCCCGACCAGCGCGCGTTGACGAGCACCTCGGCGGTGCCGCCTGCGGGCACGGGGCCGACGTCGCAGCGGTAGCGGCGGGCGTCGACGGCGACGCAGTTCTCGGTGGTCGTGCCGCCGCCCTCGGTGTCGACGGTGAACGCCGTCGGGAGGGTCAGCGTCGCGACGACGTCGTCGGCGTCGGCGGCGAGGTCGCCACCGGCGGCGCTCACGGCGAACGAGACGGTGCCGGAGCGTGACGAGTCGGTGAGCGTGACGACGGGCTGCGTGACGGTGAGCACGGGCGCGGTCGCGGTCACGGCGACGCGGTGCTCCTGCGCGGCGTCCGCACCGGGTGCGTCGACGCGCACGAGCAGGTCGCCCAGGCCGCCCACGGCGCCGGGCTGCGCGTCGAGGTGCGCGGTGAGCGGCACGCTGCCGCCGCCGGGCAGGACGTCGTGCGTGCAGGAGATCTCGACCGCGTCGGTGGGGCCGCACGTCCAGCCGTCGACGGGCGTGACGGGCCACGCGGTCCCGGCGGGTCGGGTGAGTCGCGCGACGAGCCCGGGCGCCTGCACGTCGCCGAGGTTGGAGACGGCGAGCGCGACGCTCGACGCCCGGCCGCGTGCGAGCGTCGTGCCGACGTCGCCGGTGAGGCCGAGGCGCGTGGGCCGTTGGACGGTGAACGGCACCTCGAGGTGCTCGGGTGCACGCACGCCGGTGGGCCGCAGGTCGATCCCGATGCTGCGCGCACCGACCGCGCCGGGCTCGTCGGCCGTGAGCAGCAGCGACAGCGGCGCGGCGGCGCGCGGTCCGATCCGCGGGACCTGGCACGTCACCCCGGCCGCGGAGTCCGCGCACGTCCAGGCGCTGCCCGCGACGGGCGACCAGGACACGCCGCGCGGGAGCTGCAGCGTCGCGGTCGCGGGCGTGGGGCCGACGGGTGAGCCGCCGACGTTCGCGAGGTCGAGGTCGAGCTGGGTCGAGCGGCCCGACAGCAGCGCGACCGACGCGGGCGCGCTGCGGAGCGCGAGCCGTGCGGGCGACGCCTGGATGTGCAGCGGGAAGGGCGCGGGGCGGTACTGGATGCCGCCACCGGCGACGCGCAGCCCGACGGCCGCGTCCATGCCGTCGTAGGCCTCGTCGATCGAGACGCGCAGGGCGAGGCGGGCCACCGACGAGGGTGGCAGCGTCGCGAGCGTGCAGCGCACGACCCCGTTGCCGGTGTCGGGCGTGCACACCCAGCCGCCGGCGGCGGTGACCGCGAACCGGCCGGGCGTCAGGCCCTCGAGCGCCGCGCCGGCGATCCCGTCGACGGACACCCCCACAGGCAGGGTCACCTCGGCGACGAGGTTCGTCGCGACGGTCCCGCCGGTGTTCTGCACGCCGAACGCGAGCTCCTGCCCCGCGAGGCCCGCGGCCAGCACGAGCCCGCCGTCGGGCAGCACGACGCCGACGTCCGCGGGGGCGGGCGGCGGCGTCGTCTCGTCGTCGGGCGTCTCGTCGTCGGTGCTGCCCGGCTGGGTGCGGGTGCGGGGGGTGCCGTCCTGCGGCTCGTCGGCGAGCAGCGCGCCCGACCCGTCGAGGTCGGGCACGTCGGTCGGCGACGGGGTCGGGGTGGGCGTCGGTGCGGGCGCGGTCGACGTGCTCGGCGTCGGGGTCGCGCTCGCCTCCGGGACGGACACCGACGGCGCGGGCAGGGCCTCCGGCTCGTCCGTGCCGCGCGTCAGGCCGTAGATGCCGACGGCCGCGATCGCGGCGACGGCGACGGTGCCGGCCGCGACGGCCACCGCACCCAGCGGGATCGAGGAGATGAGCGCGGCGACACCACCCGCGGCAGCCGTGCCCGCGGTGGCGCTGACGGCCGCCGTCGTCCCGGTCGCCGCAGCCGTCGCGGCACCCGCCCCACCGGCACCCGCCCCACCGGCCCCCGCGGCCCCGCCCGCAGCGCCGGCACC
>NZ_BHYL01000166.1 GCF_003851725.1 Cellulomonas algicola | reverse complement strand
CTGGCTCGAGCACTACAACCTGGACCGACCCCACCTCGGCATCGGCGGCCAACGCCCCATCGACCGAGTCAACAACGCAGCGGGTCAGTACACCTAGGGCGACGGTGGAACCGCCTCGTGCTGTCTCGGTCGAGAGGTGGTGGAGGCGGGCCGACGGCGGCCGCCACCGGTGCGAATCGAGTGCCTGGGTCAGATCGGTCACGAGACAGCGTTGCTCGTGGCGCCCATCGATCCATCGCGTCGATCGAGAGATGACCGCAGACGTGCCTGACGATGTGCGTACGAATGCGCATCGGGGTGCACCCAGATGCGCGCTGAAGAGTCCCCAGGCTGATGTACTACCGCCCCGATGTACCGCTCGACCTGCGACGACGTGTCAGGGCAGGCGGCGCGCCATGGCGAAGTTCGTGAGCGTCACGCCGCGCCGGACCGGGTGCTGCTCGGCCGTGACGACGAAGCCGTGCGCCTCGAAGAACGGGCGCGCGGTGAGGCTCGCGTGGGTCGTGAGCGTCGACGCGCCGTCGCGGAGGGCCGTCTCGTGCGCCCACGCGAGGAGCGCCGAGGCGACGCCGGTGCGGCCGACCGCCGGGTCCACGAACATCATGTCGACGTACCCGCCCGGGTCGACGTCGGTGAAGCCGACGACGCGGCCGTCGACCTCCGCGACGACCGTGCGCCGCGCGGCCCGGCGGTGCGCCCAGGCCGTGAGGTCGACGTCGTCGGGCGCCCACGCGGCGAGCTGCTCCGGCGTGTAGTCCGCGGCCGCGGTGACGCGGATCGCGGCGAGGAACACGTCGAGGGTGGCCTGCGCGTCGTCCGACGCGTAGGGACGGATCGTCGGGGGCATCACGCCAGGCTAGCGACGCCGGCGGCGCATCCCGTACGGGCACCCGCGGCGGCCGGGGCGCACGACCGGGGGATGCGTCGGCGCGGCGTTCGGCGTAGAACGGGTCGCATGTTCGAAGAGGGCCAGCTGTACGCCCCCGTCACCGCGGACGAGGACGGCAAGGCCAGGGTTCACCTCGCGGACGACCATCCCGGTGCGAAGGACGACGAGTACCGGCGACGACGCGACGAGATCGCCGCCCCGGCGCTCGCGTGGCGGCCCGGCGACCCCGTGCCGCGCGTGGAGTACACCGACACCGAGAACCGGATCTGGGAGACGGTGTGCCGGGAGCTCGCGCCGAAGCACGAGCGGCTCGCGATCCGCGGGTACCTCGAGGGCAAGGAGGCCCTCGCGCTGCCGACGGACCACGTGCCGCAGCTCGACGAGGTGAGCGCGGGGCTCGGTCCGCTCAGCGGGTTCCGGCTGCACCCGGCCGCCGGGCTGGTGCCGCTCGACGTGTTCTACGGGTCGCTCGCGGACGGGGTCTTCCACTCGACGCAGTACCTGCGGCACGCGTCGCAGCCGCTCTACACGCCCGAGCCGGACATCCTCCACGAGGTCGTCGGGCACTGCAATCTCCTCGCGAACCCGGCGATCGCCGAGGTCAAGCGGCGTGCCGGCGAGGCCGCGCGGCGGTGCGAGACCCCCGAGGGGCTGCAGTACGTGGCGGACGTCTTCTGGTTCACGATCGAGTTCGGCGTGATGTACGAGGGCGGCGAGCTGCGGGCGTACGGGGCTGGGCTGCTGTCGTCGTACGGGGAGATCGAGGAGTTCCGCGGTGCGGACATCCGGCCGGTCGACTTCCACCAGATGGCGACGCTCGCGTACGACATCAGCCACTACCAGCCGGTCCTGTTCGCGTGCGACGGGATGGGTGAGCTCACGGACCGGGTCGGCGGGTTCTTCGCGGAGTTCGACGACGAGACGCCGGCGCGGCTCGCGCGCGAGGCCGCACGCGTCTGACGGCCGGTGCGCGCGGCGGGCCGGCCCCTGCGGCGGCTCGTCGCGCAGCCCCCGACGAGGTCAGGCGACGGGCTCGCGCCCCTGCACGAGCAGGTGCTGCCGGAAGAACGCCGCGAGGTCGGCGGTCGCGTCCAGCGGGAGGACGGCGGCGACGTACTGGTCGGGGCGGACGACGACGACGCACCCGTCGCGATCGATGCCGCGCGCGTCGAAGACGTCGTCGTCGGGCAGTGCCGCGAAGACCTTCTCGTAGTCGACGAGGTCGAACGGGCCGGTGCGCGGCAGGAACAGCGCGGGCACGCGCGTGACGTCGACGTCGACGTGGCGCTGCTGGTAGACGACCTTGACGTCGAGGAGCGCGTCGAGCGCGTCGCCCTCGCGTGCGTGCGCGAGGACGGGTGAGTCGGGCGACGTCGCCATCCAGCCGGCCCAGTCCGCGAGCGCGGACCGCTCCCCCGCGGCGGGCCGGTCGGCGAAGGCGTAGACGCGCCAGCGGCCGTCGGCGCGGTGCTGGTGGCCGAGGTGCAGGGGGTTGGCGTCGGCGACGCGGACGACGGGGGCGGACTTGAACCTCTTGCCGAGGGGGAACCCGGTGGCGAGGCGCTGGTGGGTGGCGTCGCCGACGAGCATGGACGGCGGGTACTGCGTCATGAAGCCGAAGAGGAACTCGGTGGTGCGCACGTAGAACGCGGCGAGCTCGCCGGGGTCGAGGTCCTCGGGCTTGCGGGCCATGAGGGAGGACCACTCGCGGTCGAAGTCGATGAGGTTCTGGGCGATGACCTGGCGTTCGGCGGAGTAGGTGGTGAGGAGGGTCTCGGGGCTGCGGCCGGTCAGGACGTGGCCGAGCTTCCAGGCGAGGTTGAAGCCGTCCTGCATGGAGACGTTCATGCCCTGGCCGGCCTTGGCGCTGTGGGTGTGGCAGGCGTCGCCGGCGATGAAGACGCGGGGGGTGCGGGTGCCGCGCTGGTCGAGGGGGACGTCGTCGAAGCGGTCGGTGACGCGGTGGCCGACCTCGTAGACGCTGTGCCAGGCGACGGAGCGGACGTCGAGGGTGTAGGGCCGCAGGATGGCGTTGGCGTGGTCGACGATCTGGTCGATCGTGGTGGCGCGGACGGCGTCGCGGGTGTCGGGGTGGACCTCGCCGAGGTCGACGTACATGCGGAAGAGGTGCCCGCCCTCGCGCGGGATGAGCAGGATGCTGCCGCCGGTGCCGGACTGGATGGCGCACTTGAGGCGGATGTCGGGGAAGTCGGTGACGGCGAGGACGTCCATGACGCCCCAGGCGTGGAAGGCGCTGTCGCCGCGGGGGACGCAGCCGATGGCGCGGCGGACGTCGCTGTGGGCGCCGTCGGCGCCGAGGACGTAGCGCGCGCGGACGGTCTTGTCGGTGCCGGCGTCGTCGCCGGTGGTGAGGGTGAGGTGCACGGTGACGGGGTGGTCGCCGTGGTCGGCGACGTGCAGGTCGCGGAAGGCGTAGCCGTAGTCGGGGCGCATGCGGGTGGGGGCGTTGGCCATGTACTCGGCGAAGTGGTCGAGGACGCGGGCCTGGTTGACGATGAGGTGGGGGAACTCGCTGATGCCGGAGGGGTCGTCGGGCGGGCGTTCGCCGCGGACGATGCGGGTGGGGTCGGCGGGGTCGGGGTGCCAGAAGCACATCTCGGTGATGCGGTAGGCCTCTTCGGCGATGCGTCCGGCGAAGCCGAAGGCCTGGAAGGTCTCGACGCTGCGGGCCTGGATGCCGTCGGCCTGGCCGATGGCGAGGCGTCCGCGGCGGCGGTCGACGATGCGGGTGGTGACGTCGGGGAACTGGGAGAGCTGGGCGGCGGCGATCATGCCGGCGGGTCCGGTGCCGACGACGAGGACGTCGACCTCGTCGGGCAGGTCGTCGGGGCGGTCGAGGCCGACGCCGGCGGCGGGCTGGACCCGGGGGTCGCCCGAGACGTAGCCGTGGTGGTGGAACTGCATGGTGCGACTCCCCCGGACGTCGTTGTCGAGGTGGGAGGCGTGGCGCGCCGGTCGGTCGCGCGGACCTCCCTCGTGCGGATCGTATACGGCGGTGGATAGAGTGCCGAGCGGACGGCCCCACGACGGCGTGGGTCCGACGCTCGACGAGGAGGTCGGCGATGCCCTCGGTCTCCGCGCACGCCGCGGTCACCCTCGCCGCGCACGTGGACCACGTGTTCGGGGTCATGGGCAACGGCAACGCGCACTTCCTCGACGCGCTCGCGCGGCAGACGTCGGCGACGTTCACGCCGGTGCGGCACGAGTCGGGGGCGGTCGTCGCGGCGGACGCGCACCACCGGGCGTCGGGGCGGCTCGCGGCGGCGACGACGACGTACGGCGCGGGGTTCACGAACACGCTGACGGCGCTGGCCGAGGCGGTGCAGGCGCACGTGCCGCTCGTGCTGGTGGTGGGCGACGAGCCGACGTCGGGGCCGCGCCCGTGGGACGTGGACCAGATCGCGATGGCGTCGGCGGTCGGGGCTCGCACGTACACGGTGGGACGTGCCGACGCGGCGGCGACGACGGCGATCGCGGTCGAGCACGCGCTGACGTACCGCGTCCCGACGGTGCTGGCGATCCCCTACGACGTGGCGACGCTCGACGCGGGTCCGGTGCCCGAGGTGCCCGAGCCGCGGCTGCCAGGTCCGCTCGCGCCGCGCGGCCCGTTCGCGGAGGCGACGGTGCGGGACGTCGCAGCGGCGCTGGCGTCGGCCCGGCGGCCCCTGCTCATGGCAGGGCGGGGCGCGTGGCTCGCGGGCGCGGGCGACGTGCTGGGGAGGATCGCGGACGCGACGGGTGCGCTCACGGTCACGACCGCGCTGGGCCAGGGCGTCTTCCCACGGACCGAGTTCGACCTGGGCGTGGCCGGCGGGTTCGGTGCGCGCGGGGCCATGGACCTCGTGCGGGAGGCGGACGTCGCGGTCGTCGTGGGGGCGTCCCTCAACCAGTTCACGATGCGGTTCGGCGAGCTGTTCGCGCCCGGCACGCGCGTGCTCCAGGTGGACGTCGCGCCTGCGGCGACGCACCCGCACGTCGGCGGGTTCGTGCGGGGCGACGCGGCGACGGTCGCCGCCGCCGTCCTGGACGCGTTGGGCGCGCTGGGCGTGCCGGCGAGCGGGTGGCGCGAGTCGGTCGACGTCGCCGCCGCGCGCGTGCACGAGGCGGGCACCGGTGTCGCGCCCGACGGGCGTCTCGACCCGCGCTCCGCGGCCGCGCGCATCGCGGCGCTCCTGCCCGCCGACCGGGTCGTCGTCTCCGACGGGGGCCACTTCATCGCGTGGGCCAACATGTACTGGCCCGTCGCGTCGCCCGACCGGATGATCATGGTCGGCACCGCGTTCCAGTCGATCGGGCTGGGCTTCCCGAGCGTGGTCGGCGCGGCGCTCGCCCGGCCCGACGCGACGGTCGTGCTCACGTCGGGCGACGGGGGCGGGCTCATGGCGCTGGCCGACCTGGAGTCCGCCGTGCGCGTCGCGGGCGGGCGCGGGATGGCCGTCGTGTGGAACGACGCCGCGTACGGCGCCGAGGTGCACGTGTACGGGCGCAAGGGCCTGGTGCGCGAGCCCATGCTCATCCCCGCGGTCGACTTCGCGGGCCTCGCGACCGCCGTCGGGGCGCACGGCGTGACCGTGCGGACGCTCGACGACCTCGACGCCCTCGCCGACTGGGCCGCGCGCCCCGCCGCCGAGCGCCCCTTCCTGCTGCTCGACCTCGTCGTGTCGCCCGGCGTCGTCGCGCCGTACCAGGAGGAGATCGTGCGGGCGAACAGCTGAGCAGCACGCGTCCGCGAGCGCACGGTGCCCGCGGACCGACCGGTTCCGTCAGACGAAGGGCGCGAGGTGCGGATGTCCGAGCAGGTCACGAGCCGCGACGGGGTGGACCCGAGGTTCGCCGCGCTCCCGGGGCGCCCGGGGAAGGTGGTCGCGGTGCACCTGAGCTACGGGTCGCGCGCGGACCAGCGGGGGCGTCGGCCGGCGCAGCCGTCGTACTTCCTGAAGCCGTCGAGCTCGGTGGCGGCGTCGGGTGGGACGGTCGAGCGTCCGGCGGGGACGGAGCTGCTGGCGTTCGAGGGTGAGGTCGCGCTCGTGATCGGGACGGCGGCGCGGCGGGTGCGCGTCGAGGACGCGTGGCGGTACGTCGGGTGGGTGACCGCGGCGAACGACCTCGGCCTGTACGACCTGCGTGCGGCGGACCGCGGGTCGAACCTGCGGTCGAAGGGCGGGGACGGGTTCACGCCGCTCGGTCCGCGGCTGCTGGACGCCGCGCCGCTCGACCCGGCGGGGCTGCGGGTGCGGACGTGGGTCAACGGTGAGCTGCGGCAGGACGACACGACCGCAGGGCTGATCTTCCCGCTCGCGCAGCTGGTCGCCGACCTGTCGCAGCACCTCACGCTCGAGCCGGGCGACGTGATCCTCACGGGGACGCCGGCGGGGTCGTCGGTCCTGCGGCCGGGCGACGTCGTGGAGGTGGAGGTGGACGCGCCCGACGCACCGGGCTCGCCGACGACGGGCCGGCTGGCGACGACGGTCGTCGAGGGGACGCACGCCTTCGACTCAGGCGTCGGTGCGCTGCCCGCCGTCGACGACCACGAGCGCGCCGAGGCGTGGGGGTCGCGGGCGGCCGCCGGGCTCGACCCGCAGCGGGAGACGGGCGCCCTGACGCCCGACCTGCGCGAGAAGCTCGCGCGCGTGCCGGTCGCCGCGCTGAGCGGGCAGCTGCGCAGGCGAGGGCTGGACCGGGTCACGGTCGACGGGGTGCACCCGCTGCGCCCGGGGACGCGGCTCGTGGGCACGGCACGCACGCTGCGGCTCCTGCCCGGTCGGGAGGACCTGTTCGCCCGGCACGGCGGCGGGCAGAACGCGCAGAAGCGCGCGTTCGACGCGGTCGGTCCCGGTGAGGTGCTCGTCATCGAGGCCCGCGGTCGGGCGGACGCGGGCACGCTCGGTGACGTCCTCGCGCTGCGCGCGCACGTGCGCGGTGCGGCCGGGATCGTCACGGACGGCGCGGTGCGGGACCGGGACGCGGTCGCGGCCGTCGGCATCCCCGTGTACGCGGCGGGTGCCCATCCGGCGGTGCTGGGACGGCTGCACGTGCCGTGGGACACGGACGTCGCGGTCGCGTGCGGCGGGACGACGGTCGAGCCGGGCGACGTGCTCGTGGGCGACGCGGACGGCGTCGTCGTCATCCCGCCGGCGCTGGTCGCGGAGGTCGTCGACGCCGCGCTCGCGCAGGAGGAGGAGGACGCGTGGGTCGCGGAGCAGGTCGCCGCCGGGCACGCGGTCGACGGGCTGTTCCCGATGGACGCGACGTGGAGAGCGAGGTACGACGCGTGGCGCCGCACCCGGTGAACGCCTCCCCCGCCGGCCGGGCGCCGACGGCCGGGTCGCGGACGCCCGTCGGCGCGGCGGCCTCGTCGGCGGGCGCCGGCAAGTCGCAGCAGGCGTACCGGTGGCTCCGCGAGCGCATCGCGGGCGAGGAGTACGCGCCGGGCCACCGGCTCGTGCTGGGCACGATCGCGGACGAGCTCGACATGAGCGTCGTGCCGGTGCGGGAGGCGATCCGGCGGCTCGAGGCGGAGGGGCTCGTGACGTTCGAGCGGCACGTCGGCGCGCGCGTGTCCCTGATCGACGACACCCAGTACCGGCACAGCATGGAGACGCTCGCGATGCTCGAGGGCGCCGCGACCGCGCTGGCAGCCCCGCACCTCACCGCGGAGCACGTGACGCAGGCGCGGCGCGTCAACCGGCGGCTCGTCGAGCAGCTCGACGACTTCGACCCGCGGGCGTTCACGTCGCTCAACCACCGGTTCCACGCCGTCCTGTTCGCGGCGTGCCCCAACCCGCGGCTGCTCGCGCTGGTCGACGCCGAGTGGGCGCGGCTCGGGCACCTGCGCGACTCGACGTTCACGTTCGTGCCCGACCGGGCGCGCGAGTCCGTGCGGGAGCACGAGGCGCTGCTCGACCTCGTCGCGTCGGGTGCGTCGCCGGCCGACGTCGAGCGCGCGGCGCGCGCGCACCGGTCCGCGACGCTCGCGGCCTACCTGGCCCGCGAGCACCCCGACGAGGCGCCGGCGCCCGCCGGTGCGACATCCCCGGAGAGGTGAGCGATGGCCACCACGGACGACCGACCCGGCGCACCGGCGGAAGCGCACGTGCCCGCGGACCTGCCGGACCGGGTGCGGCACCACATCGGCGGCGAGGACGTCGACTCGACCGACGGCGGGACGTTCGACGTGCTCGACCCCGTCTCCAACCGGACGTACCTGCGTGCCGCGCGCGGCACCGCGGCCGACGTCGATCGCGCCGTCGCGGCCGCCCGGCGGGCGTTCGAGGAGGGGCCGTGGCCGCGGATGCTCCCCCGCGAGCGCTCGCGCGTCCTGCACCGGGTCGCGGACGTCGTCGAGTCGCGCGACGCGCGGCTGGCGGAGCTGGAGAGCTTCGACTCGGGGCTGCCGATCACGCAGGCGCTCGGGCAGGCGCGCCGGGCGGCGGAGAACTTCCGGTTCTTCGCGGACCTGGTGGTGGCGCAGGCGGACGACGCGTTCAAGGTGCCGGGCAGGCAGCTGAACTACGTGAACCGCAAGCCGATCGGGGTCGCGGGGCTGATCACGCCGTGGAACACCCCGTTCATGCTCGAGTCGTGGAAGCTCGGCCCGGCGCTCGCGACGGGCAACACGGTCGTGCTGAAGCCGGCGGAGTTCACGCCGCTGTCGGCGTCGCTGTGGGCGGGGATCTTCGCCGAGGCGGGCCTGCCGACCGGCGTGTTCAACCTCGTGCACGGGATCGGCGAGGAGGCGGGCGACGCCCTGGTCCGGCACCCGGACGTGCCGCTGATCTCGTTCACGGGCGAGAGTCGCACGGGCCAGCTGATCTTCGCGAACGCGGCGCCGCACCTCAAGGGCCTGTCGATGGAGCTCGGCGGCAAGTCCCCCGCGGTCGTGTTCGCCGACGCGGACCTCGAGGCGGCGGTCGACGCGACGATCTTCGGGGTGTTCTCCCTCAACGGGGAGCGGTGCACCGCCGGCAGCCGGATCCTGGTCGAGCGGTCGGTGTACGACGAGTTCGTCGAGCGGTACGCGGCGCAGGCGCGGCGCGTCGTCGTCGGCCCGCCGCACGACCCCGCGACCGAGGTGGGCGCGCTCGTGCACCCCGACCACGTCGACAAGGTCATGTCGTACGTCGAGATCGGGAAGACCGAGGGGCGGCTCGTCGCGGGCGGCGGGCGCCCCGACGGGTTCCCCACCGGGAACTACGTCGCACCGACCGTGTTCGCCGACGTGCCGCCCGACGCGCGGATCTTCCAGGAGGAGATCTTCGGGCCCGTCGTCGCGATCACCCCGTTCGACACCGAGGCCGAGGCGCTCGCCCTCGCGAACGGCGTCCGCTACGGGCTCGCGGCCTACGTGTGGACGAACGACCTGCGGCGGGCGCACACGTTCGCGCACGGCGTCGACGCGGGGATGGTCTGGCTCAACAGCAACAACGTGCGCGACCTGCGCACGCCGTTCGGCGGCGTCAAGGCGTCCGGGCTCGGTCACGAGGGCGGGTACCGCTCGATCGACTTCTACACGCACCAGCAGGCCGTGCACGTGACGCTCGGCCCCGTGCACAACCCGACGTTCGGCAAGGTCGCCCCGCACCCGCCGACCGACCTCGACGACCCCGACCCGCGCTGAACCCGACGAGAGAGGGCGCACGACGTGAACGCCACCCCCACGCCGCCGGGCGGTCGCCCGGCGAGCGCGCGCTTCATCCCGACCCCCACGTCGCC
>NZ_BHYL01000165.1 GCF_003851725.1 Cellulomonas algicola | reverse complement strand
CCGCCCGGCCGGACGTGCCGCCGCAGCGGGTGCCGGCGCTGGTCGGCGTGGGGCGCGTGGCGGTCGTGCGGGCCGACGACGCGGCGGTCGCGGACCGGCCGATGTGGTGGCAGCGCACCGACGTGGCGGCGGTCGTGCCGGGGTCGGCCCGCACGGCCGAGCTGCTGGACCTGCCGCTGGTCGACGAGCTCGCGGCGGGCGAGGTCGGGAGCGGCGGCGAGGTCGTCGACGTCCCGGCCGAGGCGCGAGCGCTGCTCCCGGACGCGCCGGCCACGTGGGTCGAGCACGACGACCTCACGGTCGACGGCGCGCCGGTCGACTGGTGGGTCGAGGGCGCGGGCCGGGACGCCGTGGTGCACGCCGTGCACGTGTCCGGGCTCGCCGCAGGGCTCGCGCAGGCGGCCGGGCGGTGGGCGGCGAGGTTCGCGGTCGAGACGGTGCTCGTCGACCCGACGCGCGCGGCTGAGGTCGCGCTCGACGCCGCCTGGGGGCCCGAGGGCTGATCTCCGCCCGCGGGTCAGGCCGCGGCGGTCGCCAGGGCGGTCGCGGTCGCGAGGGCCTCGGGGATCGCCGCGAGGTGCACGTGCGCGACCTCGATGGGCTCGTACCCGGCGGCGACGACGGCGGCCGTGTCGTTCTCCTCGTGCGCGAGCACCGCGGCGAGCACCGGACCGAGCGGGCCCGTCTGGTCGCGCAGCGCGTCGGCGATGGCCTCGGAGACGCCCGACCGCTCGATGATCGAGTCGATCGACAGCTTGAGGTGCGACGCGACCGCGGAGAGCATCCCGACGACGTACCCGGCGTCGGTCCCGGCGAGCCGCGAGCACGTGAGCGCACGCGTGAGGACGGACCACAGCGGGCCGACGGCGGCGGTGCGCGCGTCGACGAGCGACGCCATGGCGAGCGCGTTGAGCTGGCGCGGGCCGACGAGCACGACGGCCTGACGCACGGAGTCGATCCGCCGGCGCACGCCGCTCGCGGAGGAGTTCACGAGGTGCAGGACGCGCATCGTGAGCTCGGGGTCCGACTCGACGACGTGCACGACGGCGTCCTGGTCGGGGTACTCGGCGGACAGCAGCCGGACGAGCTCGAAGCACTGCACCTCGCCCGCGGAGAGCTGGCGTCCGGCGTCGGAGCGGTGCCGCTCGAACATCGGGCCCTGCAGCAGGTCCGCGCCGGCGGAGAGCGCGGCGTGGATGCGGTCGCGGGAGTCGGCGCGCTCGGCGATGACGTGCGCGCCGCACTTGTGGACGTGCGCGACGAGCTGGTCGAGGCGGTCGGCCTGCGCGGCGACGTCGATCTTCACGTAGTCGACGATCGAGAGGAACTCGTCGTGCGCGGGCATGCCCGTGTAGTCGCCGAGCGCGAGGCCGTAGCCCATGTGCTTGAGCGCGATGACCTGCTCGGCCGCGTCCTCGCCGGACGTCATGTGCCCGGGGATCTCGACGACGACCCCGCCGCCGGCGGGCGGCAGGTCGTGGCCGCCCATCATCACGCGGGTGGTCGCGCGCAGGATCAGCAGCTTGTCACCGGACAGGAGGTCCGGGTCGAGGATCCGGTACTGCGCCTCGACGAGGTGCTCGACCCGGTGCTCAGGCTCGACGGAGCCGTCGGGGGCCATGACGGACGCACGGACCGCGTACCCGAACACGGACCTGTCGGGGTGCACGATCGGCTGGCGGTGGACGACGGCCGATCCGACGTGGGCGGGCGGCTGGTCCAGCTGGTACATGCGGTCGTCCCTCTCCTCCGAGGTGCGAAGTGCTGCTGGTCCACCTATCGGCAGGAGCCGCGCGGAACTGAGGAGACGGGTCCGAGCACGCCCGTCCGGGCGTGCTCGAGGTGGCCCGGCGTCAGCCGACGGGGGCGCGCAGCGGCCAGTCCTCGTCGAGCACGGACTGCACGGCGAGGCCGCGGGCCCGGTCGACGAGCACGGGCGCGAGGAGGTTGGCGGTGGGCGGCTCGCCGGCGGCGCCGGGGTGCACGACGACGAGCACGACGACGTCGGCGGGGTCGGTGTCGTCGCCGAGGACGCCCGGGCGGATCCGCGGGTGGTAGTCGGGGAAGTAGAGCGTCGGGCTGACGACGAAGAGGCGGACCTCGTGCTCGTCGGCGTCGACGGACCGCAGCGCGAACAGCACGCCGGTGTCGTCGAGCGCGTCGAGCACGTACGAGGTGCGTCCGGGCAGGCCCGGCAGGGCCGTGACGAGCCGCAGCTCGCCGGGCACGTCGAGGACGTGGCCGCCGACGGCGACCGGGACGGTGGCGGGGGCGATGTTCATCGGAGGAAGTCCATGAGGCTCGGCTGGAGGACCTTTCCGGCGGCGCCGAGCGCCCCCTTGTAGGCCACCTCCTGCATCTGGATGTCGAGGATCGTCTGCGCGAGGTCGATGTCCTCGATCCCGGACAGCTGCGTCTTGGTGGTGAGCTGGTTGCTCACGATCGAGGTCTGCGCGGAGCCGACCTGGTTCTGCCGGGCACCGACGGACGACAGCTCGGTGAGCATCGCGTCCATCCGGTCGTCGATGGCGTTCAGGTGGGTCGTGGAGTCGCCGCCGCCGCGCAGTGTCGCGGCGACCTGGTCGAGCAGCGCGAACACGGACGTCGCGCCCTCGCCGAAGACCGCGGACCCGTCGGCGTCGACGCGGACCGTGGTGGCGTCACCGACGCGGCGGTCGACGGACGCGCCCGCGGTGCCGGTCCAGCTGTAGTCGGCCTGGAACGCGCGGCCGGCGTCCGAGGTGCCCGCGAAGACGGTGCGTCCCGCGTAGGACGCGTTGGCCTGGTCCATGAGCGAGTCCCGGACGCCCTCGATCTCCGCGGCCAGGGCCTCGCGCGACGTCGGGCCGAGCCCGCCGTTGCCGCCCTGGATGGTGAGGTCGCGGGCGCGCCGCATGGCGGTCATGGACGACTGCAGCGCCGCGTCGACCGTCGTGAGCCACGAGTCGCCGTCGGTCGCGTTGCGCGCGTACTGCGTGAGCGCGCGCTGCTCGCCGCGCAGGCGCAGCACGTCGGAGGCGCCGGCGGGGTCGTCGGACGGCACGGTGATCTTCTTGCCGCTCGAGAGCTTCGCCTGCAGGTCCGCCATGGACGTGAGGTTGCCCTGCAGGTTGGACAACGTCTGGCGCTGCACGGTCAGGTGCGTCACCCGGGGGATCATCGCGTCACCTTCCGACGAGGCCGGTCTTGTTGATGAGCACGTCGAGCATCTGGTCGACGGCGGTGAGGACGCGCGCGGCGCCCTCGTAGGCCCGCTGGAAGGCGAGCATGTTCACGGTCTCCTCGTCGGTGTCCACGCTGGTCGCCGCGAGCTGCTGCTGCTCGGCGGTCGCGCGGGCGGACTCGGCGACCTTGGCGCGCGAGCTCGCGCTCGAGGCGCGGACGCCGAGGTCGACGACGGTCGAGGACCAGTGGGCGTCGGGGCCGGTCTGGCTGGTCTTGAGCGCGGCGATCGCGTCCCCGACGGTGCCGTCGAGGGGGCCCTTGGTGGGGTCGGCGACGGCGACGTCCGCGGCGGACGTGAGCGCGACGGTGAGGCCGAGCGCGGCGGGCCGGCCGGCCTGGAACGTCCAGAAGTCGCCCGTGGTGCGGCCGTCGGCGGTGACCGCGCCGCCGTGCAGCGTGTTGACCTGGTCGGCGAGCGTGGTCGCGAGCGCGTCGTAGCGGGCGGCGGCCTCGGTGAGCATGCCGCCCGTGCCGGTCGCGTCGGGCGGGGCGAGCACGGACAGCAGCCCGGCGACGCGGCCGCCGTCGAGGCCCGCGCTCTGCGTCGGGCGCTCGGCCCAGACGACGGTGACGGCCTGACCGGCGGTGGCCTGCGCGAAGGACGCGGCCCCCGTGACGGCGAGCTCGTGCACGCGCTTGCCGGACACGAGCGCGTTGCCGCCGACGAGGACGTCGACCTGGCCGTTCTCGCGGGTCGTGGCGCTCGCGCCGACGAGCGACGAGAGCTGCGTGACGAGCTGGTCGCGGCGGTCCATGAGCTCGTTGGCGGTGCCGCCCGCGTTGGTGATCTCGAGGATCCGGGCATTGAGGTCGGCGACGCCCGCGGCGGTCGTGTTGACCTGCTCGACGAGCCCGGCGGTGGTGGTGCGGGCCTGCGTCCACTGCGTCTGGACGGAGGTGTAGAGGCTCGCGATGCGGTCGGCGACGGCCTTGGAGTCCTGGAGGACGACGGCGCGCGCGGCGTTCTTGTCGGGCGTGTTCGACAGGTCGGACCAGGCGCCCCACATCGTCGAGAGCTGGCTCGCGAGGCCGGTCTCGCCGGGCTCGCCGAGGCTCTTCTCGAGCACGCCGTACGCCTCGGCCCGCGCCGACAGGTACGACGCGCCCGCGGTCTGGGTGCGCAGGCGCAGGTCGAGGAACACGTCACCGAGGCGTTCGACGCCGGTGACGCGCACGCCCTCGCCGGCGCCGTTGTTGACGGAGAACATCGACGGGACGTTGGCGGAGGGGAGGGCCGACAGCGACGCGCGCTGGCGCGTGTAGCCGACGGTGTTCGCGTTGGCGACGTTCTGCCCTGCGACGTCGAGGGCCTGCCGCTGCGCGATCAGGGAGCTCAGCGCGGTGCCGAGGCCGGAGAAGGTGCTCATGCGGGTGGGGGTCTCCTCAGAAGGTGCGGTCGACGAGGCGCGCGGCGGGTGCGGCCGCCGCGGTCGTGCCCGCGCCCGTGTACGTGTGGACGTCCTGCAGCGTCGCGAGCGTCTCCTGGGTCGCGCGGTGCGACAGCGCGAGGAGCTCGCGGTTGCCGTCGGACAGCTGGGCGATCTCGGCGGCGAGCGTCGCGAAGGCGTCCCGGTGCGCGCGCAGCAGGTCGTCCCAGGGTGCCGGTGCGGCGGCGGCGATCTCGGCGAGGCTCGCGTCGCCGGGCAGGCCGAGCGTGACGGCGGCGAGCTCGGCGGCGAGCGCGCGGCCGAGCTCGGCGGTGCGGATCTCGTCGAGCACCGTCTCGACCTCGCGGGTCGCGTGCCCGAGCCACCGCGAGCGCCCGCTCGTGAGGATCAGCTGCTCCTCCTCGAGCTTGAAGAGCAGGAGCTCGAGCAGGTTCCGCTGCTGCCACAGTGCGTCGGAGAGCCCGTTGAGGGGCATGGGGGTGTCCTCCAGGTCCTGCCCGCCGGGGTCCGTCGGGCGTCTGCTCCCTCCATCGGCACGGGTCGGGCGATTGTGACGAGTTCGCCGGAGATCGCGTGGTCCGGGGGTGGGAGCGCTGTCACACCATCGGGTCACCGGCGTGTCGTCGAAGCGGTTGCGGACTCACCCGTCCGGTGCGCCTGGAAGCGTCCGAAAGGTCCCGCAGGGCCATTCGGGTGTGATGCGCGTCACACCGATTGCCTGCGGAAACGCTCTCATGAATCGTTTCTGGGTGTTCCCCCAGGACGAACCGGACCGTCCTCCAACTGGGCGCGTGTCCAGTCACGGGTGAACCGGAACCCATGACTCAAGGGTGCTGCCACCTGGGCCGAACGAGTGCAGGTGAGCAACAACACAGCGGCGACCGACGAGCTCGTCACGACGCACCTGCCCCTCGTCGGGTACGCGGTCAGCGAGATGCTGCACCGCGTCCCCCCGACCGTCTCGCGCGACGAGCTCGCGTCGGCCGGCAGCCTCGCGCTCGTCCTCGCCGCACAGGCGTACGACCCGGAGACCGGCGTGCCGTTCGCCCGCTACGCCTCGCTGCGCATCAAGGGCGCGCTCGTCGACGAGCTGCGCTCGATGGACTGGGCGTCCCGCGGTGCCCGGCAGCGCGTCCGCGAGCTCGCCGCGACCACCGAGCGGCTCACGAGCGTGCTCAAGCGCAAGCCGACGCGTGAGGAGCTCGCGAACGCCATGGGCGTCGACCTCCGCGCCGTCGACGACGCGACCCGCGACGCCGAGCGCCGGGTCCTGTCCATGGACGCGACCGAGGGTGCCGTCGCCGACCTCGTCGTCGACCGCGAGCTCACGCCCGAGGAGAGCGTCCTCGCCGACGAGCGCCACCGCTGGCTGCGCGCCGCCGTCGTCACGCTGCCCGACCGCCTGCGCACCGTCATCGAGGGCCTGTTCCTCCAGGACCGCAGCGTCGCCGACCTCGCCGCCGAGCTCGGCGTCACGCAGTCCCGCATCAGCCAGCTGCGCACCGAGGCCCTCGGCCTGCTGCGCGACGGCATGAACGCGGGCCTCGACCCTGACCTCGTGCCCGCCCCCGAGCGCGCCGACGGCGTCGCCGAGCGCCGCCGTCAGTCCTACTTCGCCGCCGTCGCCGCACGCGCCGCGCTCGTCACGTCGATCCCGACCGCCGACCGGCTGTCGGTCGTGCCGAGCCAGCGTGACGTCGTCGCCGCACCCGACGGCACGCCCGTCGCGGCGCGTCTGCGCGGCGCCTGATCCCCGGCGGCCGGCGCAGGCGAGGGACCGTCGGAAAGTTCTTCGACGCAAACCCTCACCGACCGTCGGAACCCGCCGATCTGCAGGGTGTGCCCACGGATGGGCCGCTCCGGACCCGAATCAAGGAGGAAGAGAACCATGGGTCTCTCGATCAACCAGAACATCGCGGCGACGAACGCGTACCGCAACCTGTCCAACACGCAGAACGACCTCTCGAAGTCGCTCGAGAAGCTGTCCTCGGGCTTCCGCATCAACCGTGCGGCGGACGACGCGGCCGGTCTGGCGATCTCCGAGGGTCTGCGTTCGCAGGTCGGTGGCCTCAAGGTCGCCGCCCGCAACGCCCAGGACGGCATCTCGGTCGTGCAGACCGCTGAGGGCGCCCTGACCGAGGTCCACTCGATCCTGCAGCGCGTGCGTGACCTCGCGGTGCAGGCCGGTAACGACTCGAACAACGCCGAGGCGCGCAAGAACATCGACACGGAGGCCACGCAGCTGGTCGACGAGCTCGACCGCATCGCCGCGTCGACGAACTTCAACGGCACCAAGCTCCTCGACGGCTCCGCCGGCGGCGGCTCGGGCAAGCTGACCTTCCAGGTCGGCGCCGACGGCGACACCAACAGCCAGATCCAGGTCGACCTGTCGGGCGCCAACATCAAGACGATCGCCGCCGACCTCACCACGGGCTCGCTCGCGACCGGTGGCACGAAGTTCGACGTCGACAACACCGCGGTCGCCGCCGGCAACTACACGTTCTCGGTCGACAACGGCTCGGGCGTGACCAGCGACGTCGTCGTCGCGATCTCGGGCGCCCAGGCGACCGCGATCTCGAACGCGACCACGGGCAGCGTGCAGAAGTTCGCCGACGCCCTCGCGGCCGACACGAACTTCGCGGCGAACTTCTCCGTGAACGTCGTCAAGGACGCCAACGGTGCCGCGACCGGCATCGAGGTCAAGGCGCTCAACGGCGGGACCGTCGCCGCGGGCACCGACCCGGGCACCGGTGTCGACAACGGCGCCACGGTCGCCAACACGACGGCCGGCCTGGACTTCTCCTCGGCCACCGCCGCGCAGGCGTCCATCACGAAGATCGACGAGAAGATCTCCTCGGTCTCGACGGCTCGCGCCAACCTCGGTGCGCTGCAGAACCGGTTCGAGCACACGATCAAGAACATCAACGTCTCGGTCGAGAACCTGTCCGCGTCGGAGTCCCGCATCCGCGACACCGACATGGCGTCGGAGATGGTCTCCTTCACCCGCGCGCAGATCCTGTCGCAGGCCGGCACGGCGATGCTCGCGCAGGCCAACCAGATCCCCCAGGGCGTGCTGTCCCTCCTGCGGTGATCCACCCGGTGACCACCCCCCGACCGGGGACGGCCACCACCTAGAGCGCTCCGGTGGCGGGCGGGCCAC
>NZ_BHYL01000164.1 GCF_003851725.1 Cellulomonas algicola | reverse complement strand
GGCTGTCGACCGGCTGGGCCGCGAGGTCGTCGAGCAGCCGGTCGTACAGCGCGAGCGTCGCCGCGACCGCGTACCGGGACCGCCCGGGCAGCCGCGGCAGTGCGGACCGTGCGACGGCGACGTCGTGCGCGATCTCGTCGAGGACCGCCGTGCGCTGCGCCTCGGACAGGCGTCCGCGCTCGGTCCCGGGGAAGTAGGTGCGGCCGAGCTCGCCCGCGTCGACGCCGAGGTCGCGCAGGAAGTTGATCTTCTGGAACGCGGCGCCGAGCGCACGAGCGCCCGCGACCTGCTCGTCGTCGGGCTCCACGAGCGGCGAAGACGGCGTGCGGTCGGCGTTGAGGAACACCCGCAGGCACATGAGCCCGACGACCTCCGCCGACCCGTACACGTACCGGTCGAAGCTCTCGCGGTCGTGCTCCTCGACGGTGAGGTCCGCGCGCATCGACGCGAAGAACGGCTCGGTCTCGGCCGTCGTGATGCCGACGCGACGCGCGGTGCGGGCGAAGGCGTGCACGACGAGGTTGGTCGAGTACCCGGTGCGCAGCGCCCGGACGGTCTGCGCCTCGAGCTCGTCGAGCTCGTCGGCCGCGGTGGGCCCCTGGAACGTGTCGACGACCTCGTCGGCGAGCCGGACGAGCGCGTAGACGGCCTCGATGTCGCGGTGCGCGCGCGTGCCGAGCAGCCGGGCGCCCATGCCGAACGACGTCGAGTAGGCGGACAGCACGAGCGCGCTCGTGCGGCCGGCGGTCGCGTCGTAGAGCCGGACGGAGCGCACGTGGGCGGCGCGCGCGTCGGGGCGTGCGGTGTCGCGGGACTGGTCCACGGTCATCAGTGTCCCCGTCCGGCCAGGTCGTCGACCACACCCACGAGGTAGTCGCCCAGCGGGTGCGGGAGCTGCGAGGCGTGCGCGCGGGCGGTGTCGGCGGTGCGCTCGACGAGCAGGCGCATGGCCGCGAGCGCCCCGGAGTCGACCATGACGGTGCGCACGAGCTCGGCGTCGCGCTCGTCGAGGTCGGGCTGCCCGACGTACCGGTCGAGCACCGCGCGACCGGTCCGCCCGGCGCCCGCGTAGGCGAGGCGGAGCAGCTCGGTGCGCTTGCCGCGGCGCAGGTCGGACAGCGTCGACTTGCCGGTCGCGGCGGGGTCGCCGAACACGCCGAGGTCGTCGTCGGCGAGCTGGAACGCGAGCCCGAGGGCGACGCCGACGTCGTCGAGCCGCCGGCGCACGTCGAGGTCGGCGCCCGCGAGCGCGGCCCCGGACGCGAGCGGCGACCGGCACGTGTACTCGGCGGTCTTGAGCGCGGCGACCAGGAGCGCGTCGACGTCGCGCGGTGCGAGCGACTCGGAGACGACGTCGAGGAGCTCCCCCGCGACCGCGGTCTCGATGCCGTCGGCGAGCAGGTCGGCGAGGTGCTCGCGCAGGTCGCCGGTCACGGGCGTGCGCGCGAGCAGGCGGAACGCGGTGGTGAGCGCGAGGTCGCCCGCGAGCAGCCCGGCGGCGAGTGCGCGCTCGTCGGCGACGTGCTCGGGCAGGCCGGCGGTCCGGGCGCGCTGCCGGGCGGCACCGCCGGCGTTGAGCCGGCCGCGGCGGCGGTCGTCGTGGTCGAGGACGTCGTCGTGCGCGAGCATCGCGACGTGCAGCGCCTCGTGCGCGGCCGCGACGGGGACGACGACGGACGACACGCGTCCGCCGAGCCCGAGGTACGCGGCGGCGACGAGGCGGGGCCGCAGCAGCTTGCCCCCGAGCGTGCCGCTCAGGTCCTCCCACAGCGTGCGGGCCTCGACGGCGTGCCGACCGGCGCGTGCGGCGCGCTCCACGAGGAGGTCGCGCAGGGCGGCGTCGGCCCGGGCGGTGACGTCCTCGACGGCCAGTGCGAGCTCGGCGGTGGAGCGCAGGCTCCCGCCGGCGACGGCAAGGTCGCCCTCGTCCACGTGCCCTCCCGGATTTCTTCGGTGCGAACCGCGGGTGATCGTGGGCACGGCCCCCGGCGGAATGGTCAGCGTACTGAGTATTCGTCCGGACGCCACCGGACGGATGCAGCAGCACGCCCTCTCTTCGGCGCGAGCGAACCGTCTGGATGCAGCGCGGGCCGATCAATTTCCGATCAGATTTCACCAGGATCGAACACAGATCAACATCGGTGCGGTAGCCTGAGCCGCATGACGTGGATGGTGACGGGTGGTGCCGGGTACATCGGGTCGCACGTGGTGCGGGCCTTCCAGCAGGCGGGTATCCCGCCCGTCGTCCTCGACGACCTGTCGAGCGGCCACCGCGGGTTCGTGCCCGACGACGTCGCCTTCGTCGAGGGCTCGATCCTCGACACCGAGCTGGTGTCGCGCGCCCTGGCCGAGCACCAGGTCGAGGGCGTCGTGCACCTCGCCGGCTTCAAGTACGCCGGGGTGTCGGTCCAGCGCCCGCTGCACACCTACGCGCAGAACGTCACCGGCACCGCGCACCTGCTCGACGCCATGGCCGCGCAAGGGGTCGACGCGATCGTCTTCTCGTCGTCGGCCGCCGTCTACGGCACGCCCGACGTCGACCTCGTCACCGAGGAGACCGCGACCCGCCCCGAGTCCCCCTACGGCGAGTCGAAGCTCATCGGCGAGTGGCTGCTGCGCGACCAGGGCGTCGCGACCGACCTGCGGCACACGTCGCTGCGGTACTTCAACGTCGTCGGCTCCGGCACGCCCGACCTCTACGACACCAGCCCGCACAACTTGTTCCCGCTGGTCCTCGACGCCCTGACGTCCGGCCGCACGCCGCGCATCAACGGCACCGACTACCCCACGCCCGACGGCACCTGCGTCCGCGACTACATCCACGTCGCCGACCTCGCCGACGCTCACGTCGCCGCCGCCCGCGCGCTCGCCGACGGCAGCCCGCTCCAGCCCGTCTACAACCTCGGCTCGGGCGACGGCGTCTCGGTGCGCCAGATCATGACCGCGATGGCCGACGTCACCGGGATCGCCTTCGAGCCCGAGGTGGCCCCGCGCCGCCCGGGCGACCCGGCCCGGATCGTGGCGTCGGGCGAGGCCGCCGCCCGCGACCTCGGCTGGCGCATGACCCACACCCTCCGCGACATGGTCGCGAGCGCGTGGGAGGCCCGCCAGGCGCACTGACGCCCCACGCCACGAGGTCGCCGCGCCCTGCGGGGTTCGGCGACCTCGTGGCGTCTGCGGGTCCGCGGCGAGCCGGCAGCGTCGACGGACGCGCGGCGCGCCCGCCGCGGCGACAGGCGGCGGTCAGCGCGGCGCGACCGGCAGCGCCTGGAGACCCGGGAGCCGGTCCGCGAACGCCTCGAGGACCGACTCGCTGCCCGCGTAGACGCCGTCGGGCCGCGGCCAGTGCACGATCACGTCGGTGAACCCGAGCGCGGCCGCGCGCTCGACACCCTCGACGGCCAGGTCGAGCGACGTCAGCGAGAACACCGGCGCACCGTCGAGGCTCAGGTACCGGCGCAGCCGCGGCGCGGCGACCCCGTCCCGCCCGTGCGCGACCTCCGCCGCGTCCATCTGCGCCGACACGTCCGCGAGCCCGCTCCACCAGCGCTCCTGCGCGCCCGCCGGGTCGCCCTCGGCGCCCTCGGTGTCGTACGTCGGCCCGTACGTGACCCACCCCTGCCCGAGCCGCGCGGCGAGCGCCATCGTGCGCGGTCCGGCCGCCGCCATGAGGAACGGCACGCGCGGCGAGGCGATCGTGCCGGGGATCATGCGCGCGTCGTGCGCCTCGTAGAACTCGCCCGTGAACTCGGTCGACGGCTGCGTGAGCAGCCGGTCCAGCAGCCCGACGAACTCCTCGTACCGCCGCGTCCGCTCACCGCGCGACCACGGCTCCCCCGTCACGGCCGCGTCGAAGCCCTCACCGCCCGCGCCGATCCCGAGCAGGAACCGCCCGCCCGACACGTCGTCGAGCCCGAGCACGTCCTTCGCGAACGGGACGGGGTGCCGGAAGTTCGGCGACGCGACGAACGTGCCCAGCTGGATGCGCTCGGTGACCGCCGCGGCGGCGGACAGCAGCGGCACGGTCGCGAACCACGGCCCGTCGGCGAGCGTGCGCCACGCCAGGTGGTCGTACGTCCACGCGTGGTCGAAGCCCCACTCCTCCGCCTGCCGCCAGCGCGCCTTCGCACGTGACCAGCGGTCCTGGGGCAGCAGCACGATCCCGACGGCGACCATGCGCCGACCCTAGCCGCCGCCGGCGACACCCGGCCGGTGACCGCGCCGGCCCCGCAGACCGTCGCGCGGTCAGCCCCAGCCGAGCTCGTGCAGCCGGTCGTCGTCGATGCCGAAGTGGTGCGCGACCTCGTGCACGACGGTCACCGCGACCTCCTCGACGACCTCGTCGCGGTCCTGGCAGATCGCGAGCGTCGGGTTGCGGTAGATCGTGATGCGGTCGGGCAGCGACCCGGCGGCCCACCACTCGCCGCGCTCGGTGAGCGGCGTGCCCTCGTAGAGCCCGAGCAGCTCGGGCTCGTCCGGCGGCCCGTCGTCCTCGACGAGCACGACGACGTTGTCGATCAGCCGGGCGAGCTCGGGCGGGATCTCGTCGAGCGCGTCACGGACCGCGTCCTCGAACTCGTCGCGCGACATCTCCACCACGGGACCATCCTGCCTGCTCACCGCACTGCGGTCGCGTGACGGCGGGCGCGGACGGCAGCGCTTTTGGAGTTCGGGCCCTGGCTCCCGTATGCTCGTCTCCGGTCATCCGGCGCCTCGTCGTCAGGGGCGGGACACGCCCCCATCGTCTAGCGGCCTAGGACCCCGCCCTTTCACGGCGGTAGCACGGGTTCGAATCCCGTTGGGGGTACGAGCAGGTGCAGTGAAGCAGTACAGCAAGGCCTTGTTCCACCAAGGCCCCGTAGCGCAGTTGGTTAGCGCGCCGCCCTGTCACGGCGGAGGTCGCGGGTTCAAGTCCCGTCGGGGTCGCTCGAAGCGCCGGTCCTCGGACCGGCGTTCTCGTTCCGAGGCTCTGTAGCTCAGTTGGTAGAGCGTTCGACTGAAAATCGAAAGGTCACCGGATCGACGCCGGTCGGAGCCACCGCGACGAAGGCCCCCTGGATCACCAGGGGGCCTTCGCGCATCTTCGGGCGGTATGACCTGGGCCGATGATCCCGGCCGGCACCCGTGCTCCCGCCTAGGCTGGGACACGCACCGCACTGTCCCGCCGACGGAGGAACCCGTGAGCAGCACCGGACCCGAGCGCCCGCGCAAGCCGTTCTTCGAGCGCTTCACCGAACCGTTCGCCGACATCGCCCGCGAGAAGATCGGGCAGGCGGAGGACCGGGTCCGTGAGGCGATCCAGGCCGAGATCGACGCCGTCAGCGCGAGCGTGCGCGCCCGAGCCGTGCAGGTCCGGCCGTCGGCGATCGGGTTCGGCGCCGCCGCGCTGCTCACGTTCTTCGGCCTCGCGCTGTTCATCACCGCCGCGGTCGTCGGCCTCGCGCACGCCGTCGAGCTGTGGCTCGCGGCGCTGCTCGTCGGCGCCGCGCTCATCATCGTCGCCGGGGGCCTCGCCGCCTGGGCGCGGTCGCGGCTGCCGAAGGGGCCCGCCGTCAGCGTGACCCGCGCGCACGAGGTGTCGCACCCCGCCGAGGAGCAGGTCCACCCCTGGTCCGACTGACCCCCGCGCCGCTCCGGACCCGGTCCGCACGCGCGCCCGATGTCGCCGCACGGATGCGGCCCGCGACCTGCGCTTGCACACTGGGAGTCCCGGTCACAGGACGCCGGGGGACGAGCGACGAGAGGGCGTCACCATGACCACGCAGCCAGGACCGACGGGCGAGCCCCGGAGCATCGGTCAGCTCGTGAGCGACCTGAGCGAGCAGACGTCCCGGTTGGTCCGCGCCGAGCTCGACCTGGCGAAGGCCGAGATCCAGGCCAAGGCGCAGCAGCTCGGGATCGGCGCCGGCCTGCTGGCCGCCGCCGGGATCCTCGCGCTCTACGTGCTGGCCGCCGCCATCGCGACCGCGATCCTCGGCCTCTCGACCGTCATGGACGCGTGGCTCGCGGCGCTCATCGTCACGGTGTTCCTGCTGATCGTGACGATCATCCTGGCCCTGATCGGGATCCGGCTGGTCAAGCGCGGGTCGCCCCCGACGCCGGACCGCGCGATCGAGAACGTGCACGAGGACCTCGAGGCCGTGAAGGCGGGGTGGAACGCGTGAGCGACCAGACCACGAAGAAGGACGACGCGACCGACGACCAGAAGCCGGCGATCACCACGCCGCGCATGGTCGAGGCCGAGAGCGAGGTCGCACGCACGCGTGCCGAGCTCGCCGCGACCGTCGACGCGCTCGCCGACCGCCTGGACCCGCGCGCCCAGGCGAAGAGCGCCGTCGACGGGACCAAGCGGCTGTGGTCGGACGCCACGACCAAGGACGCCGACCCGCACCGGCAGAAGCGGGCCCGCGCCGTGATCGGCGGAGCCGTCGCGGTCGTGGCGCTCCTCGCGGCGGCAGGTCTGCGCCGCAAGGGCTGACACTCGCACGACCGACGACCGCGGCAGCCCGGGAGGCGCCGCGGTCGTCATCGTGTGCGGAGCGCCGTGAGCGCGCGAAGTCTCGGGGGCGGTGACGTGCCTGTGCACGTGGCCGATCGGCGGCGGGGAACGGCGTCGTCGTCGTCCCGAGGGCCGCTGTCACGCGCGTTGCCGGGCGCCGGTGGGCGGCGGGAGGCGTGCGACGTCCGGGCCGGACACGAGGACGTCGGCGCCCTCAGGGCGCCGGCGTCAGGGGCCGCACGAGGCGGCGTGAGGAGCGGACGGGTGGAGCGCCCGCCCCGGTGTCGTCCGGCGAGGGATCAGTCGTCGGACGCGTGCTGCTGAGGCACGCCGTTGAGCAGGTCGCGCACCTCGGACTCCCGGTAGCGACGGTGGCCACCGAGCGTGCGGATCGAGGAGAGCTTCCCGGCCTTCGCCCAACGGGTCACCGTCTTCGGGTCGACCCGGAAGAGAGTGGCGACCTCGGACGGCGTGAGCAGCGCCTCGGACTCTGCGGGGTGAGCGGTCATCAGCTGCCTCCTGCGGCAAGCGTGCGGGCGGCCGACGCTGTGCGCCGGTTCCGCCCCGTCGGGTGCGGTTGGTGCGGTGCGCGGGTAGCGCGTGGTGCGGGCGATGCGGGTGATGCGGGCAGTCTCACTAGCATGAACGAAACGGTCAGACGTCGCATTCCGGGACACAGTTTGATCACGGATGCCGCAACACTCTCATCCAACTCTCATCATGCATCGTTACACGAACCGTACCGTCAGCCTAAACCCGGCGAATCGGTCATCACGACCCCGCCGCGCCACGTGACGTGTGTCGCTCGCTCGTGAGTGGTCGGAATAGCGCGGGACCATGTACCGTTGCCCCACGAAGAGACGATTCAGCACCCCGGGGCCGCACGTGTGAGCACGGTGCCGCCCCGCATCCACGTTAGAGGGGGTCGATGCCATGGGGCGCGGCCGTCAGAAGGCGAAGCAGACCAAGGTGGCCCGGGAGCTGAAGTACTTCAGTCCCGAGACCAACTACCGAGCCCTCGAGCAGGAGCTCGGCTCGCTGAGCCACAACGATCTGGGATCCGAGCGTCGCGGCAGCGCCGTCGACACAGGTGACTGGTCCCGGGACGAGGACGACGACTACCGTCGCTGGTCCGACGACGGCTGAGGTCGTGGGGTCGGCGCGACGGCCCCTCCGAGCGTGACCCCTCCGCCCCGCTGAGGTCGTCGCCGCTCGGACCCGTCCACCGCCGACCAGCACGGTGCGGCACAGCGGTCACTTCACCACACACTCACCGGCCGGTGACGTTCATGACGTCACCGGCCGGTTGGTGCGTACCCCGGACGCGACGCGTCCAGCGCGGGTGATCGCGACGCGTCCCGCGCGGGTGATCGCGACGCGTCCCGCGCGGGTGATCGCGACGAGTCCCGCGCGGGTGATCAGGCGCGGTAGGTCCCCGAGAGGCGGACGGCTCCCCCGTCGACGCCCTTGGTCCCCGCGACGAAGTCCGGCGAGCCGGCCACGTCGAGCGTCGGGTCGGCGTCCCGCACGGTGCCGAGCACCCAGGCCGGGAGGCCCAGCTCGTCCGCGTGCGCGAGGACGCCGTCGACCGCGTCGGCCGCGACGACGGCCACCATGCCGACGCCGAGGTTGAGCGTGCCCTCGAGGTCGTGCCACGGCACGCCCCCGAGCCGCTGCACGAGCGAGAAGACCGGCGGGAGCTGCCAGCCGCCGCGGTCCACGTCGGCGACCAGGCCCTGCGGCAGGACGCGCGCGACGTTCGACGCGAGACCGCCGCCGGTCACGTGGCTGAACGCGTGGATCCCGGCGACACCGGCGCGCTCGACCAGGGCCAGCACGTCGCTCGCGTAGACGCGGGTCGGCTCGAGGAGCTCCTCGCCGAGCGTGCGGCCGAGCTCGTCGACGTGACGCTCGAGACCCCAGCCGGCGACCTCGACGACCTTGCGGACCAGCGAGTAGCCGTTGGAGTGCAGCCCGCTCGACGCGAGCGCGACGAGCACGTCGCCCGCTCGCACGCGGTCGGGGCCGAGCAGCTCGTCGGCCTCGACGACACCCGTCGCCGCGCCGGCCACGTCGTACTCGTCGGGGCGCAGCAGGCCGGGGTGCTCGGCGGTCTCGCCACCGACGAGGGCCGTACCGGCGACCGAGCACGCCGCGGCGATGCCGCGCACGATGTCGGCGATGCGCTCCGGCACGACGCGACCGGTCGCGATGTAGTCCGTCATGAACAGCGGCTTCGCACCGACCACGACGATGTCGTCGACGACCATGCCGACCAGGTCGAAGCCGATCGTGTCGTGCACGTCGAGGGCCTGGGCGATCGCGACCTTCGTGCCGACACCGTCGGTCGACGTCGCGAGCAGCGGGCGCCGGTAGCGGGTCAGGAGCGACGCGTCGTACAGACCGGCGAACCCGCCGACGCCGCCGAGGACCTGCGGGCCGTGCGTCGCGCGCACGGCGTCCTTCATCAGCTCGACGGCCTTGTCGCCGGCCTCGGTGTCGACTCCGGCGGCGGCGTAGGTGACCTGCGGGGTGCTCACGGGTGCTCCAGGGCGGTCGCGCCACCGGTCGACGGGACGATGGTCAGCAGGCCGTCCTCGGGGGCGCCGAGGGGCAGCTCGTTCTGCTCGAGGAGGTGCTTGCCGAGGCGGTCGGCGGGCGGCAGCTCGATCGGGTACCGGCCGCTGAAGCACGCGGTGCACAGCTGCGACGCCGGCTGCTCGGTCGCCTCGACCATGCCCTCCTCGGAGATGTACCCGAGGGAGTCGGCACCGAGGGACGCCGCGATCGCGTCGACGCCGAGGCCGTTCGCGATGAGCTCGGCGCGGCTCGCGAAGTCGATGCCGTAGAAGCACGGCCACTTCACGGGCGGCGAGCTGATGCGGATGTGCACCTCGGCAGCGCCGGCCTCGCGCAGCATGCGGACGAGCGCGCGCTGGGTGTTGCCGCGGACGATCGAGTCGTCGACGACCACGAGCCGCTTGCCGCGGATGACCTCACGCAGCGGGTTGAGCTTGAGCCGGATGCCGAGCTGGCGCAGGGTCTGCGACGGCTGGATGAACGTCCGGCCGACGTACGCGTTCTTGGTGAGGCCCTGGCCGAACGGGATGCCCGACTCGGTCGCGAAGCCGACGGCCGCGGGCGTGCCGGACTCGGGCACCGGGATGACGAGGTCGGCCTCGACCGGGTGCTCGATCGCGAGGCGACGGCCCATCGCGACGCGCGCGGCGTGCACCGAGCGGCCGGCGATCGTCGTGTCGGGCCGGGCGAGGTAGACGTACTCGAAGACGCAGCCGGCACGGTCGACGGGCGCGAACCGCGTCGAGCGCAGTCCGTCGGCGTCGATCGCGATGAACTCGCCGGGCTCGACCTCGCGCACGAACGACGCGCCCACGATGTCGAGCGCGGGCGTCTCGGACGCCACGACCCAGCCGCGCTCCAGCCGGCCGAGCACGAGCGGGCGAACACCCTGCGGGTCGCGCGCCGCGTAGAGGGTGTGCTCGTCCATGAAGACGAGGCTGAACGCGCCCCGCAGGCGGGGCAGGACCTCGAGCGCGGTGGCCTCGAGCGTGTGGTCCGGGTCGCCCGCGAGCAGCGCGGTCACGAGCGCGGTGTCCGTGGTGTTGCCGCGCGCGAGCTCGCCGCGGCGCTGGTTGCCGTACCGCTCGGCGACGAGGTCGACGAGCTCGGCCGAGTTGGTGAGGTTGCCGTTGTGCCCGAGGGCGACCGTGCCGGCAGCCGTGGCGCCGAGCGTCGGCTGCGCGTTCTCCCAGGTCGAGCCACCCGTCGTCGAGTAGCGCGCGTGCCCGATGGCGATGTGCCCCTGCAGGGCGTTCAGCGCGGTCTCGTCGAAGACCTGGGAGACGAGGCCCATGTCCTTGTAGACGAGGAGCTGCTGGCCGTTCGACGTCGCGATGCCCGCGGACTCCTGCCCACGGTGCTGCAGCGCGTAGAGGCCGAAGTAGGTGAGCTTGGCGACCTCTTCGCCGGGTGCCCAGACGCCGAAGACGCCGCAGGCGTCCTGCGGGCCTTTCTCGCCGGGGAGGAGGTCGTGGTTCAGTCGTCCGTCTGCGCGGGGGGCCACGGCCCTATGGTCGCACACCGGCCTGACGCGTCCGGGGCCGCGCCCGGCGTCCGGACGTGTGGGACCGTCCGGCGGGTGCGGCGTCCGACGACCCGGTGACCGGGTGGCGTCCGCGCCGCGCGGGCGAGGACGGGTGCGGGTGCGTCAGCGGCGGCGGGCGTACGGGTCGCGCGAGCGGCGGTCCGCGAGCACGGCCAGCGCGCCGCCCACGAACCCGCCGAGCACGCCCAGGGCGACGGCCGTCACGGTGCGGACCGCGCCCTCGCCCTCGAGGAACCAGACGAACCCGGTGCCGTCGGCGATCCACCGGACCTGCGGGTCCTTGAGCACCGCCACCAGGACCAGGCCGACGACGATCCCGACGATCGCGCCCGCGCCGATGAAGACGCTGTACTTGGGCGCGCGCCGCACGGTCGCGGGTCGGGCCGTGGCGAGGAGCTCCGCCTCGGAGGGCACGGGAGGCTCCTCGTCGTCGGCGGGCGTCACCGGGCGGGGCTGCGCGGGAGCGGTCGACGCGGGCTGGGCCGCGTCGACGTCCGCGAGCGCGGGCTCGTGCGGCGCGGGCTGGTCCGACGTCGGTCGGTCCGCGGGGTCCGCGGGGGTGGGGGCGGTCGACGACACCCCGCGATCCTAGGTCAGCGGCGCGTCAGCCACGTCGGCGGGCGGCCTGGAGCGGGAGCCACGCGGACAGGTCGGCCCGCTCCCCCGACGCCCGCACCGCGCCCGCGGCGACGGCGTCCGGCCAGGTCGTCGCGCCCGTCACGAGCGACAGCCACGTCGCGGGGTCGGTCTCGACGACGTTGGGCGGGGTGCCGCGGGTGTGACGAGGACCCTCGACGGCCTGCACCGCGCCGTCGGGCGGGACGCGCACCTCGACCGCGTTGCCCGGTGCGACGTCGGCGAGCTCCTCGAGCGTGAAGCGCACCGCCGTGCGACGGGCCGCGACCGGCACCGCGGCCGGGTCCGCGCGCCACACGTCGAGCGCGGCGCGTCCGTCGTCGGGCGAGGTCCGTCGTCTGGGAGGCACCCGCCCATCCTCCCCCGCTCCGTCGTCCGCACGCGTCCGGGCACGGACGAGCCCCGCGGACGAGGGAGTCCGCGGGGCTCGTCGGGGGGCCCGCTCAGGTGGGGCGCCGGCTCACCACTTGGCGTTGCGCGCCAGCTCCAGGGCGATCTCCTGCCACCACTGGCCGGCGGCCGGGCCGCCGTTGCACGCACCGTCGGACTCGCCGGGCAGCTTGACCCACAGGAGCGCGGTCAGGCCGGAGCCGTCGTTCACGTACGTCGGCTTCTCGCCGAGCGCGCGGCCGCGCGGGTTGCACCACTCGCCGTTCGAGCCGTTGCCGTTGCGCGAGGTGTCGATGACGAAGCCCTTGCCGCCGAGGCGCTGCGAGATCTGCTGGCCGTACGACTTGCTCGAGGCGGTCGTCTGGTAGTTCGACGTGTTGAGCGCGAAGCCCACGGCGTACTCGAAGCCGACTTGGTTGAGCCGGTTGACGGCCGTGTCGACCGACAGCCACGTGGAGTGACCGGCGTCGATGTAGACCTTGGCGCCCTTGAGCGTGAGCGACTTCGCGGCGTACTTGAGGAAGCCGATCCGGTCGCCCTGGCCGGAGCAGTCGCCGAGCTGCGCGAGCGCGTCGGGCTCGAGCACGACGATCGGGTTGCCCTTGATGCCCTGCGCGACGGTGTCGATCCAGCGCGCGTACTCGGACTCGGAGACGCCGCCGCCGGAGTGCGAGCCGCAGTCACGGCCCGGGATCGCGTAGACGACGAGCGTCGGCGTCTTCCCGGCGGCCACCGCGCGACCGGTGTAGTCGGCGACCTCGGCCTGCGCGTGCGACGCGTCGGCCCAGTTGCCGACCCAGTACGCCTGCGGCGTGAGGGCGATCTTCTCGAGCAGGGCCTTGTCGTTGCCGGAGGCGGACTGCCACGCCTTGTAGGACTGGTTGGTCGTGTCGACGTAGAAGCTCCCCGTCGGCTGCGGCGGGACCGTCGTGGTCGGGGTGGGCGTGGGCGTCGGCGTCACGGTGGGCGTCGGCGTCTGCGTCGGCGTGACCGTCGGCGTCGGCGTCGTCGTCGGCACGGTGCCGCCCGTGCACGTCGTGCCGTTGAGGCTGAAGGACGCCGGGACCGGGTTCGAGCCGCTCCACGAGCCGTTGAAGCCGAACGACGCGGTGCCGCCCGTGCCGATCTGGCCGTTCCACGACACGTTCGTGACGGACACCTGGGAGCCGCTCGTGGTGACGTTGCCGTTCCACAGCTGCGTGATCTTCTGGCCCGCGGGGTACGCCCAGTCGAGCTTCCACGACGAGACGGGGTCGCCGAGATTCGTGATCGTGACGTTGGCGCCGAAGCCGCCCTGCCACTGGCTCGACACGGCGTAGCTGACACGGCAGCCGGCGGCCGCCTGCGCGGCGCTGGCCGTGACGGCGGTGAGACCGCCGACGGCGACGGCCGCGGCGGCGAGGAGCGCGACGGCGCTTCTGCGGGTGGACATGCGGGGTGGCTCCCTGGTGTCTCGGCTGGCTCGGGGTCCCGACGAGGAAACCTGACGTCACCGCACCGACGCGAGGGGAAGCCGCCTGCCTAATCGCTTAAGTCCGTCGGTGCACCGGTCGATCCGCTTCGACCACACGCTTCGACGGAGCGCGACGACGCCTGCGCAGCACGACGGCCCCGCACCGTGGAGGAGGTGCGGGGCCGTCGTGGGCGGAGCGTCGAGGTCAGCGCTTGAGGTTGACCAGCTCCTGCAGGACCTCGTCCGACGTGGTGATGACGCGGCTGTTCGCCTGGAAGCCGCGCTGGGCGATGATCAGGCTGGTGAACTCGCTCGACAGGTCGACGTTCGACATCTCGAGCGCGCCGCCCGCGAGCGTGCCTCGGCCGCCCGTGCCCGCGGCGCCGACCTGCGCGTCGCCCGAGTTGACCGACGTGCGGAACAGCGAGCCGCCCGCCTTCTCCAGCCCCGACGGGTTGGTGAACGAGCCGATCGCCAGACGCCCGATCGTCTGCTTGAGCCCGTTGGAGAACGCGCCCGTGATCGTGCCGTCGGCGCCCAGCGCGAACGACTGCAGGACGCCGGCCGCCTGGCCGTTCTGGGTGCGCGCCTTCACGGAGTCGATGCCCGAGAAGCCGGTGATCGTCGACAGGTCGACCGCGACGCCGCCGACCGTGACCGTCGTCGGCGTCGTGAGGGCGCCCGCGGCGGTGAACGTCATCGCGCCCGCGTTGACCGTGGCGGTGCCGTCGGACGCCGTCAGGGCCCAGCCCGTCGCGGACTTCGTGAACGTGAGCTCGAGCTCGCGCGACGCACCCGTCGCGTCGTAGACGTCGATCGTGCGGTTGATCGTCGTACCGTCCGCCGCGTCGGCGTCGAGGTTGCCCTCGTAGGCCGCCGTCGACGTCGCGACCGCAGGCATCAGCGTGCCGGCCGGGACGCGCAGGTCGACGAGCGGGCCGTTCGTGTCGACGACACCGTTCACCGCCGCCCAGCCCTGCACCAGCGCGCCCTCACCGGGGAGCACCATCTGGCCGGTCGCGTCGAAGTCGAACGACCCGGCGCGCGTGTAGTACGACTCGTTACCCTTGCGGACCACGAAGAAGCCGTCGCCCTGGATCATCATGTCGGTGCTGCGGCCCGTCATCTGCGACGCGCCCTGCGTGAAGTTCGTCGTGATGCCCGCGACGCGCACGCCCAGGCCGACCTGCGCCGGGTTGGTGCCGCCGACGCCCGCCTGGGCGCCCGCACCGTTCTGGAGCATCTGGCTGAGCGTGTCCTGGAACTGCGTCTGCGACGACTTGAAGCCCGTGGTGTTGACGTTCGCGATGTTGTTGCCCGTGACGTCGAGCTGGGTCTGGTGGGCGCGCAGACCGGAGATGCCGGAGAAGAGCGAGCGGAGCATGGCGGTGGTTCCTTTCGGCAGGGGTGCTGCGCGGGGTCAGGCGGTGGTGGCGGGGGTGGCAGGCGCGACGGCGGCAGGAGCCACCGAGGAGACCGCGTCGAGGGTGACGTCCGTGTCACCGACCTTCACGGTGGGCACAGGGCCCGCGTAGGACACGCCGGTGACGGTGCCCGACTTCTCGGCCCCGTCCGCGTCGGTCCAGGTGATCTGCTGCCCGACGAGCTGGGCTGCCGACATCCGCATCTGCAGCGCGAACGACTCGCGCTGCGTGTCGGCCAGGGCGACCAGCGACTCCATCGTGGAGAGCTGGGTCGTCTGGGTCATGAGCTGCGACGAGTCCATCGGGGCCGACGGGTCCTGGTTGCGCAGCTGGGCGACGAGCAGGTCGAGGAACGCCTGCTTGTCGAGCTCCTTGGTGGGGCCCTTCGTGCCCGACGTGTCCGCGGTGCGGCTCGTCGCGCCGAGGAACGAGACGTCGATGCTCATGGTGCCTCCTGCGGGGTGCGGTTCTGAGGGCGGGTGCCGGGGTCGTGGGGTGCGGGTGGAGGCGGCGGGGCCGGCCGGGTGTGTCGGGCCGGCGGGGCCGGCCGGGCGG
>NZ_BHYL01000163.1 GCF_003851725.1 Cellulomonas algicola | reverse complement strand
GCGGTCGGCGTCGTCGTGGCCGACGGGCCGCGGCACGCCCGACGAGGGACGGAGGCACGTTGCCCCGCACACACCACCTGCGCGTGCACCCGAGCGCCGACCGCCTGGCGCGCACCGACCAGCTCGCGTGGGCGATCGCGGAGGTCGCCGCAGACCCGGTCCCGGTGCCCGACGACGTCGTCGACATGGTCGTCAACCGCGTGATCGACAACGCGGCCGTGACCGCCGCGTCCCTCACCCGCTCGCCCGTCGTCGCCGCGCGCGCGCAGGCCGTCGCGCACCCGCACGCCGCGTCGTCGGCGCGGCACGGGTCGACCGTCTCCGGCCTGGCGCCCGACGTGCGCGTCTCCCCGGAGTGGGCCGCGTGGGCCAACGGTGTCGCGGTGCGCGAGCTCGACTACCACGACACGTTCCTGGCGGCGGACTACTCGCACCCGGCCGACAACATCCCGCCGCTCGTCGCGGTCGCGCAGCACGTCGGCCGGTCCGGCGCGGACCTCGTGCGCGCGATCGCCACGGGGTACGAGATCCAGGTGGACCTGGTGCGGGCGATCAGCCTGCACGCGCACAAGATCGACCACGTCGCGCACCTCGGCCCGTCGGTGGCCGCTGGCCTCGGCACGCTGCTGGGCCTCGCGCCCGACGTCACGTTCCAGGCCGTCGGGCAGGCGCTGCACACGACGACCGCGACGCGGCAGTCCCGCAAGGGCGAGATCTCGTCGTGGAAGGCGTACGCCCCCGCGTTCGCGGGGAAGGTCGCGATCGAGGCCGTCGACCGGGCGATGCGCGGCGAGGGCGCGCCGAGCCCGATCTACGAGGGCGAGGACGGCGTCGTCGCATGGATGCTCGACGGTCCGGACGCGTCGTACGACGTGCCGCTGCCGGGCCCGGGCGAGCCGAAGACGGCGATCCTCGACACGTACACCAAGGAGCACTCGGCGGAGTACCAGTCGCAGGCGCTCATCGACCTGGCCCGCCGGCTGCACCGGGAGCGCCCCGACCTGGCGGACCCGGCGAACGTCGCGTCGATCGTGCTCCACACCTCGCACCACACCCACCACGTCATCGGGTCCGGCGCGAACGACCCGCAGAAGTACGACCCGACCGCGTCGCGCGAGACGCTCGACCACTCGATCCCGTACATCGTCGCGGTGGCGCTGCAGGACGGGCGCTGGCACCACGTCGACTCGTACGCGTCGTCGCGCGCGGCCCGCCCGGACACCGTGGAGCTGTGGCGCAAGATCACGACGACCGAGGACCCCGCGTGGACGGCGCGCTACCACTCGACCGACCCCGCGCAGAAGGCGTTCGGCGGGCGTCTGGAGATCACGACGACCAGCGGCGAGGTGGTCGTCGAGGAGATCGCCGTCGCCGACGCGCACCCGCTCGGCGCGCGCCCGTTCGCACGCCCGCAGTACGTCGAGAAGTTCCGCACGCTCGCGACCGACGTGCTGGGCGAGGCCGAGGTGGCACGGTTCCTCGACGTCGCGCAGCGCCTGCCGTCCCTGGGGCCCGACGAGCTCGCGGGCCTCACGCTCGTCGCACCCGCCGCGGTCCTCGACGCCGTCCGTTCCCCGGGAGGACTCTTCTGATGCTGTACGCGACGACGACCGCCGCGGAGAAGCGCGTCGCCCTGCGCGAGGCCCTCGGGTCGGGGCGGCTGCTGCGTCTGCCGGGAGCCTTCAACCCGCTGTCGGCCCGGCTCATCGAGTCCAAGGGGTTCGACGGGGTCTACGTGTCCGGAGCCGTGATCTCGGCGGACCTGGGGCTGCCGGACATCGGCCTGACGACGGCGAGCGAGGTGACGCTGCGGGCGGGTCAGATCGCGCGGCAGAGCAACCTGCCGTCGATCGTCGACGCCGACACGGGCTTCGGCGAACCGATGAACGTCGCGCGCACCGTCCAGGGCCTCGAGGACGCCGGTCTCGCGGGCTGCCACATCGAGGACCAGGTCAACCCCAAGCGGTGCGGCCACCTCGACGGCAAGGACGTCGTCGACGAGGAGACCGCGCTGCGCCGCATCCGCGCCGCGGTCGACGGCCGTCGCGACCCGAACTTCCTCGTGGTCGCCCGGACCGACGCACGTGCCGTCGCCGGGCTGGACGCCGCGATCGACCGCGCGCACGCGCTCGTCGACGCCGGTGCCGACGCGGTCTTCCCCGAGGCGCTCACGAGCCCCGACGAGTTCGCGGCGTTCCGCGACGCGCTCGACGTCCCCCTGCTCGCCAACATGACCGAGTTCGGCAAGGGGAAGCTGCTCACCGCCCACGAGCTCGACGACCTCGGCATGAACATCGTCATCTACCCCGTCACGCTGCTGCGGCTCGCGATGGGCGCCGCGGTCGCCGGCCTCGACGAGATCCTCGCGACCGGCACGCAGGAAGGGGTGCTCGACCGCATGCAGACGCGCGCCGAGCTCTACGACCTGCTCGACTACGCGTCCTACAACCGGTTCGACGAGGGCGTGTTCAACTTCAGGCTGTAGCGCCCGCGCACCGGGCGTCCGTGCAATTTCCGTCAACGGCGATGGAGGCTGTGCATGACCGAGATCCACAAGGGGCTCGCGGGTGTGGTCGTGGACACGACCGCGATCTCGTCCGTCGACCCCGACAGCAACTCGCTGCTGTACCGCGGCTACCCCGTCGACCAGCTCGCCGAGCGCTGCCTCTTCGAGGAGGTCGCGTACCTGCTGTGGCACGGCGAGCTCCCGAACGCCGACGAGCTCGCCGCCTTCCAGGGCCGCGGCCGGTCGCAGCGCACGCTCCCCGAGCCCGTCGTCGAGGCCGTGCTCGCGCTGCCCACGACGTGCCACCCGATGGACGTCGTCCGCACCGCCGTGAGCGTCATCGGCGCGCACCACCCGCGCGCCGATGACCCGTCGCCCGAGGCGAACCTCGCCAAGTCGGTCCAGCTGCTCGCGCAGCTGCCCGCGGTCGTCGCGATCGACCAGCGCCGGCGCCGCGGCCAGGAGCCGATCCCCGCGCGCGACGACCTGCCCTTCGCCCAGAACATCTTCTGGATGACGTTCGGCGAGGTCCCCGACGCGGTCGTCGTCAAGGCGTTCGAGGTGTCGCTGATCCTCTACGCCGAGCACTCCTTCAACGCGTCCACGTTCACCGCGCGCGTCATCGCCTCGACCCTGTCCGACCTGCACTCCGCCGTCACGGGCGCCGTCGGCGCGCTCAAGGGCCCGCTGCACGGCGGCGCGAACGAGGCCGTCATGGCGACGTTCGCCGAGATCGGCTCCGCGTCACGCGCCGCGTCGTGGCTCGACGAGGAGATGGCCGCCAAGCGCAAGGTCATGGGGTTCGGGCACCGCGTCTACAAGCACGGCGACTCCCGCGTCCCCACCATGCGGCGCTGGCTCGAGCAGCTCGTCGCGCACTACGACCGGCAGGACCTGCTCAACCTGTACGTCGCGCTCGAGGACGCCATGACGGCGCGCACCGGCATCCTGCCGAACCTCGACTACCCCACCGGCCCGGCCTACCACCTCATGGGGTTCGACACCCCCACGTTCACGCCGCTGTTCGCCGCCGCGCGCGTCGTCGGGTGGACCGCGCACGTCATGGAGCAGCTCGCGTCGAACTCCCTCATCCGCCCGCTGAGCCGGTACGACGGCCCGGCGCGCCGCGACGTGCCCGCACGCGACGGGACCGCGTCCGCCTAGACCCGACCTGAGGCCGGGCCGCCCGTAGAGTGCACCGGCGAGCAGACGGACGTCGCAGGGGTCCCGCCGACAGGCGGTGCGCGGGAGAGGCGGGCGTCGAGGGTGAGACGAGGCGGCGGACGCGCGAAGGCCGTCCTGGTGGCGGTCGCGCTGACGCTGACGTCGGCGTGCACCGGTGAGCCCGCGAGCCGCGGCCCTGCGCTCGACCCCTCGGACACGACCCGGTCACCCGCCGCGGTCCCGCAGGTCTCCGCCGCACCGCTGCCGAGCGACGCGGCACCGCCGGCGACGGCTCCCCGTCCGGGACCGCCCGCGGGCGTGGTCGTCGACTACCAGCTCGGCGGCGGCTACGCGCCCCCCGCAGGGATCGGCGGGGTGGTGCGGGACGTGACCGACACCCCCGCGCCGGGGCTGTGGTCGGGCTGCTACGTCAACGGCTTCCAGACCCAGCCCGACGCACGCGACACGTGGCTCGGGCAGCACCCCGACCTCGTGCTGCAGGACGCGGCGGGCGACCCCGTCGTCGACCCGGGCTGGCCGGACGAGCTGCTGCTGGACACGTCGACGGCCGCCAAGAGGGCTGCGATCGCGGAGGTGGTCGGCGCGCAGGTGACCGCGTGCGCGCAGCGCGGCTTCGACGCGGTCGAGCTGGACAACCTGGACTCGTGGACCCGTTCGGACGGCCGGCTGACGATGGACGGGGCGCTCGACCTCGCGGCCCGCCTGGTGATCGTCGGGCACGCCGCGGGACTCGCGGTGGGTCAGAAGAACGCGCCCGAGCTCGGAGCGCGCGGACGCGACGAGGCCGGGTTCGACTTCGCGGTCGCCGAGGAGTGCCGCCGGTACGACGAGTGCGCGGCCTACACCGACGTGTACGGCGCGGCGGTGATCGACGTGGAGTACGACGTCGACGCGTGGACGCCCGCGTGCGCCGACCCCCGGCAGCCGGTCTCCACGATCCTGCGCGACGTCGAGCTGCGCACCCCCGAGGACGACGGCTACGTGCTGAGAACCTGCTGACCGCGGCGCGCGTGGGCGGCGTCGCGCTCGCGGGCGTCGGTCGATACCGACATGGCTGCCGTCCACGGCCTCCGCACAGCATCCATGTCGGTCTCGACGTCGTCCGTGCGGCGTTGGCGCGCGCGGACCGACGACGGTCAGTCGGTCGGTCCGGCCGCCGGGGCCTCCGGGTCCTCCTCAGGCTCGAACGTGTTCGGCTCTCCCGAGCCGACGCCCACGCCGCCGCCCTCGGCCAGCTCCTGCGTCTCGTCGTCGCGTCCTGCGTCGCCCTGCTCGTCGGTGGTGCTCATGGGGTCCTCCACCGAGTCCGTGCTCACCCCCGCCGCTGCCCCACGGGTTCTCCGACGGTAGGCCTGGTGGACGGCACCCGCAGGACGTCAGGAACGCGCGCAGGCGCGGCCTGGTCTCAGGCGCGACGACGGGCCCTCGACGGGGCCTGTGGATGAACCTGACGGGCCTGTCGCAGGGCTCCCTACCTTTGGCCCCGATCACTCCAAGGGGGCCCGAATGCGCCGTGTCATCGCTCTGCTCTGCCTCGTCCTCGGGACGGTTCCGCTCCTGCTGGGGACGGCGGCCGCTGCCGTCGTCGGACCGGACGACCGTGCCGACCTCCGCCCGCTCGCGGCGCCCGCAGGCGTCCGCGCCGTCGTCGTGCCGCACGACCTCGTCCCGCTCAGCGGGGTGACCTTGCACGTCGAGGCGCACGCCGACCGCGGCGACGTCCTCGTGGGCGCGGCGCACCCGGTCGACGTCGCCTCCTACGTCTCGACGACCCGACGCTTCGTGGTTCTCCGTGCCGGTACCGACGGCCGACCGGCGGGTGAGGTGCGCGGACGCATGGACGACGCACCTGGCGACCTCGCCTCCGCGACCTTCTGGGCAGCCGACGACCGCGGGGCCGGCACCCGGGAGCTGGACGTCGTGCTGACCGACGACCCGGTGGCGGTCACCGCGGTCGCGGCCGAACCCGGGGCCCGTCTCGACGTCGTCGTGGGCGTGGAGGTGGCGTCGGCCTTCCTCGTCGCCACCGCGACGGCCGTCACGGGAGGGGCCCTCGTCGCGGTCGGGATCTTCCTGCTGCGCCGTCGAGGTCCGCAGGGCTCGCCGGGCGGGGTGGGGTCGGACGAGGTCAGCGCGAGTGGTCGGGGCGTCGTCGGACGCTCGCGCATCGCGGCCGCGCACGTCGCGAGGCGGTCACGGGTCACCGGTCTCGCCTCGGTCGTCGCGGTCGCGACCGCCATGAGCGTGACCGGCTGCGTCACACGACCAGGCGTCGCGATCCGTCCGTCCGAGCCCGAGCGGCTCGCAGTGACGGACACCGAACGCGACGCACCCGACCCGAGCCCGCACCCGTACAGCGTGGCCGCGGCGGCGGCTGCCGCGGGCGATCCTGCCGCGTGGGCGGCGGTGCTCAGCGGCCCGGAGCTCGAGGCGCAGCAGTTCGAGACACGCGTGGAGCTCGCGCGTGCGGCACAGGACGGCACGCCCGTCGACGGCTCGACGTACGGGCTGACGACGCTCGAGGAGCTCAACCCCTCGTTCGCGCGCTACCCGCTGTTCCACGTCGAGGTCACGCGCAAGGAAGGTGACGCCACTGCGCCGCCGCTGCTGCGGCTGTCCGAGCGGCGCGACGTCCTCGACGGCTGGCACGTCCTGGCGGAGACGACCGTCACGGAGGGCACCGTCCTGCACCGGGGCGACCAGGACGCGCCGCACGCGCCGCAGGAGGCCGACCTGGCCCGCGCGCAGGACGGTCTCGCGGCGGTGCAGCACTACGTCCGGACCGGCGAGACCGGCCCGATCGCGGAGCTCGGGGCGCTCGACGACGTGCGCAGCGACCTTCTGCTCGGGGATCTCGGCGCGGTCGTGCAGTCGGTCACCGTCGACCCGTGGGGAGACCGGGCCGATCCGTTCGGTCCAGGCGGCGCCTCTCGCACGTTCGCCGTGGAGGGCGGCAGCGTCGCGGTGCTCTCCCTGGACGCCGACGTCACGATCTCCTCGATGTCGGCGGACGATCCCCTGCGGTTCGTCGACCCCGTGGTCGCGGACCTGGTCGGCCAGCCCGGGTGGCGCACCGCGCTCCGGGTGCGGGCCGTCGTCATCGTCGCGGTCGCGGTGTCGTCGTCGGGCAGCGTGACCGTGCTCGGCGCGTCCGCGAAGCCCGTCGACGGCGCATGAGACCGCGCCCGACGGTGTCGGTCTGCTGCGCGCCGGGGCGGCGCGGGTGGTGATCGCGGTCGCGGTCGCCGGGGTGCCGCAGTGCGCCATCGCCGGTGCGGGACGACGTCGTCGTCGTGCCGGCACGGCCGTCGTGGTGCCCGCCGTCATCGCCTGGATCAGTGTCCGGACGCTACGGGCGCGCGCGGCGCAGGACGTCCTCGGCGTGACGGAGGACCGGGGCGTCGACCATGCGGCCCTCCCAGCGGAACGCTCCTCGCTCGCCCTGTGCAGCGGTGAGCACCGCACGCGCCCACGCGACCTGCTCGTCGGTCGGGCGGTAGGCGGCTCGGACGACGTCGACCTGGCGCGGGTGGAGGCACGCGGTCGCGGTGAAGCCGCTCGCGGCGGCGTCGGAGGCCTCCGCGGCGAGGCCGTCGAGGTCGTCGAGGTCGACGTGCACCGCGTCGATCGCGGCCTTGCCGTGCGCGCCCGCGGCGAGCAGGACGGTCGAGCGGGCGTGTCGGGCGACGTCCCGGTACGTGCCGTCGGGTCGCCGGGTGGACGTGCCGCCGAGCGACGCGACGAGGTCCTCGGAGCCCCACATGAGCGCGACGACGTTCGCCTCGGCCGCGATGGCGTCGGCGTCGACGACGCCCTGGGCGGTCTCGACGAGCGCGACGACGTCGTAGGCGGCCAGCTCGCGCACGTCGGCGCGGTCGGCCGTCTTGGCGAGCATGACGGTCCGGTAGGGCGTGCCCGCGAGCGCGTGCAGGTCCTCGACGAGGTCGGGGGTGCCGGCCGCGTTGACGCGGACGATCGTGCGGTCGGGGTCGAGCGGCGTCGCGCGCAGCGCGTCACGGGCTCCGGGCTTGGCGTCGGGCAGGACGGCGTCCTCGAGGTCGAGGATGACGGCGTCGGCCCGCTCGGCGGCCTTGGCGTACCGGTCGGGCCGGTCCGCGGGGCAGAACAGGATCGCCGGGCCGAGCGCGAAGCTTCTGGTCCCCCCGCGCCCCGGGTCGAGGTTCACGGCGCCGCCTCCTTCGTCCAGAACAGGACGGTCCGGGTGGCCTCGGCGACGACGGCGCCGTCCTGGTTGCGGCCGGTGTGCGCGAGGGTGACGACGCCCTGGCCAGGCCGTGAGGTCGAGGGCCGCTTCGCGACGACGACGGTCTCGGAGTACAGCGTGTCGCCGTGGAAGAGAGGGTGCGGGAACCGGACCTCGGTGAACCCGAGGTTCGCGACGATCGTGCCCTGCGTGAGCTGCGTGACGGACGCCCCGACGAGCACCGCGAGCGTCATCATCGAGTTGACGAGCCGCTGCCCGAACGGCTGGTCCGCGGACCACGCGGCGTCGAGGTGCAGCGCCTGCGTGTTCATCGTCAGCGTGCTGAACAGCACGTTGTCCGCCTCGGTCAGGGTGCGTCCGGGGCGGTGCAGGTAGCGGGTGCCCGGTTCGAGCTCGTCGTAGTACAGCCCCCGCTGCACGACGTCGGTCACCGCGTGCTCACCCCCGAGCCGGCGAACCCGAGCTCGCGCGCGATGACCATGAGCTGCACCTCCGTCGTGCCCTCGCCGATCTCCAGGATCTTCGAGTCGCGGTAGTGCCGCGCGACCGGGTTCTCGTTGAGGACGCCGTACCCGCCGAAGATCTGCGTCGCGTCGCGCGCGTTGTCCATCGCCGCCTCGCTGCCGAGCAGCTTCGCGAGACTCGCCTCGAGCTTGAACGGCTGGCCCGCGACGAGCAGCCGCGCGGCCTCGTACCAGGCGAGCCGTGCGGCGTGCACGCGTGCCTCCATGCGGGCGAGCTTGAACGCGATGTGCTGGTTCTCGCCGATGGGGTGGCCGAACACGTTCCGGCTGCGGGCGTACCGCATCGCCTCCTCCAGGCAGCCCTGCGCGGCGCCCGTGCAGAGCGCCGCGATCGCGACGCGACCCTCGTCGAGCGCCTGGATGAACTGCGCGAACCCGCGCCCGCGCGTCCCGAGCAGGTTCTCCTCGGGGACGCGCAGGTCCTCGAACCGCAGCGGGTGGGTGTCCGACGTGTGCCAGCCGACCTTGTCGTAGGCGGGCAGGACCGTCAGCCCCGGCGTGCCGGCGGGGACGAGGATCGCCGACAGCTCCTTCGCGGTCGTGCCGTCGTCACGCGTGCGCTCGCCCGTCACCGCCGTGATCGTCAGGAGCCGCGTGATCTCGGAGCCGGAGTTGGTGATGAACTGCTTGCTGCCGTCGATGACCCACTCGCCGCCCTCCAGACGAGCCGTCGTGCGCGTGCCCGCCGCGTCCGACCCGGCGTCGGCCTCCGTCAGCCCGAACGCCGCGAGCCCGCGGCCCGACGTGAGCGTCGGCAGCCACTCCTCCTTCTGCGCGTCCGTCCCGAACCGGTAGACGGGCATGGCCCCGAGCCCGACGCCCGCCTCGAGCGTCACGCCGATCGACTGGTCGACGCGCCCGAGCTCCTCGACCGCGAGGCACAGGTCGAACATGTCGCGGCCCTGGCCGCCGTGCTCCTTCGGGAAGGGCAGGCCGAACAGCCCCATCTCCCCCATCTGCGCGAGGATCTCGTACGGCAGCTCGCGCTTCGTGTCGTACTCGTACGCGGCGGGCGCGACGACGTGGTCGGCGAAGTCGCGCACCTCGTCGCGAAGCTTGCGCTGCTCGGGGGTGAGGTCGTGGCTCATGGTGCGGTCCCTTCGTGGGGGGTGACGGTCGCGACCACGTGGTCGAGCTGCACCCGGTCGGCCGGTCGGACCGTGAGGGTGACGACGCCGTCGCGGGGGGCGGCGAGGCGGTGCTCCATCTTCATCGCCTCGATCGTGAGCAGGGGCTGACCGGCGACGACCTCGTCGCCGGTCGCGACGTCGACGGCGACGACGACGCCGGGCATGGGCGCGCGGACCTCGGGGGCGCTCGGGCCGTCGCCGCCCGGGCCTGCCGTGCGCGCGTCGGCGAGCTGCTCGGCCCGGCTGCGGACGCGGACGTCGTGCGTCGCACCGTCGACGGCGACCCAGGTGACGTCCCCGGCGACGGCGACGCGGACCGGGTGCACGACGCCGGCGATCTCGACGTCGGCCGCGTCGGGGCCGGTCCGGACGCACCGCACGCGCTGCCGCGGCGGGCCGCCGTCGGCCGAGCCGGTGCCTGCGCCCGCGCCTGCGCCAGCACTCGTGCCCGCGCCCGCATCTCCGCCCGTCCCCGCGCC
>NZ_BHYL01000162.1 GCF_003851725.1 Cellulomonas algicola | reverse complement strand
CCTGAGGCGGCCCCACCCGACCGGGCACGCCCGACGTGGCGGCGACCCGACCCACCCGACGCGCCCCGCCCCGACCCGCCCGACGTGACCCGACCCGCCCGACGTGACCCGACCCGCCGGACGCGCCCCGCCCGACGCGCCCCGCCCCGACCCGCGCCGCCCGGCAAGGCGTGGCCCCGCTCTGCCTGTCCGCCGGGTGTCGACCTGGGCCTGGTGACCCATGACGCGCTCCACCGGTCCTCAGCCCCGGGTCGCGACGCTGCGTCATCCACGACGGATGCCGGGCGTCCCGGTGTCCCGTGTCCCGTGTCCCCTGTCCCGTGTCCCGTGTCCCGTGTCCCGGTGTCGCGCGAACCGGGTCTGGTGACCGGATCGCGCACACCGGCGGTACCGAGGCCCGGGTCGCGCGCCACCGGCCGTGCGAGGGCCGCGACGACGGGCGGCCGTCCCCGGCCGGCGGCGTCCGTCTCCCGTTGGGGGTCGGGGTCGACCGGCGGCGAACCGTCGTGATGCGCGGTCGCGGGCCCGACACGGACGCCCCATGGTGGTCGGCGACGTCGCTCCCGTGGCGGGGTCGGCGGCGCCCTCAGGACGACTCGTCGGCGGGTCGGACGACGACGCGGCGCGCGAAGCGCTCGATCTGCTCGCGGCGGCCGGTGCCCAGACCGCGACGCGTCACGTTGAGCGCGCCTGCGGCCGCGCCGAGGCGGACCGCCTCCGCCAGGGTGAGGCCGCGACCGAGCCCGACGGCGATGCCTGCCGTCATCGAGTCGCCCGCGCCCCGGTGGTCGACGACCGTGATCGGCGGCGGCGACACCTCGCGCACCTCCTTCGCGGTGACGATGAGGACCGGCTCGCCCGCGCGCGACACCACGACGGCCTCGAGCCCGCGCTCGACGAGCCGTCGGGCGCCGTCGCGCAGGTCGTCGAGGCTGTCGGAGTCGGCGAACCCGCCGTCCAGCAGCTCCTCGTGGCTGATCTTGAGCACCGCCCCGCCGGCGTCCGCGAAGGCCGCGGCGGCCCGTCCCGACAGATCGGCGACCACGGTCTGCCCGGCGGCACGCAGGTCGCCCGCGAGCCGGCCGACGACCGCGGCGGGCAGGATCCGTGGCGGGTCCGCACCCGTGAGGACGGTGATGTCGGCGTCCATCGCCTCGACGAGGACCGTGCCGTAGAGATCGTCGAGCTCGTGCCGG